>NZ_JBQRKO010000001.1:0-389461 GCF_052318935.1 Niallia sp. 01092 | reverse complement strand
CAACAGTAGAAAACTGTTGTTTTTTTTGATGAAATAAATAAATTTTACGCATCCAATACATATTAAAAAATATCTTCATACTGAAGAACAAAAGCGGAAGCGCCTTGAACAGCTCTGAAGAAAAATGTTCACATGACTCAAAAAGTGCTTTTTACTTTTAGAGGCATGGGGTTATTTTTCACAAGAGCTAGGCGCTGGAGCTGGATGCGGACACAACCGCCAAGTTATCCACAATCCCATTTCGTTTATAATTTCCTAGACGATAAGTAAAAATAAGCTTGGTTGGTTATTCTAAAATTACATATTTTATGAAAGGATGGAGAAGTAAGATGCTGAAAAAAATAATGTGTTCAGTTGTCTTGACCTTAATATTCTGCAGCAGTGATACATTAGCAGCACAGAACGAAGCACAAGAGTTAGAAATAGGAGCAAAAGCACCTGATTTTTCATTAAAGAATCTTGCTGGAGATACAGTCAAATTATCAGATTATCGTGGGAAAAAAGTAATGCTAAACTTTTGGGCAACATGGTGTCCTCCTTGTAAACAGGAAATGCCAACGATACAGCAATTCTTTAAGGAAAGTGGGAATAAGGTTGTCATTTTAGCAGTAAACATTGACGGAACAGAAGATGTAGTTGATTTTGTAAATAATAGACATTTAACTTTTCCAATTCTTTTAGATGAAAAGGATAAAGTGAATGAGCTTTATAAAATAATAACCATTCCGACCACTTTTTTTATTGATGAAAATGGGGTAATAAAGCAAAAATATTATTCCGCTATGCCAATTACAATTATGAGAGAATATTCAAAATGAATGAAAGCGCTTGCGATTGTGTTTTAAATAATTTATAATAAAATGGATACAAGTTGCAAGTTTACCATTTGAATTTTCAGAAATAATTTTATATTATGAATTATAGGTATAAAATAAAATTTCTAAAAAATCCTAATGATTATAGAGATTATCGGAAAAGATAGAAAATAATCGAATAAAAAGGAGTTTTAAATAATGAGAAAACCACGTAAACGTTCCTTTCAAGAATTAGTATCAGAAAATAAGCTTCAATTATTAAAGGACAAAGATGCGATTGAAAAAATTGAAGAACGACTGGAAGAACGACTTGGCAAAAAACACTTAAAAGAAGTACGTTAAAGTGCTTGTTGTCTTCTATAAAACAGTTATTACCAATTATCATCTTTTTTAGATTGCGCATAATAACAAAGAAGGAGTTGATATTATGGGTAATCCGAAAAAAGATAGTAAGCACTTTGTTCCTAGCCATATTGGAACACAACCAAAAGAGTTTGGTGGAAATAAAGGAAAACAAATGCAAGATAAGTCAGGACAACATCCTCAAGTAATACAAACAAAAGGGGAATAAGAAAAGCGTAAGCGACTTGTTTAGCCCTGAAGAAAAATGTTCATTCGACTCAAACCTTTTAGAGGCGAAGGGTTATTTTTCATAAGGGCTTGGCGCTGGTGCTAGACAAAGAAAAGCGTAAGCACCTAGTTCACTTTAAACCTAGCCACTTAACTAATTTCAAAATATACTTTAAAAACCAGCTCTCGTCTACTGAAATGAGAGCTGGTTTTTTATTAATGTAACTAGTGATCCTTTCATTTTAATTAACGAAAGAATGGGAATATGGTAGTATAAGGTGAAAAGATTATATACAAGAATATTTTATAGAGTGAAGTGAACGAAATGAACAGAGAAAATAAAATAGATCAGACTATAGAGGCAAACATTCAAATAATCGAAAAAAATTATTTTGAAAAAGGAATAAAGGTAACGGAAGAAAAATTATTACAACTTATTCAATCATTAAATGAACAGCAGGATAGCAAAGAATTATCGATACTATTAACGATTGCTGCCTTGGCGCGAATGGAAACGAATGAACAAGATTCGATAGCGATAGCTTGGTTAAACAAGGCGCAACAATTGGATCCAACGAATAAAAAAGCTGCAAATTATTTGTCACAGCATGACTGGCAAAAATACCAACAGCTATTACAAGAGCTGATATTTCCTTCAATAAGAGAAACGGATAATCGAACAGCAAAACGTAAAGTTGCAGAGCAGTATATAAATATTTGTAAAAAGTTTTTACATGATGTAGAAGAGGAAAATGAGAAGCTGGAGGCCCAATTGACTGCAGCAAAAAGTTTTGGCAATTCCCAATTGATTACGAAATATAATGAAATCCTTGCTTTATTAAATAAAGTTATTATTAAAACATCCCAATTATTAAAATCTGCTGAAGAATACGAAGAATCGATAAGCGGGGTATTTCATACTTCTATTTATTATGAAAGTGTAAAAAAATTGATTGAAGAATTAAGCGAACTAAAACAAGAATGGAAGCATATATTTGCAAGTGAGGAAAACAAAAAGAAGGGAAAGTCCTCTTTAGATGAATTACAGCAAATGATTGGTTTAGAAACCGTAAAAAAAAGAGTAAAAGATTATTATCGATTTTTAACCTATCAAAAATCACGAAAAGCCTTAGGGTATACGGTTCAAGATGAATTAAGCCTAAATATGATTTTTACCGGTAATCCTGGTACAGGAAAAACAACATTAGCCCGTTTATTAGCTAGTATTTATTATGAATTAGGAGTTTTACCAAGTGAAGAAGTAGTAGAAGTGGATCGTTCCCAATTAATTGGCGGTTTTATGGGGCAAACTGAAGAAAATGTCCGTGCCGTCGTAAAAAAAGCATTAGGCGGGGTGCTATTTATTGATGAAGCATACAGCTTAAAAAGAGAGGGACAAACTAGCAATGATTACGGACAAGCAGCAATTGATACATTAGTTTCTTTAATGACTGGCACAGAGTTTGGTGGGAAATTTGCCGTAATTTTAGCTGGATACCCAGAGGAAATGAGACAATTTTTAGACAGTAATCACGGACTACGGAGTCGTTTTCCATCTTCTAATATGATTCATCTCCCTAATTATAATAAACATGAACTTTTGCAAATTGCCGATAAAATAGCAAGTGATAATGATTATGTGATAACAGAAGGAGGAAAAAAAGAACTGTTAAAAAGATTGGAGAAGGAAGAAGTAGATGAAAGCTTTGGCAATGCTCGTGCCGTAAAAAATATTGTCCTTGATGCGATTTTTAAAAAAGGTTCTCAACGATTAAATGATCAACATTTTTTAGCATATACTCTTTTAGAAGAGGATGATTTTGCAATTGATGAAGAAATGTTTTCTGAGAATCCAGCTGAAAAATTAGAATCATTAATCGGCTTAGAGGCAGTGAAAGCAGAATTAAAAAAAATAATAGCTTTTGTGAAATTGCAGCAAGTAAGAAGGGAGAAAGGACAAACACTGCTTCCTATTCAACTCCATGCAGTTTTTACAGGCAACCCTGGAACTGGTAAAACGACGGTTGCTAAACTATATGCTCAATTTTTAAAGAATTGCGGCATGTTAAAAAGAGGTCATTTGATTGTAACAAGCAGAGCAGATCTTGTTGCAGGTTATGTCGGCCAATCAGCGATAAAAACAAAAAAGAAAATAAAAGAATCACTTGGAGGCGTTTTATTTATTGATGAAGCATACTCCTTATTAAATGGTTCTAATCAAGATTTCGGCAAAGAAGTAATTGATACATTAGTAATGGAAATGACAAAACACAATGAAAATTTAGTCGTTATTTTAGCTGGTTATCCAAATGAAACAGAAGAATTATTAGCAAGCAATCCTGGGTTAAAATCACGCTTTAAAAAATTTATCCACTTTGAAGATTACAATGCAGAACAATTAATAAATATTATGAAAGTATATGCTTCTAGCTATGACTATATATTAACAGATGAAGCAATTACGTATATCATGCAGGAGCTAAATACGACCTCGATTCAAGGAAACGGAAGATTTGCGACAAATGTAATTGATGAAGCGGTTCAATTACAAGCATTGCGCCTTTTAGAGAAAGACGGCGATAAAGAAGCTGAGCATAGTGTACTAACAGCTATAGATTTACGTAATGCACTTTCTTTGTTCAAAGATAAGAAAGAATAAAATTTTTGAAGGTAGAGACGAGTGTCTAGTTCCGACGTACAGATAGATGTACAGATGTACGAGTGCCGGCGTTGCAACAGGAAGTGGCGCATTTAGCCAGCCAGTCGTACGGCGATGAACAAGATGCTTGCACTTTTCTAATCAAGAACGAAAGGAAAAAATAGCGTTTTAAATTGGGGGAATCATATTTGAATAAAGAGTTTGTGTCAACAAGAGAAATACAACTGTATTATGCAGATACTGACATGATGGGTGTTATTTATCATGCAAATTATTTAAAATTCTTTGAATTAGGTAGAGTAGGACTAATAGAAGATATTGGTTTTAGTTATGTAGAGATGGAAGAACAAGGATTTTTTGCTCCTGTATATGATATCCAAGCAACTTATAAAAAGCCGTTGCGCTATGGTGATAAAGCGTTTGTGAAAACATGGGTGGAATTAAATGATGGATTAAAAACAACGTATGGTTATAGAGTAGAAAATGGAGAGGGAGAAACTTGTGTTGTAGGTTCCTCCACTCATATTATTGTGAGTAAAGACAGCTTTAAACCAAAATCTTTTAAAAAAAGTTTCCCTGAATGGTTTAATAAATATGAAGAAATCAAAATAAAGCATGGATAAGCGATAAAAAATGATTTTCTCCTTATCTTATCTTTTAAAAGTGGAAATTCATACACTAATTGAATTGGTCGTAATGCATGTGTTAAGAATAAAAAGGAGCGTAATGAATGGCTTTTGGAATAAACAGAAAAGAGTTGCTTGCATGGAAAAGTCAAATTGATAAGGGGGAAATTGCTTTTTTAACTCATTATTGGTTAGACGAACGTTTTCCAAAAAGTAAAACTGTCACAAAGGTTGGCTGTTCAGACATGGAAAAATTAATTAATTGGGGAAAAAAGCACGGACTGAAGGAAGAATGGATTCATAAAAGAAAAGACGGCTATTCCCATTTTGATTTAGTAGGAGAAGTGCAAACAAAAATATTAACAAAAGAAGGAATTACCACCCATATTAAATGATACAAAAGCATGCGCCCAATTAAGAGAAGTGTCTCACAAAGGGCGCAACTTTTTTTCGTCTAGGAGATTATAAACGAAATGGGACTGTGGATAACTTGGCGGTTGTGTCCGCATCCAGCTTCGACGTACAGGACGTACAAGTACCGATGTTGCCACAGTCCGTACGGTGATGAACAAGGAACTTGCACTGTTCTTATAGCTGTTTTTCGTTAAAATACTCCGGCTCATTTGCATCTGCATTAAATTCTGCATATAAATCATTTCCGTCGAAATACCATAAATCTTTGTCTTCAATATAGTAGTGAATACCATTTTTAATGGTACTTACACCAATGTTTATCGGTTCTTCGTTTGAAATCCCAAGGGAAAAACCTTGTTGTACCGTACTGCATCCACCATAACGGGCGAAAAATCGAACATAATCTCCATCCTTTAACAACATTTCTTCTTTATACCAAGATGCAGCTTTATCACTAATAAAAATTTTCATGCTACGGAACACCTCATTTTCTTATGAATAGTTAGCTTCATTAAGGATATATTGCAAACAAAACGCTAAAAGCTCTTTTCATTTTATATGAATAGAATGCAAAAATAGCCTTATAATAAGTTGTTCAAAAATCATTAGGAGAACCTCATCATTACGTCGTCACTTTATTCCTAAAGAGAAGCAATCACCAATGCTTTCTTCTAGGTTTTCGTGCCTCCACTTTAATTGTCCTTCTTTTTGAACACGTACTATGATTATTATAAAACAAACCATTTTTTTATGGAACTATATGAATCATATAACTTAATAAGTATAAATGAACATTGTTCGTCAGGGCTAATCAAGACGCTATCGCTTTTCTTATCCTTAAAATGAAAAAACAGTTCGAACATGCAGTAATAGATGACAAGGTGAATCTAAAAATAATCATTCTTTCAAAATTTTATGGAAAGGGGGAGTTCTACATAAAATGTTGTGCCAATAGTCCCTTCGCTTTTAGCATATAATTTTCCTCCATAATCCTCCACAATTTTTTTACATACACTTAAGCCAATCCCTGTTCCTTCGCCTTTTGTTGTATAAAAAGGGTTAAATAATTTTTTAACACCGTCATCACTAATTCCACATCCATTATCTTCTATTGTTATGAAGACGTTTGACTCGTTTAAAGATGTTCGTATTAGGATTATACCAGTATGTTTATTAGCACTTTCTTCAATTGCTTCAAAAGCATTTTTAATGATATTCACTAAAACTTGTTTTAATTGTTTTTCATTAAAATAGATAAATGGAGCATGATCCGTCAATTCCAGTTTCATCGTAATATTTTTCATGATAGATTCACTTTCGAATAATGTACAAATATCACGAATAAGCGTATTAATGGAGAGGAAATTCCAATTATTTTCCTTTGGTTTAGAAGCATTTAAAAAATCAAAAATAATATCATTTGCGCGGTCAATCTCTTCTAAAGCAATTTCTGCATAACGTTCTTTTTTTATTTCTTCTAAATGCGGTTTAATCAGTTGAATAAATCCTTTTACTGTCGTTAACGGATTACGAATTTCATGAGCAATACCAGCTGCTAATTTCCCAATATTTTTACTATAATCATTGGAAAGTGCTAATTCTTTAAATGTATGCATAGTATGGTCAAAAAAAACTTTTTGCTCATTCATATGTTGATGAAACTCGAATAATTGATTTTTTATTTGGTCTGACAATCTTTCTACATGTTGATCTTGTTTTTTTAATGGAAAACAAAATAAATGGAATAATTGATCCTCTCTTACTTTATAAATGCGATAGAATGATTCATTTTGAAGTATGGGCAAATGAACAGCTAATTCCATTTCATTTATGTCACTTTCTAAAAAACAGTAAAAATCATCTATATTTGAATGAATGTAATCTGCAAAGGTTGACGTTAAATAGGAAGAATGGGGAATCGAGGTACTGATTATCTCTAACTTGTGATTTATTAAGAAGTATGGAAAAGGAAGCTTTTCTATCGCTTTTGTTAATAAGTTCATAAATGATACCATCCTTTAAAAATATGATTTTTTCCTTAATTAGGGTTATTCAAAAAGTCCAGGAACACAAGCTTGTAAATAGCTCCGTTACGTCTTCCCACTAATCCTCACGAACTCTCTACTACGCTCCGGGCTTCGTGGCTCTGTCCTTCTTTTTGAACACGCATTATTAATAAAGTGCTCGAAATAAAATTACTTTTTGCTTAATAGAGTCTATGTCGAAAAAAATCAGGTATGTCATTTAAATAACTCTTTTCGTATAGATTATAGTTATTTACCCCGCAGCTTGAATACACTTCGATTTCTGCGGACGAGTGCCGAGCCTCTTCGTCTTTCTCGCTTTTCCCTCAGGAGTCTACATCTATTCAGGCTGCTAAGTTTTATGTAAAAACAACAAATTTTGAGAAAACAGCCTTAATATTAAAGAAGGCTCTGTTTAACGATAATATGGTTTATAGGAAGGGAGTGGATTCCCTGACCTTTTGAAAATCAACAATGGAATTTAACAGCGCCTTGTGAAAAAAAGTAAAAAAAGAGGCTGCCCCAAACGTTTTGAGACAACCTACATTCTACAACCATTTTACTTTTGGTTCTTTTTTATGCAAAATACGTTTAATATTTGCTCTATGCCTGTACACAACAAATACAGTTAATATAGCTAATATAGCAATTAATAGTTTATCATCCCATAAAAAAATGGAATAAATTAAGCCAGCAGCCGCAGCAGTCATGGAAGATAAGGACACATATTTAGAAATATATAAAATGATAAAAAATATAACAATGATAAATAGAAACAATAATGGCTCATGTCCTAATAAAATTCCAGCAGAAGTTGCTACTGCTTTTCCGCCTTTAAAACTAGCAAAAATTGGATACATATGCCCTATTACAGCAACAACACCAAAAATCAATGGATTTATCGTGATGTCATCAACAAACATATAAGGTAAAAGTGTCGCTAATGTTCCTTTTAAAATATCGGAAATGGTAACAGCGAATCCTGCTTTTTTACCAAGAGTTCGAAAAGTATTGGTTCCCCCTAAGTTGCCACTGCCATGCTCCCGAATATCGATTCCGTAAAAAACTTTTCCGATTATTAATCCAGAAGGAATCGACCCAAGTAAATAGGCAATTAAAAATAATAATCCTATAATCAAAACAAACTCTCCTTCGTACTTTGTATTATGCTAGTTTATTGTAACATGTATTAGGGAAATCTCCTCCTTTTTTCTGAAATAAAAATTACTAACAAGCATAATTTTCCCTTTTTTAAGGTACACATACAGAAAGATTATTTTAAAGAAAAAATAATGATACAATGGGAGTAACTATTGTTCTTTTTTGTAAGATAAGAAAGATAAAATTTCGAACCTAGTTTAGTGTCTAGCTCCGGCGCCTAGCCCCTGTGAAAGATAACCTCTTGCCTCTAAAAGTAAAAAACACTTTTTGAGTCAAGAGAACATTTTTCTTCGGGGCTGAGCAAGGCGCCTGCGCTTTTCTTATAAATCTTTCCTATTATGAATAACGTATTATTAAAAATCGGATAATGTCACAGGAAATAGTTTATTTTTAGAATAATTTATTCACAGAATAGTTGGATATTAATAGGTGATTTTTTCTATTAAAGTATATAATGTAAAAAAGAAAGGTGATAAAAAATGAATGTAAATTTAGTGGAAATGCAATCCCTAGATGAGCGGTTAAAAGCATTGGCCAATTTAACAGAACGATTTAAAGAAAGAGCAGCTGAAATTGATGAAAAAGGATTGTTTGTTTACGAAAATATCGCGGAGCTGCAACAATCTGGTTATACTGCCTTAACGATACCTAAAAAATATGGGGGGCAGGAAATTTCCCTTTATGAACTTGTACGGTTACAAGAAGTGATTGCTCAAGGTGATGGTGCAACAGCCTTATCGATTGGTTGGCATATGGGTGCGGCAAGAAATATGGAGGAACGCAGCTGGGATCAGGAATTGTTAGAAAAATTATATAAAAGATTACATCATGGTGCCCTTATTAATGCTGCAGCGTCCGAACCGCAGACAGGCAGCCCGACAAGAGGGGGAAAGCCACAAACAAATGCAGAAAAGATTGGGGATAAGTGGGTAATTAATGGACTTAAATCATTTACAACGATGTCTCCGGTTTTAGATTATTTTATTGTTTCAGCTTCCATAACTAATACTGAAGATGTAGGGAATTTCCTTATTCCTAAAGAAACAAATGGAATAAGAATTGATGAGACATGGGATAGTATTGCCCTAAAAGGGACAGGCAGTCATCATGTCTATTTTGAAAATGTAGAAATAGAAGAGTCTTTTTATGTGGAAGATTTAAATAAACACAAAAAAGTAAATGCATGGTTAATACATATTCCAGCTTGTTATCTTGGCATCGCAGCTGCTGCACAAAAAGAAGCCGTTTTATTTGCAAAAAATTACTCTCCAAACAGTATTTCAGGCACAATCAGTGACCTGCCGAATGTTCGTACTAAAATTGGTGAAATGGAATTAAAGATGCAGCAAGCAAAACATTTTTTGTATTCAGTAAGTAAAAAATGGGATGAAATAAAGGAAGAAGAAAAAGAGTTCATGCAGCCTGAATTGAATGCAGTTAAATTAACGGTAACAAATTTAGCGATAGAAGTAGTCGATCTCGCTATGCGGATTGTTGGAGCACAAAGTTTATCAGCAAAAAGTCCGTTGCAACGATATTATCGTGATGTTCGTGCCGGTTTACATAATCCGCCAATGGATGATAGTACAATCGAGCAGCTAGCGGTGCATTCATTAAACAGTTTTGATTAAATGTTGAACAACTGTCCGTTTCGTAACAAATGAGGACTATTCCCGCGGAAAGGGAGCGGATTCTAGCAAATATCAACATTGCAGTTTAACAGAGACATTTTTTAAAACAGTAAATAAGGTGCTATTTCATGAATCGTTATTGATTTTTTTCATTTTTCCATTGAGCAAAATTCTTTTTTCACAAGAAATAATATGAGAAAATGTAATGGATGAGGAGGGGTTAGATGAATTTACAATCGACAGTCACATTACATAATGGTGTGAACATGCCAAGGTTAGGGTTAGGTGTTTGGAAAGTACAAGATGGGCAAGAAGCTATCGAATCAGTAAAAGCTGCTATTAAAGCAGGTTATATAAGTATTGATACTGCAGCAGCCTATCAAAATGAAGAAGGAGTAGGACAAGGCATTAAAGAAGCTGGTGTACCGAGAGAAAACCTATTTATCACAACAAAGGTATGGAATGCAGATCAAGGCTATGAATCTACTTTAGCAGCATTTGAAACAAGTTTAAAGAAATTAGGATTAGATTATGTTGATTTATATTTGATTCACTGGCCCGTCAAAGGAAAATATAAAGAAACATGGAAAGCGTTAGAAACGCTTTATAAAGACGGTAAAGTAAAAAGTATCGGAGTCAGTAATTTTCATCAACATCATCTGGAAGATTTATTAGAAGACGCAGAAATTGTTCCAATGGTTAATCAAATTGAATTGCACCCTTTATTAAGCCAAACTGAGTTACGTACTTATTGTAATGAAAAGAATATCGTGGTTGAAGCATGGTCACCATTAGCACAAGGTCAGCTATTAGAGCATCCAGTACTAAAAGAAATTGCCTCATCCTATAATAAATCAGTTGCGCAAATTATTTTACGTTGGGATATTCAAAACGATATTGTTACCATACCTAAATCAATAAAGGAACATCGAATCATTGAAAATGCCTCCATTTTTGATTTTGAGTTAAATGAAGAAGATATCAAAAAAATAAATGAAATAAATAAAAATGAACGAGTAGGTCCAGATCCTGACAACTTTAATTTTTAATAGATAGAAAACAGGCAGTGTAGAGGAATAAATCTCACTGCCTGTTTTTGTTATTAAATTATTAATATACGGAAATTCCTTTTAAAGAGAAATATCAGTACATATTAAAATAACGAGTAGAATGATGAGAAAAGAGGTGTTTTGGTGGAAAATACACAACTAAAAATGGAGCCACAGCAGGAAAAAGTCACCATGAATCAAATAACGAGAACAAAAATGAAGGTGACGTTATCTCCCGTTGTTTTTTTTCCATTTATTAAAAAGTCAGCAAAAATAAGAACGGTTCGAAAAAGTGATCAAAGCGTATTAAGTAGTCTTTTTTATCATGGCTTCAAAGATAATATCGATTACAAAGGAGAGACATTAATCATGTATCAAAAAGAATTGAAAGCGTTATTAAAGGGACTGTTTGGTCCTTTTTTATTTGATTGTTCTTATTTATTTATTGAAAAAAATCATGTTGTATCTGCTTCTTTAGTTACATTATTTCAAAATGTACCTGTATTAATGTACGCAGTAACATTGCCGGAACATACAAACAGAGGATTTTTTTCACAATTGCTTGCTCACAGTATGGAATCACTATACAAAAAGGGCTATAAAGAACTTTATTTAGTTGTAACCAATGGCAATGATTCAGCACAGTATATATATAAGAAGTTCGGTTTTCAAGAAACGGCACAAGGATGGAAAGAAATTGTTGATAAATAGGAAAAGCGAAGGGGTTTATGTTGTAAATCCGAAAAAACTAATAATCTTAAAGGTGTGGATTGGATGAAAATTGTTTGTTTTGGTGATAGTTTAACGCGAGGCGTCTCGGTAATTAAAGGACGACTGCGAATCGTAAAAGAAAATTACCCAGCTTTTTTACAAAAATTATTTAATTCGAATACTACAAAAGAGACCGTTATCATTAATAAAGGAGTTTTTAATGATAACTCAAGATTATTAGTAGAAAGATTAAATAAAGATGTCATTTCTGAAAGACCAAACTATGTGTTAATTGGTATAGGAGGGAATGATTGCAATTTTATATGGGACGAGGTTGCCAAGTTCCCGGAAAAAAATCATGAACCAATTGTATCGATGACTGAATATATAAACAATATAAAAAATATTATTTTACAATTAAATGAATACAATATCAAACCTATTTTATTAACCTTGCCTCCATTAGATCCTGTACGATATTACCAATTTATTGTGAAAAAATATGGAACAAGCGTTGGACATTGGATAAGCTGTTGTGGTGGCATTGAACATTGGCATGGTTTATATAATCTACAGTTAAAAAAATTAATTCAGCAATTAAATATTAGTTCAATTGATATTCGTTCAGCACTTAAAAACGCAGGTGAACTAACTGATTTAATAAGTGATGACGGAATTCACTTAAGCTCTGTAGGTTATATAGAAATGAGCACAATCATTTATCATGAATTATTGCTTATAACCAATAATGAACAACAGTAATACTGTGTCAGGCTGTCGAAAAACATTTGCTTTCTTCATTTTCCTTATTCCTCGTCGGCTCTCTATTACAACTACTAACTTGAACTCCTCACAAAACGTTACACGGCGATGCGTCAAGCAATTTCGATCAACCTGAATAAGTTTCCAAATGATATTTCTTCAACACTCTGGCACAACCGTAATGTTGTTAGTGACAAATATATACACAAAATAAAGCAACTATTAGTCTATGGAAAATAACTTTAGTTTGTTATACTAGTGGAAAGAAGCACATAGATAAGGAAAAAGATTGAAAATAACGGAGGAAGTCTGATGAGCAGCATGTATGAAAGAATCTTAGACGTAATAGAAAGAATAGGACCGACAACCATTTTTTCTATTCATGAAGAAATAAATAACCTTCCAAGCGAACAGTTACAGGAAAATAGACCAGTTCCACTTTCATCGATTAAATCAGCAATCACCAGAAAAAAAGACTTATTTTATGTAGACAATAATATTGTTTCTATCCTTCCAGATAAAGAAATAAAAAAACTAATAATCGAATATCAAAATCATGATAGTTGTTGGTATAAATTTACGATTGATTTTATGAAAGAGACCTATATTTTTCAAGAATGGCACCGTTCAGCAAATAAACAAACGCTCCCATTTGGAAAAAGAGTCGTGGATAATGATTATTTAGCATTAAAAAAAGAAATATATAAATTAAAAATATGGGATCTAGAGCTAAGTGCACCCTATGAGTCACTTCCTTCATGGACTTTTACGCTGCAAACAGTGGAAAAAGATTATGTAATAAAAGGCATAGATACAAAAGAGAAAAACTGGAAGAAGATTGAAAAAGTAATTTCACCTTTTATGGATATTCAATCTATTATTAGTAAGTGAACTCTCTATGGCTGTTGATAACTTGGATGCATTTGTGTCAGTGTCTAGCTTCTAATGCACAGTTGTTGTACTAGCTATTTGTCTAAGTTTAATAATTTCTTCTTCATAGCTTGTAAAAAAAGGAAAAAATCCTATCAGTTTTTCGATAGGATTTTTTCCTTTTTTATTATATTGAACTTGTTAGAACATTAAAGTATCTTGCATCTGGATGGGCAAATACCATGGCAGATACAGATGCTTCCGGTTCCATCATACATTCTTCTGTCAAATTAATGCCAATATTTGAAGGGGTAATCAAATCAAATAATTTTTTTTGATCGTCTAATTCAGGACAAGCAGGGTAACCAAAAGAATAACGTTGTCCTTGATATTTTGCAGAAAAACGATCTTTCATTGTAAAATTAATTGGGTCAGGGAAACCCCATCTATCCCTGATTTGGCGATGAATTAATTCAGCAAATCCTTCTGCAACTTCCAATGCCAAAGCTTGGAGAGCATGAGATTCTAAAAATTTACCTTCTGCTTTTAAGCTTTCTGAAGCAGCTCTAATTCCGTCTCCAGATGTAACCGCAAAAAATGCAACATAATCCATTATACCGCTTTCCACTGATTTTACATAATCAGCAAGGCATAGGAAAGGGGCTTTTTCCTGTCTTGGAAAATCAAAAGATTGAATAACATCTTTTTTGTTTTCTGGATCATAGATGAGTACTTTATTTCCATCTGATTGTGCAGGGAAAAATTGATAAACAGCTTGGGGGTTAATCCAATTATTTTCTTCGGCCTGCAGCAGCAGATTTTCAACAGTTTCATTTATTTTCACTGTTTTTTCATCTTTTTCCGCTAGAAGCCTGTCAATTTTTCCTTTTACACCTAAATGATGGCCAAGCAACATTTGTTTATTCACATATGGTTTAATATGTGGAAGAGAATAGTTCGTTAATATATGACTTTTTGTATCTTGCGGAACAAAAACAGGAACGTTTTGATTAATTGTTTTTGTTATCTTCACTGGTTTTTGCACTGTTTTTACTGCAACATTTGTTTCGCTTGCTTGGAGCTTTTCTTGTTTCTCCTCATGATCTTTTTTAAGCTGGATTAGCTCTTCTGGGTCTGTTAACTGATTGCAAATAGAAAGACCATTCATGGCATCTTTTGCATAAAGGACAAGTCCTTCATATTCTTTTGAAATTTTTGTATCAGTAAACTTCCTTGATAATGCCGCACCGCCAACTAGAATCGGAATATCGATTCCAGCTTGTTTCATATCAGATGCTGTAATTACCATTTGTTGAGCAGATTTAACCAATAAACCGGACAGTCCAACCATATCAGGCTGTTCTTTTTTTATCGCTGCTACAAGTTCAGCAGGAGGGACCTTGATTCCAAGATCAATTACTTTGTAGCCGTTATTGCTTAAGATAATATCGACCAAGTTTTTTCCAATATCATGAACGTCCCCTTTAACAGTTGCCAAAATAATTTTTCCTTTAGTAGAGCTTGTTTCATTTTTTTCCATATGTGGTTCCAAATGAGAAACAGCTGCTTTCATTACTTCGGCACTTTGTAAAACTTCGGCAACAATCAGCTGGTTATCATTAAATAATCTTCCAACTTCTTTCATTCCGTCCATTAAAGGACCGTTAATAATATCAAGAGGAGCACTGTAATTGATTAACGCTTGATCTAAGTCTTCTACAAGACCTTCTTTTGTACCTTCGACTACATAATATGCCAATCTTTCATCCAATGTCATATCAGGTAAAGTACTTTTTTGCTCTTTTTTCTTTCCACGATAAAAGTTAGTAAACTCTGCTAATGATTCATCTGTTGTATCAAATAATAATTTCTCAGCAAGCAACACTTCGTCTTTGTCAATGGAAGCGAATCTTTCGAGTTTTTCTGTATTAACAATCGCATAATCCAAACCAGCCTGTGTACAATGATATAAAAAGACACTGTTAAGCACTTCTCTGCCGACAGGGGGCAAGCCGAAGGAAACATTGCTTATTCCTAGTATTGTTTGCACATCAGGACAAGCTTCTTTAATTAACCTGATTCCGTCAACAGTTGCTTTTGCAGAACCAATATACTGCTCATCTCCCGTTCCAACAGGAAATACTAATGGGTCGAAAATAATATCATTGCCTTTTAATTTGTATTTTTTGGTAAGTAGTTCATACGATCGTTTCGCAATTTCTACTTTCTTTTCTGCTGTTACGCCCATTCCTACTTCATCAATCGTACCGACTACGACCGCTGCTCCATACTTATGGACGATAGGTAATATGGCTTCAAATCTTTCTTCTCCATCTTCAAGGTTAATACTGTTAATAATGGCTTTACCTTGAGAATAGGAGAGAGCCTTTTCAATGACGTTTTCATCTGTTGAATCGATTACAAGTGGAACTTTTATTTTTTTGCCAACTTCATGCATAAAAGCTTCCATGTCGCTTATTTCATCTCTGTCCGGGTCCGCTAAACAAATATCAATTACATGTGCGCCGCCCTTTACTTGAGCACGAGCAATTTCAGACGCTTCCTCATATTTGCCTTCACTTATTAGGCGTTTAAACTTTCTTGAACCAATTACATTTGTTCTTTCTCCAACCATGATCGGACGAAGAGTCGGGTCATCATAAATAAATGGTTCGATACCGGAAACCATATGAACATTTTTAGATGCTGATTGTCTAGGTGCATGCTCTTGCATTTTATCTGCAATTGCTTTTATATGTTCAGGTGTTGTCCCACAACAGCCGCCAACAATATTAAGCCATCCTTCCTTTGCAAAACCTGCTAATTTTTCTGCAAGGGAAAGAGGGGTTTCATGGTATTGTCCTTCTTCATCCGGTAAACCGGCATTAGGATAGCAGCTGACAGCAAATTGTGAAAGCTCAGATAAAGAACGAATATGGTCTTGCATAAACTCAGGTCCTGTTGCACAATTTAAGCCGATTGCAATAGGTTTCATATGCTCAACTGATATATAAAATGCTTCAATAGGCTGGCCAGCAAGTGTTGTTCCCATAGGTTCTATTGTACCTGATATCATTAAGGGAAGCTCTTTTCCTGTTTTTGCAAAGGCTTGTTGAATGCCAATAAAACCTGCTTTTACATTTAACATATCTTGGCTTGTCTCTAATAAAAGTAAATCAACGCCGCCGTCAATTAAGCCTCTTGTTTGTTCTTCATATGAAGAGATGAGTTCGTCAAATGTTGTCCCACCTGTAACGCTTAATGTTTTCGTTGTTGGACCCATAGCACCGGCAACATATCTTGGCCATTCAGCGGTTGAAAATTTATCTACTGCATCTTTCGCTAGTTTTGCTGCTATGACATTGTTTTCGTAAGCTGTATCTGCTAAATTGTATTCATCTAATACGATACTTGTTGCACCAAACGTATTCGTTTCGATAATATCAGCTCCGGCAGCTAAATATTCTTCATGAATTTTTGAAATTACATCTGGGCGAGTATAGTTTAGGTTTTCATTACAGCCCTCTAAATCTTCTCCGCCGAAATCCTCAGCAGTTAATTCTTCTCTTTGCAACATTGTTCCCATTGCGCCGTCCATAATCAGGATTCGCTTTTTTAGTTCATCCTTTAACGCTGCTTTTCTCATGTGATGTCCTCCTTAAACGGGCAGTGATTTCATGTGTGTATTTTGCTAGTTCAACTGATAGTTCATAACGTAAAAAAGGAGTGATTAAATAAATGCCATTAAAGTATTGTGCTGCAACATCTATTAACGATTGTGTTATTTTTATACCTTCTTTGCATGCTTGAACTGGATTATCTTTATGCGCAAACATCGTGTTTCGAATTGAATCAGATATTTTTATGCCTGGAACTTCATTATGAAGGAATTCAGCATTGTTGCTGCTGATTAACGGCATTAAACCAATATATATAGGTTTATTAATATGTTTAGTAGCTTCATATAATTCGATAATTTTTTCTTCTGAATAAACAGGCTGGGTAATAAAATAATCCGCACCAGCTTCTATTTTCTTTTCTAATCGTTTAACTGCTTTATCAACTTGACGAACATTCGGGTTAAAAGCAGCAGCTACGGAAAAGTTTGTTTTTTCACCTAAGTCTTTTCCAGATAGTGACATACCTTCGTTTAATTGTTTAATCATCGAAATTAAATCAAAGGAAGACATATCATAAACTGACGATGCACCTGGAAAATCGCCGACTCTTGCTGGATCTCCTGTAATGGCTAATACATCATGCAAACCTAATGTGTGAAGCCCCATTAAATGGGATTGAAGACCAATCATATTACGGTCACGGCAGGCAATATGCACTAATGGACGAATGCCAATTTTATTTTTCGTTAGTGACCCGAGAGCGGTATTGCAAATTCTTGGTGATGCTAAGCTGTTGTCCGCTAATGTAAGGGCATCAATTCCAACCTCTTTTAGTTTTTGAGCACCTTCAAAGAAACGATCTGTATTTAATTTTCTTGGTGGATCAAGCTCCACAATAACAGATGGTCTTTCCGTTACAATTTGTTCCAACGGTTTCGTTTCTCTTAATGGCTGAACAGTTTCAACACGGTTCAATACATGCTTTTCTTTTATTGTTTTTTCAACAATAGGGTGGGTGCCTTTTAATGCACTGGAAAAGGCATGTATATGTTCAGGTGTTGTTCCACAACAGCCTCCCAATAAACGGACACCTTGTTTACGAAATTCAATTGCTGAGTTTTGGAAGTATTCAGCATTCTCTTTGTATTCGAATTTTCCATCATTGTATGCTGGTAAACTCGCATTAGGATACGCGGATAAATAGGCGTGTTTTAATAAAGGAACATCTTGTAATGATGCAATCATATGATGCGGTCCAAGTCGACAATTTAACCCAACTACGTCAGAACCTAATTCTTCTAATTGACGAAAAGCTTCTGCAACAGGAAGCTGATTTTGCAAGATGCCAATTTCATGAACTGATACTTGCGAAATAATCGGAAGATCTGTTTCGTTTTTGGCGATAGAAAGTACTGTGTGTAATTCTTCTAGATCATAATATGTTTCTAGAAGGATGCCGTCAACACCTTCTAATAATAAGCAATACAGCTGTTCACGAAAGCTTCTTTTTATTTCTTCCAAGGTTATGGCTTGTGGTTTAATACCTCGGTTTCCACCAATCGTTCCAAGAATTGAGGTGTCTTTATTTGCTGCTTTTTTTGCTATACGCACAGCAGCACTATTAATTTCTTTTACAGAGTCTTCTAATCCATATCGCTGCAGTTTTAAATAATTAGCTGCATATGTGTTTGTTTGGATTAAATTGGCACCTGCGTTTATATAAGCGCGGTGAATTTCTTCTATTTTATCGCTGTGAGAAAGGTTCAATTCTTCTAAACAACTGTCTTTTCCATAGGAGTATAAAAGTGTACCCATTGCTCCGTCAGCTATTAATATTTCATTTTCCATCTTTTTAAGAAAGGACATCTTTGTACACCTCAAAATCTATATATAATGTAATTCTCCTATTTTCTTTCATTCATGTCTACAAAGGCATGCTTATTGCAAAACGGTTTAATTCACTAGTAACCATACGATACGTACGACCGTACACACCCTCTATAATAACCCACATGATCTCCTTGTGAAAGAAGAAGGAAGGCAGTTGATATAACTGCCATTCCAGATGCAAAAGCAAAGCCTTTGTATTCATCTATTAATTGTGCGTTCACTACTTCTATTGCTTCTCTAGAAGTGTGTAAACTTCTACTATAATCATATTGCCAAATGAAACAATATCTTTCTGATGATAAATAGAGGCGTGTTGAATTGACATATTTACCACATCTGTTTCCGAATTCGAAATTATAATTATTAAGAAGCAGTTTTATTTCAAATGTATAATCATTTATTATTTAACCACTTTAGCTAAAGTAAATGCTTTATCTAGATCTTTAATTAAATCTTCTACATTTTCAATACCGACAGAAAAACGCAATAGTTTATTACAAACACCTGTTGCAATGCGTATGTCTTCTGGAATATCTGCATGTGTTTGGGTAGCAGGATAAGTGATAAAGCTTTCCGGGCCGCCTAAACTTTCAGCAAAAGAAATTAATTGTAAATTTTGTAAAAAAGGATTTACTAATTTTTCATCAATAACACGGAAAGAAATCATCCCGCCTCTGCCTGGATAAAGGACATCAATGACATTTTCCTGCTCTTTTAAATAGGAAACAAGTGCGTGTGCATTTTCTTCATGTTTTGCCATTCTAAGTGGCAATGTTTTCATCCCGCGCATTAACAGCCATGAATCAAATGGACTTAATACACCACCCGCAGCATTATGATGCATCGCAAGCTCATCAGATAATTCTTTTCCTTTAGCGACAATAAGTCCTGCAAGTACATCATTATGACCACCTAAATACTTCGTTGCACTGTGAATAACAATATCCGCTCCTAAAAGAATAGGCTGTTGAATAATTGGTGTATAGAACGTATTGTCCACAATCAATAATATGTTATTTTCCTTCGCTATTTTAGCTACTTCAGCAATATCTGTTTCTTCCATCAGTGGGTTTGTTGGAGTCTCAATAAAAATAGCTTTCGTATTAGCATTTATTTGTACACGAATTTCTTCTGAATTTGAAGTGTTGACGTACGAACATCGAAGACCCCATTTTTTAAAGCCTTGTTCTAATAAACGATAAGTTCCACCGTACAAGTCTTTTGAAAGAATCCATTCATCTCCGCTTTGAAACAGAGCAAGGACGGTTTGAATAGCAGCCATGCCGGAGCTGCATGCATATCCGCGATCTCCTTCTTCTAAATCAGCAATGACATTTTCTAATAGTTCCCTTGTTGGATTTCCAGTTCGGATATAATCATAACCGGTTGATTCACCAATTCCAGTATGACGGTAAGCAGTTGATAAGTATATAGGAGGATTTATCGTTCCTGTTGCATTATCACTTCTGTTACCAATTTGCGCCAACTTTGTTTCTGCTTTATACATGTAAAACACTCCTTCATAATCAATGATGTTTTTCTTTACAGAAATTGATCTTCAATATTATTAAATATTACAATTATAATTCTATTCTTAAGAGGCGAGGTTTTATATGTATCTGTGAATGATACTCATTACCCGAAGTAGCAACAAGTTTTTTTCCATAAAAAAGTCTTCTTCCTAAAGTAAGAAGAAGACTTGTGTTAGTTTATAAGGTCATTCTCCTTATCTGTCAAGTTTTTTAACTTGATGGAATTAGCACCTTTTCAGTTCGTGTGACTGAAGGTTGCTGAGGTGTCTTCGGGCCATTCCCTCAACCTCTCTCGATAAGAAATTATCTATGTAATTTTCTATAAATTTACTATACTTTGATAAGAATAGCAACCATTTTTTTAATGATTCTCTTTTTTTTAAAAGAAGGGAAAATTTGTACATAATAAGGTTGTTTAGAAAATGATGATGATGTCTTATGAGATAATTATGAGTTATGAAATAGTATTATGTCCGTTTTTACTGACTATATGGTGGTTATTGTTCTTCTGATAATTGCTGTACATTCACTTCCATCTCCTGATCCGGATTTGCTTTTGGATAGATTCTTGCTGTTTTCGCGTTTTCGTCAACATGTTGAATAATCACGCTTTCTCCCTGGTAACGAACATTTATGATATCTCCAGTGGTCATAATCTCAATGGCTCTTCCTATGTTCATGTTTTTGCCTCCTAATGAATTCTATCATTTATAATGTGTCATTTATTTCGATTTTATCCTTTATAAAAATATTCTCATGTAATTTTAACACTATTTTCATTTGTTTTTCTCGATAAGGTTTTAGAATGAAAAAAGACCATAGTTGTATTTATTTTTACAGTATTAATAACATCAGTAACAGGTTAATGGTATTTACCATTGAGATAATCGGAATCACAAGAAGGGTTTAGTAAAAATCTGGGGGAAGGGAGAAGTGAAAATTTGCTGAATATCGGCCAAATGAAGGGAGAGGGTCCAATTGTTGATGATTTTACGATATGTTGTGATTAGTTTTTTCTCTATTACGGCAGTTTCTTTATTAAGCTATCAGATGATCGCATTTACCCATGCTATAATGGATTTATGTTTTCATAAAAAAATGAAGTAACAATATACGAATCAGTGAGAGTGAAGTATGAGACGAATTTTGATTATTGAAGATGAAAAAAACTTAGCAAGATTTATTGAATTAGAATTATCATATGAAGGATACGAAGCCGCAGTTTGTTCAGACGGCAGAAATGGATTAAATAAAGCAATGACAGAAAATTGGGATATTATTTTATTAGACTTAATGCTTCCAGAATTAAATGGAATAGAAGTATGCCGGAGAATCAGGCAAGTAAAAGATACTCCAATCCTTATGATAACAGCAAGAGACAGTGTCCTTGATAAAGTTTCAGGACTAGACAGCGGAGCAGATGATTATTTAGTAAAGCCATTTGCAATAGAAGAGCTGTTAGCACGCTTACGAGCTTTGTTTCGGAGAGTGGGTGCCAACCCGTCTTCTCAAAAAATGACGATCCTCAACTTTAAAGATATCACGATAGAAGTGGAATCACATATTGCGAAAAAAGGGGATCATATCCTTTCCCTTACAAAACGAGAATATGACTTATTAAGCATGTTTATGAACAATATTAATATTGTGCTGACACGGGAGGTATTATTGAATAAAATTTGGGGATATGAATCAGAAGTGGAAACAAACGTAATCGATGTATATGTTCGTTATTTACGCAACAAACTTGATGCTACCGGTAAAGCAGTTTATATTGAAACCGTTCGTGGAATAGGATATGTAATGAGATGAACATCGTAAAAAAAATATCCCTTTTATCTTGGAAGTGGAAATTGACAGTATGGTTATCCGCTAGTATTTTTTTTACCTTTAGCATTTTTACTTTTTTTGAATACCATACGGTTTCTTCTTGGTTATTAAAACAAGAAGAAAATTCTGTGAAACAAACAATGAATGAGTTATTAAAAAACTTCCATTCTAGTTCAGGATCTCTTGCAAAGGAAGAAATTCAAGCTAGTGTGCCATTTATGGAAAAAATAAATACAAAAAATCAGCTAATACGGGTAACTGATCAAAAAGGAAATTTGATAGTATCTCAAATGAATGGTGATTTTCCTATAATAGAACCGAATCAACTACTTGGATATAAAAAAATCAGTTATTTCACAATCGGAAAACAACAATCATTGATTTACAGTCAATCTTTAAATGGGAAAGACTTTTCCGGCAAAGTAGAAATTATTCGGTTGTTGGATTCGTATGATTTAGTAAGGAAGCATTTAGCATTTGCAATGATGCTGTTTGCACTCACAACCATCCTTATAAGTGCTGGTATTGGTTATATTCTATCTTTACAATTATTAAAACCATTAAGCATTATTACAAAAACGATGAACAAAATTAAAAGTGCCGGTTTTAAAGAAAGAATCCCAGTGTATACACAAGAAGATGAAATTTCAGAGCTTTCCACTTTATTTAATGAAATGATGGATCGAATTGATGATACTTTTCAGCAGCAAAAACAGTTTATTGAAGATGCCTCACATGAATTGCGCACCCCGATCTCGATATTAGAAGGACATCTTTCCATGCTAAATCGATGGGGGAAAAAAAATCCAGATATATTAGAAGAATCACTGCAAGCTTCGGTAGAAGAAATAGCGAAATTAAAAAAACTAGTGCTTTCCTTATTAAATTTATCAAAACTTGATCATCCACGGAGCGGAAGTATGATTATGCCTGAAAACGTGGGAGAAATCATTCACCATACCGTCAAAGATTTTCATATGCTTTATAAAGATTTTCAGTTTATCGAAAAAATACAGTATACTAATTTATATGGAGTTACAGAGCAACATTTTCAACAAATTCTTACGATACTTTTAGATAATGCGGTTAAATATTCGCCCGTAAAAAAGGAAATTACGATTGAAACAATGGAACTGAGAAGAAAGTTTGTATTGAAGATAGCCGATAACGGGATTGGTATACCAAAACAAGATTTGCCGAAAGTATTTGATCGATTTTATCGAGTAGATAAAGCAAGAAGTAGAGAACAAGGTGGGACAGGTTTAGGACTTGCAATTGCCAGAAAAATAGTGGAATACTATGAAGGGGAAATTGTTATTGAAAGTCAAGAAGGAGTAGGCACAAAAGTTATTGTAACTTTCCTGAATAAATGAATAAACTACTTTTTACAAGGCTGATACACTCAGTCTTTTTTTGATGAAAAATACGATAAATCATGAAATGGAAACATTTTGTTTGCAATGTTTGTTAATCGTATTCGATTCTAGGATTTTTATTTTTTTGCTATGTATCCTGTAGTATAATAAGTGAATATTCTGATAGTCTATGATGATTAGTAATCATTCTAAACAAAAGTCTAGAATTTTTATTAAATTTTTAAATGTTTATTTTTTGAATTTGTACAAATTTAGTGTAAATTAGAAAATAAGGTAATAACCGATGAATTAAATTGTGGTGGAGGGGGTTCTTCATGGGAAAGCCAACTAACGGAATAAGCTCACGTCAACCAAAATTTTATGGGCCGAATCTTGGGCTTGCAATGGAATTATATGAAATGTATGAAAAAGATCCTTATTCAGTAGAAGATGATATACGACATCATTTTGATCTTTGGGGACCTCCATTGGAAAGGAAAGAAGACTCTTCTTCCTCTTTTAATAGTTCTAATCAAACTGTTCAAATGGAAAAGGTAATTGCGGCTGTTACACTTGTAAATAAAATAAGAGCATATGGCCATTTAGCAGCTGATATTTATCCGCTGAAAGATCAAAAACGAGAAGACGACATTTTTGAGCATTCTCATGTTCATTTATCAAAAGAAGATTTGGAAAATATACCAGCATCATTCATTTGTCCTGATGCACCACCAACAATTAAAAATGGTTATGAAGCAATCAATTATTTAAAAAAGGTATATTCAAACACAATTGCATTCGAGTTTTATCATGTGAATGACCTTCATGAAAAAAACTGGCTGCAAAATAAAGTAGAGTCAGGCAGTCTTCAATCACAATATGGGTTCTCTATGAAGAAAAAATTATTAAAAAGATTAATAGAAGTAGAAGAATTTGAGCATTTTTTACATAAAACATTTGTTGGACAAAAACGCTTTTCGATTGAAGGTTTAGATACAATGGTGCCGATACTAGACGAAATTATTTCTCAATCTGTGGTGAATGGCGCAAAAAATATAAATATCGGTATGGCTCATCGCGGCAGATTAAATGTATTGGCACATGTTTTAGAAAAACCGTATGAAATGATTTTTTCTGAATTCCAGCATGCGCCAAATAAACAATTAGTACCATCAGAAGGGTCAGTTGGAATCAGTTTTGGATGGACAGGAGATGTTAAATATCATTTAGGGTTAAACCGGCAATTAAAAAACAGCAGCACATCAACCGTTCGTTTATCACTTGCCAATAATCCGAGTCATTTAGAATTTGTTGGTTCTGTAGTGGAAGGTTTTACAAGAGCATCACAAGACGATCGGGGTAAAGCTGGTTTTCCGGTCGAAGATTCTAACTCTGCCCAGGCAATATTAATACATGGAGATGCTGCATTTCCGGGACAAGGAATTGTATCGGAAACATTAAATTTAACAGGATTAAAAGGATATCGAACGGGAGGAACCATACATATTATTGCTAATAATACAATTGGTTTTACTACTGATTCAATGGATTCCCGTTCTACAAGGTATGCAAGTGATTTAGCAAAAGGGTTTGAAATTCCAGTTATACATGTAAATGCTGATGATCCTGAAGCTTGTATAAAGGCTGCACTTTTAGCATGTGAATATCGCGCAACATTTAAAAAGGATTTTTTAATTGATTTAATTGGCTACAGAAGATATGGCCATAATGAAATGGATGAGCCAATGACTACTAATCCGTTAATGTATAAACTGATTCAACAACATCCAACTGTAACAAAATTGTATGAGCAGAAGTTAAGGAAGGAAGCTGTTTTTTCAGAACAAGAAGTGCAAGAAATAAAAACAGAGGTCCGCACGACATTACAAAAAGCTTATGAATTAGTGCCAAAGAAAAAAGAGGCACCTACAGTTAAGAATCCACCCAATTCGGTGGAGAAACTGCTTCCAGATATTCATACAGCGGTTCCTTTAGAAAGATTAAAACAAATAAACAAAGAGCTGCTTCATTTTCCGCCTTCGTTTCAAATTTTTGAAAAGCTAGGAAAAATTCTTAAAAGAAGAGAAAATGCCTTAGAAGCAGACGGCAAGATAGACTGGGGGCTGGCGGAAACTTTAGCATTTGCTAGTATTTTGCAAGATGGCACGCCGATTCGTTTATCCGGACAAGATTCACAAAGAGGTACATTTGCCCAAAGAAATATTATGCTGCATGATCATGTAACAGGAATGTCCTTTTCACCGTTACATGCTTTATCCTCTGCAAAGGCATCATTTGCCGTACATAACAGCCCGCTTTCTGAAGGATCAGTGTTAGGGTTTGAATACGGATATAATGTTTTTGCTCCTGAAACATTAGTACTTTGGGAGGCACAATATGGAGATTTTTCCAATGCTGCTCAAGTAATATTTGATCAATTTATTGCAGCGGGAAGAGCAAAATGGGGGCAAAAATCAGGAATGGTAATGCTGCTTCCACATGGTTACGAAGGGCAGGGACCAGAACACTCCAGCGGCAGGTTGGAGCGATTTTTAGCATTAGCTGCTGAAAATAACTGGACCGTTGCAAATTTATCTTCTTCCGCTCAGTATTTTCATATTTTACGCCGCCAAGCTGCAATTTTAAATATGGAAGAAGTCAGACCACTTGTACTGATGACACCAAAAAGTTTGCTAAGAAATGCAGATGTCGCATCAAATGGAAAGGAACTAAGTGAAGGAAGTTTTCAGTCTGTAATGGAGGAAGAGAATCTATTTAAAAATGTAAACGACGTGAAAAGAATCATATTGTCTACTGGTAAAATGGCGATCGATCTTCATCAAGCATTAAAAGTGCAACATAATATGCATCGATTCCACCTAGTAAGAGTGGAGGAAATCTATCCATTTCCAGAGAATAAATTAAAAGACATTTTTTCTCGTTTTCCACAAGTGAAAGAAGTGGTTTGGGTTCAGGAAGAGCCAAAAAATATGGGAGCATGGAGTTTTCTGGAGCCTCGATTGAAAAAAATTGTCCCTGCTTCTGTTTCTCTGCAATATTTTGGCAGACGGAGAAGATCTAGTCCTGCAGAAGGGGACCCAAATGTGCATCGTAAAGAACAAGCAAGAATCATTGAAGAAGCATTAACATGGAATGAACTGAGGGGGATGTTAAATGGCTGAAATTAAAGTACCAGAACTAGCTGAATCAATTACAGAAGGAACGGTAGCACAATGGTTAAAGAAAACGGGCGAATTTGTGGAAAAAGGGGAATATATTGTTGAATTAGAAACAGATAAAGTGAACGTGGAAATTATTTCAGAGGAAAGCGGTATCTTACAAGAGTTAAAAGCAAAGGAAGGTGATACGGTTTTAGTTGGTGAAACAATTGCCATCGTATCAAAAGATGCTTTGCAGGAAGAAAAAATGTCAACAGTGGAGGACTCTTCCGTAAATGAAGTGCAAGAACCAGAAGTGAAGCAGAATGAAACGCTTCCTTTATCATTAAATAAACCGATAGCTTCTCCTGCTGCACGAAAAATGGCTAGAAATAAAGGGATTGATTTAACGAATGTTCCTACAAGTGATCCACTAGGGAGACTTAGAGTACATGATGTAGAAAAATATGAACCAATAGCGAAGAAAGTCAAAGAACCTGTCATTGACTCTAATACTGCAGTAAATAGCGCCCCAATGGTTCTAGAGGATGAAAAAGAGGAAAAAGTGGAACGAATTCGGATGACGAGAAGAAGACAAACGATTGCGAACAGACTTTTAGAAGTACAGCAAAATACAGCGATGCTTACTACTTTTAATGAAGTGGATATGACGAATATTATGCAACTTAGAAATCGTAGAAAAGATCAATTTCAAAAAGAAAATGATGTGAAATTAGGCTTTATGTCTTTTTTTACAAAAGCGGTCGTTGCTTGCTTAAAAAAAGCGCCCTTATTAAATGCGGAAATACAAGGAGATCAAATCCTTTTAAAAAAATATTATGACATTGGCATTGCTGTTTCAACTGACGAAGGTTTAGTGGTTCCTGTTTTAAGAGACGCAGACCGTAAAAATTTTGCAGAAATTGAACAGGATATAATGGACTTTGCCAACAAAGCAAGAAATAATAAATTATCGTTAAGTGACCTTCAAGGAGGAACGTTTACGATTACAAATGGAGGCGTTTTTGGTTCCTTATTGTCGACTCCTATATTAAATGGACCACAAGTTGGAATACTGGGTATGCATAAAATTCAACTTCGCCCTGTTGCCATTGATGAAAAAAACATGGAAAATAGACCAATGATGTATGTTGCGTTATCCTATGATCATCGTATTATTGATGGCAAAGAAGCAGTAACATTTTTAGCTAGAATAAAAGCATTATTAGAAGATCCAGAATCATTATTATTTGAGGCGTAATAAGAAAAGCGCAAGCGCCCTTGCTCATCGACGGAAAAAGGTGAGTTCCACAGGATGTGGATCACACAATCGTTGCCACAGGACGTGGCGGTTTTAGATTGTGTACCTTACAGAGATAAAGGAAACACGAAGAGCGCAAGCGTCGATGTTGACTTATCGTAGACGAGGTGAGGGAAGCGTTGAAGTCGATAGGGCGCTGGAGCTAGACACTCGTCTAAGTTGAAAATTTTATACTTTCTTATCTTTGAACTAAAGCGGAAGCGCCTTGAACAGCTCTGAATATGGTCAGTTATTAAACCACAAAAATTTTATTCTTATACAAAAATAGCTGACTCCAAAAAATTCGAAAAAATCGACTTTTAGGAGTCAGCACTTGTTTGCGGCAAAACCGTTGTGTAAGAAAAAGATGGTGAAAGGAAAACAGTTATCATCAAAATAGTCTGTTTATCATCACCATCCATCCATATTTGACAACAAATTTAGCCTTTATTAGGTTTTAATCCACGACGTTTAATTTCATCCTTAAGTATAGAAACCCATTCCTTTTCATTTCCGGCCTTTAATGCATCACGATAAGAGAAGATTAACTGTTCATTACTCATAATTTTCATTTAGCATTCCTCCTTAAATAAAATGGATTGAATTTTCTAACAATTAAATCATAACCTATTTTTCACTCTATGAGAAGTGAAATATCAATAGGAAAAAAAAATAGGTAGTTTGTTACAACATATTTTCTTTGCTAAGAAAAAGGGATTAGAAGAAAAAGAAAGAAAAGTTATAGTATTGGCTACCGACTATCATTCACATTTAGGATGATCAAATTGAAAGGAGAAAGGTAATGTTATCAAAAGAAACAATTAATACAAAAAAACATGATATGTTTATAGAAATAACAGAAATAATACAAAAGGCAGTGATAAAGCATCAAGTAAAAGAAGGAGTTGCTTATGTGTATTGTCCGCATACAACTGCCGGGATCACCATAAATGAACATGCTGATCCAGATGTTGTTTCAGATATGATTCGTCGCTTTGATGAAATTTTTCCATGGGAGTTGGAAAAAGATCGTCATCTGGAAGGAAATACAGCTGCACATATGAAAGCAAGCACGGTGGGAGCTTCCCAGACGATATTAATTTCAAATGGAAAATTGCTGTTAGGAACGTGGCAAGGAATTTATTTTTGTGAATTTGACGGACCGCGGAACCGTCAGTATTATATAAAATTAATTCGAACTTAAGGATGATTAATATGGAAAAGTGGATAAATGTGTTTGTATACGGTTCATTAAGACAAGGGGAACAAAATCATTTTATGGTGCAGTAATATCGTTGTATCGCAAAAGAAGTTTGGGTTTATGGAAAGCTGTATGATGCAGGAGCAGGCTATCCTTTTCTTACATTAGATCAAGAAAAAAAAGTAGTTGGTGAAATATATGAAGTGCCGGTAGAAAAAATCAAGGAACTAGATGATTTTGAAGAGTTTATACCGGGAGCAATAGATAACATATACGAAAGAATGTTAATCGAGGTATACGGTGAAAATGCAAAATGGCATGCATATATTTATATTTGTAATCGGAAACAAATGCTAGTAGAAGAAATAGAACATGGAGATTGGAAATTAGTTGAAAGTAGCAAAAAGTTTTAGATTTAAGAAATGAAATCGGCCAGAACTGAAACATCGTTCATATTTTAAAAACAAGGTAAGAATTTCGAGAAGTTTGTTGCATCGCCCATTCCTTTCCTTATATACTAAGGTAGTATATAAGAAAGGGGCAAGAAAAAAATGATACATCAAAATTGGGAAAAAAAAGAAACGGTGAAAACGGTTAAATGTGTACATACGGATGCAAATAAATATATTGTTAATAGAGTTTTAACTGCGGGTCAAAATTATGAAGTAAAAAATGAAACAGAAGAATTTTATTTTATCATTGATAATTCAGGTAAAGTTGGCGGCTTCTACAAAGATTACTTTCAAGATATTTAACCAAAATGAAGGAAGAAAACAACTGTTTTCTTCCTTCATTTTGATTCATAAAAAGATCTAATCGCTGTTGATGGAATGGATAAAACGAATGGAGATGAGTATTTGTTGGTGTATGTTTATGTTGGAATAGGAGGAATAATTGGAAGCTTAGCAAGATATTTTATCAGTCTCATTCCACTTGCTAACAGCTATCCGTTAAATACCAGTATCATTAATATTTTCGGCTCTTTTTTACTTGCTGTTTTTACGGTTTTTGTCACAGAAAGACAAACAATTCGAAAAGATATTAGTACCGCTATTGGGACAGGTATCATTGGCTCCTTTACTACATTATCTACTTTTAGTGTTGATACAATCAAGCTATTGGAACATCAGCATTATGCGGAAGCTTGTATTTACATAGCAACTAGCATGATTCTTGGTTTGTCTGCAGCATATGGTGGTATGATTCTAGGTGAAATGAGTTTTTTGAAAGGAAAGATTAAAACATGATTAAATGGATTGCTTGTATCGCTGCGGGAGGGTTTTTAGGAAGTATTAGTCGATTTGCACTGATTAATTTTTTGAAAAAAAGATGGACGTATTCAATTCCAATTCCGACTATCATCGTAAATTTGAGCGGTTCGTTTTTTTTAGGAGTGTTAGTTAGTATACATGCAGCTGAAACTTTCTATTTTTTGTTTGGCGTTGGTTTTTTAGGAGCTTATACAACTTTTTCAACATTATCTATGGAAGCCATTCAACTTTTCCGTTCTAAAAAAAGAAAAGACTTTCTATTATATACAGGAATTTCTTTTATAGGTGGAATTTTCTTTGCCTTTTTAGGTGTTTGTACAGTCAAAGTAGTTTGAAAAAAATGCAATAATAACTACAGACAACATGTTATTAAACGAGTAAAAAACTGTTAATCAAAAGATTAACAGTTTTTTATTTCCATTATTATTTTTCTGTACTAATCGTATTGGTTACGGTAGTTGGCGGATATAATTTTTTCCCTAACATAGATTGCAAAATTAAAAAGGTACCTCCGACTGTCCAATACAAAGGCAGGGCTGCTGGTGCATGAAAAGATACCATCACAATCATAATGGGAGACATTAACCCAAATAGTTTCATTTGCTTTTGCTGTTCTTCAGGAAGCGTATTTTGAGAAACTTTAAATTGTAAATAATAAACGATTCCTGCAATAGCAGTTAAAACAAGGTCAGAATGCCCCAAATTAAACCATAGGAAGGAATGGGAAGCAATTTCTGCAGAACCTCTTATTGCATAATAAAATCCCATTAATATTGGCATTTGAATTAACATGGGCAAACAACCGATATTTAACGGATTTACCCCATGTTTTCTATAAAGTTCCATTGTTTCCCGCTGTAGGTTTTGCTGTTCTTTTGGATCTTTTGCTGTTTTTAACTTCTTTTGCAGCAAATCCATTTCTGGTTTCAATTTTGCCATTTTTTCTTTCATTACTTGTTGTTTTTTATATTGTTTTAACATAAGTGGCATTAATAATAAACGAATGATTAACGTAATTAAAATAATCGCCAATCCAAAGCTTCCATTAAATAACATAGCAGTACTGTGTATTAAGGAAGCAAAAGGTTCTACTACAAGATGGTGAAAAAAACCATCGCTTTTTCCAGCTTGTGTAGAAGAACAAGCGGACAATAAAAGCGTAGTAATGGTAATAAGAAAAATAACTAATAATTGTTTAGATGACTTTTTCAAAATAATTCCTCCATTTTTGTGAAAAATTTAGATAGTTAGATAGGAGGAATTAGGCTTTTCTGGATCATCTGCTGAACTTTTTGTTCGTTTTCTTATATTTTTACAAATCCAATGTAAAATTGGGGAGTTATATTTCTGTACATTTATATTTATGGTTGCAATGCTAGCCTGAAAGTTAATACTGCTTTCGGAAGCAATGACATTTTCATTAACTGTAGTTTGTAAATTCCAATCCCAAAAATATTTGACCATTAAACCAACTAGTATCGTAAAGTAAATGGTTTGATAGCTTGGAATGGTTGTTATATCCAATAAGAATTCTAACATTTATACACCTCTATTAGTATTCAGCAATAAAATTATACCGGAAAAATGAGAGGAAAGCAAAGAAGATGATATGGAATTTATAGTTTAAATAAGGCAATATTGTGACGATTTTTATGTTTTTTATCTTAGAGGACTTTTAAATATATGAAAGGATTAAAACAATCGAATAAAAACAAGAAGAAGACATTATGAACGAAGGATAAATTTTTATATGGATTAAATTCTACCTTTCATATTTTGTAATAGGGTGTATGATAGTGGTACACCTGTTGGTAATTTGATTGAAATTATTAGATGAGAGGGAACAAAATATTATTTCCAAAATTACATGTTACGTAAAGATAATAGGAAAATAGAAACATGAAAAGAATGGCAAACTAAAAGGAAGTTCGATATAATAATTTTCATCAGGTTATCGACAAATCTTGCATACTTCGTAACAAAGCAAAAAAATGGATATTGTTATCCACGTTATTTTTGTGTTTATCATTTCTATACATACTAAGGGTGATTGCTTCGAGATTGAGTTGAAGTTATTTTTTTAGAAAATACAAGAAGATGGCAGGGATTAATCGAATAAAGGATAGGAAGTATTAGAAACAACTATATAATAAAGGTGTAATTGCAGTATTGGGAGGACAAAATGAGTTATAAATATGAAGATGATAGTTTAATGTTACACACGGACCTTTATCAAATTAATATGGCAGAGACATATTGGGAAGATGGAATTGCGGAGAAAAATGCCGTTTTTGAAGCTTATTTTAGAAAGCTGCCATTTAATAATGGGTATGCTGTGTTTGCTGGATTAGAAAGAATTATTCAATATTTACAAAATCTTCAGTTTACAGAAAGTGATATTCACTATTTAAAAAAAGAAGGATTTAAAGATGATTTTCTAGAATGTTTAAAAGATTTTCGATTTACAGGAAATTTACGTTCGGTTGCGGAGGGAGAAATTGTTTTTGCAAACGAACCGTTAATAAGAGTGGAAGCACCACTTGCACAAGCTCAAATTATTGAAACGGCATTACTTAACATTGTGAACTATCAAACATTGATCGCTACTAAAGCTTCTAGGATAAAAAATGTAGTTGGTGATGGCACAGTAATGGAATTTGGCAGTAGAAGAGCACATGAACTCGATGCAGCACTATGGGGAACGAGAGCTGCATTTATCGGAGGTTTTGGATCCACTTCTAATGTAAGAGCAGGCAAATTATTTGGAATTCCGATATCTGGAACTCATGCTCATTCCATGATTCAAGCTTATCGGGATGAGTACACAGCATTTCATAAGTATGCAAGAAGGCATAAGGACTGTGTCTTTTTAGTTGATACATACGATACTCTAAAGTCCGGCGTGCCGAACGCAATTAAAGTAGCAAAAGAGCTTGGAGATAGCATCAACTTTATTGGTATCAGGCTGGATAGCGGCGATCTTGCTTATTTATCAAAGAAAGCACGAAAAATGTTGGATGAAGCAGGATTCCATGATACAAAAATTATCGCTAGTAATGATTTAGATGAATACACCATTATGAATTTAAAGGCGCAAGGTGCTAGAATTGATGTATGGGGCATTGGCACAAAATTAATTACTGCATTTGATCAACCAGCATTAGGTGGGGTGTATAAACTAGTATCCATTGAAGATGAACAAGGCAACATGCAGGATACGATTAAAATAAGTGGGAATCCGGAAAAAGTGACAACGCCAGGGTTAAAGAAAGTGTATCGGATTATTAATAGTATGAACCAAAAGTCAGAAGGGGATTATATTTGTTTAGAATCAGAACATCCAGAAAAAGAAGAACGATTAAAAATGTTTCATCCGACCCATACGTATATTAGTAAATTTGTAACGAATTATGTAGCAAAAGATATTCATAAGGAAATATTTAAAGATGGTCAATTAATTTATCAAACGCCTGATATCTTTGCCATTCAAAAATATGCTGGTGAAAATTTGGATGTTTTATGGGATGAGTATAAACGTTCTTTAAATCCGGAAGAATATCCAGTTGATTTAAGTACATTATGTTGGGAAAATAAAATGCAGCATTTGGATAAAGTGAAAAAAACGATAAAAAATGAAACAATAAAGGGAGGAGATTAAACATGAGTTTGCAACAACAAATTATTAAAGCATTACATGTTCAGCCAGAAATAGATCCAAAAGGGGAAATAAAAAAACGTGTAACTTTTTTAAAAGAATATGTAAAAAAAGCGAAAGCAAAAGGATTTGTACTTGGAATAAGCGGAGGACAAGATTCATCTCTAGCAGGTAGATTAGCACAACTAGCAGCTGAACAATTACGTGAAGAAGGATATGACGCAACTTTTATTGCGGTGCGCCTGCCCTATGGCATACAAGCAGATGAAGAGGATGCGAAACGAGCTCTTTCCTTTATTCAAGCTGATAAAGAGTATGTTTTTAATGTTAAAAATCCAGTCGATCAGTTAAAAGTAGTGTATGATGATATGACAACAGGTGAGCAGCTGAGAGATTATCATAAAGGTAATGTAAAAGCAAGAATGAGAATGATTGCACAATATGCGATTGGCGGTCAAGAAAATTTGCTTGTAGTAGGAACTGACCATGCTGCAGAAGCGGTAACGGGATTCTTTACTAAATATGGTGATGGCGGAGCGGATATACTCCCATTAACGGGTTTAAGTAAACGTCAAGGCAAACAGTTATTAAAGGAATTAAATGCAGAAGAAAGCATTTACTTAAAGGTACCAACTGCGGATTTATTAGATGGTAATCCTGGACAAGCGGATGAAACAGAATTAGGAATTACATATGATCAATTAGATGACTATTTAGAAGGAAAAAAAGTTCCATCAGATGTTGCAGAAAAGATTGAAACACGTTATTTAATTACAGAACATAAGCGTCAAGTACCTGTCTCCATGTTTGATACTTGGTGGAAATAAAAAGAAAGGGTGTCGAGAAAATGACACCCTTTCTTTTCACTATTAAAGTTGTTCTTTCATTTCTTTTAGCATTTCTTGCATCATAACACTTGAATTTTGGCTGCAATTTTAAAAAATTCTTCATATGATATTCATCAGCAATAAAAACATGAGTATATGCCTCATGTTTTTTTATTGCTGATGTGCAGAAGACTTAGTAAGGATATTATAAGCAAAGTCAACGGAGTCTTCGTTTGGTGGTTCAATGTCTTTTAATGGATATTCCAGACCTAATGCTTCCCATTTATATACGCCAAGCTTATGGTAGGGAAGGATATCAATTTTTTCAACATTGGATAGTGTAGCGATAAAATCACCAAGACCACTTAAATCTTCTTCATTGTCATTAATGGTTGGAACAAGAACATGTCTAATCCAAACAGGAATTTTTTTATCTGACAGAAATGTTGCGAAAGACAAGATATGTTCATTGCCCATTCCTGTTAAAGATATATGTTTTTTTCGGTTAATATGTTTTAAATCCAATAAAATTAAATCGGTATATTGTAATAGTTCGTGCAGCTGTTCTTGAAAAAGTGGTGCAGTTGAATAGCAGCCGCCGGAAGAATCAATAGTTGTATGAATGCCTATTTTTTTGCACTCTTTAAATAATTCAATTAAAAATGGCATTTGAAGCAATGGTTCTCCGCCACTAACTGTAATACCTCCACCGGATGCTTCAATAAAAGGGAGGTATGTTTGTAAATCATCCATAATATCTTTCACGGACATTTGCTTTCCTGTTCCAATTTCCCATGTGTCCGCATTATGACAAAATTGGCAACGCAGTAAACAGCCCTGAGTAAAAATAACATAGCGTATACCTGGGCCGTCTACCGTGCCAAAAGTTTCGATTGAGTGAATATTGCCAATCATGATAGTTTTCCTCCATTACTAAGCAATAAGAAGTCATCTCTGACCAAACTCCAAAAGGGTATTTTCCTTCTTGCTAAAGTCAAAGGGCGGACATGTGTTTTTGGTGTTTCGCTTCCATAACCTAGGCTAGCTTTCTTCCTCAACACTCACAGATCAGGAGACTGAAAGAACATCTCATCGGATACATTCCGTCAGGTGTGTTTTTACCGAACCCCTTCAACGTAGTTCATCGTGCTATCTTTCTTTCGAGAGACTACACTCACTTAAGCTTGAGAGCAATCAACCCTCCATAATAAACCAAAGGTTACGATTTGTTATGGTTTAATAACAGCTGTTGATAGCTCCTTTAATAAAAAACAACCAGCGGGTATTACAAGACTACTATTTAAAGAGAGGGAAGGGAAGCTCCCATCCCCCTTAGATAAAACTAATTACATAGATTCATGGAATGTGCGGTTGATAACATCGGTTTGTTGCTCTCGTGTTAATTTTATGAAGTTAACTGCATATCCAGAAACGCGAATAGTTAATTGTGGATATAATTCTGGATGTTCCATTGCATCTAAAAGTGTTTCTCTATTAAATACGTTTACGTTTAAATGATGTCCTGCTTTTGTAGCATAACCATCTAAAATAGATACTAGATTAGATGAACGAGCATTTTCTTCTTTACCGAGTGCTTTTGGTACGATAGAGAATGTGTTAGATATACCATCTAATGAATAATCATAAGGTAGTTTTGCAACCGAAGAAAGGGAAGCGAGAGTACCTTTTGTATCACGGCCGTGCATTGGATTTGCCCCTGGTGCGAATGGTTCGCCAGCACGACGGCCGTCTGGAGTATTTCCTGTTTTTTTACCGTAAACTACATTGGATGTAATAGTTAAAATGGACATTGTATGAAGAGAATTACGGTATGTTGCATGTTTACGTAATTTTTTCATAAAGCTTTCCACTAAACCGACAGCAAGGCTGTCTACTCTATCATCGTTATTTCCGTATTTAGGGAAGTCTCCTTCTGTTTCGAAATCAACAGCGATGCCGTTTTCATCCCTAATTACTTTTACTTTTGCATGTTTGATCGCACTTAAAGAGTCAGCTACAACACTAAGACCTGCAATACCTGTTGCCATTGTACGAAGGATTTCTGTGTCATGTAATGCCATTTCAATTCTTTCATAGCTATATTTATCATGCATGTAATGAATTACATTTAATGTATTGATATAAAGTCCTGCTAACCATTCCATCATATTGTCGAATTTTTCCATAACTTCATCATACTCAAGATATTCAGAAGTAATAGGGGAGAAGGTAGGACCTACTTGTATTTTTAGTTTTTCATCTTTACCACCATTAATTGCATATAATAGACATTTTGCTAAATTCGCACGAGCACCGAAGAATTGCATTTGTTTTCCAATTTCCATTGCAGAAACACAACATGCAATACCATAATCATCGCCCCATTGTGGTTTCATGATATCATCATTTTCGTATTGAATAGAACTAGTTTGAATGGACATTTGCGCACAGAATTTTTTAAAGTTTTCTGGAAGCTGCGTAGACCATAAAACAGTTAAGTTTGGTTCAGGAGCAGGTCCTAAGTTATCTAAAGTATGAAGGAACCGGAATGAATTTTTCGTAACTAAAGGTCTGCCATCATTCGCAATACCTCCAATAGATTCCGTTACCCATGTTGGGTCACCGCTAAATAAATCATTATATTCAGGTGTACGAGCAAATTTTACTAAACGAAGTTTCATAATAAAATGGTCGACAATTTCTTGAGCTTCTTTTTCCGTTAATGTGCCGTTTTCAAGATCTCTTTCTACATATATATCTAAGAAAGTAGATACGCGTCCAAGGCTCATTGCTGCACCGTTTTGTTCTTTAATGGCAGCTAGGTAACCAAGATATAACCATTGGAATGCTTCGATTGTATTGGCTGCAGGGCGAGATAGATCAAATCCATAGCTTGCACCTAATTGTTTTAATTCGTTTAATGCACGAAGTTGTTCTGAAAGTTCTTCTCTTAAACGCATAGTATCTTCTGACATGACAGAACTAGTTGCTTTTTTATCTTTTTGTTTTTCTTGAATTAAGAAGTCTACACCATAAAGTGCAACTCGGCGGTAGTCACCGATGATACGTCCACGACCATAAGCATCTGGAAGGCCAGTTATTATGGCTGCTTTTCTTGCAAGTCTCATTTCATCTGTATAAGCATCAAAAACGCCTGCGTTATGTGTTTTACGATGCTCAGTGAAGAATTGTTCTAATTCTTCACTTGCTTTATATCCATATGATTCACATGCTTGCACTGCCATTCTAATTCCGCCATTTGGCTGGAATGAACGTTTGAATGGAACGTCTGTTTGAACACCAACGATTTTTTCTTTTGCTTTATCTAAATAACCTGGGCCATGTGATACAATCGTTGAAACTATATTAGTATCTAGATCGTAAACGCCGCCTTTTTCGCGTTCTTCTTTTGAAAGCGCTAAGACTTGTTCCCATAGTTCAGTAGTTTCTAAAGTTGGACCTGATAAAAAAGTTGAATCTCCATAATAGGGTTTAAAGTTTTTTAAGATAAAATCACGAACATTTACTTCTTTTTGCCATGTTCCACTTTTAAAACCATCCCAGTAGTTCGCTTCCACTTTTTCCATTTTAATTCACCTCAACATTTTATGAAAAACTATATAACAGAGTGTTAATTTCTTGCTAAAATAACTATAACAGATTTAATGTGATATTATTCACAAAAATGTGTACATCTTGCGAAGTTTCTGTGTCTGAAATGTGAACTCTTGTTATATCAGTGTTTTTTAGATTCTTGGAGAAAAAATATTTAAAAGGAAGAATTATTTGTTATTAAAACTGTTATATAAATTCCATTGATAAATAACATACTGTTATACAATAGTTGAAAGCGTTTTACTTTGCTTGATTGTAAATTTTTTCTATATATATGCTTAGATTATTATTGGATGACCAATAATAAGAAGGAAAAGTCATCATAATCTCTACAGAAAAAAAGGTTGTTTCAAAAATAAGTTAGCATAAAATTTTTGAAGTTGGATGTTGAAGCCAGAAGGATGTGGTGTTCTTTTCGGCCAGAGAATACCGCTTTTGAAATAACCATTTAAAAGCAATTTCTCGTGTCAAATGAACATTTTTCTTAAGGGATAAGCAAGGCGCTTTTGCTTTTCTTAATAAGAAGTTTTTATAAATTTTCCCTTTTTAGTTTGCGATACAAGCATTTTACGTTATGATAAGGGGGTCTGTTCTTTTATATGCTACATATGTTATATGCAATTTGAGAGGTGAAAACGATGTCGTTCTTAAATAAAGACCGATTATTTTTAATTGTAAAAATACTATTTCCGTTTACTTTATTATTACTAGTTTCTTTAGAACTTCGTGATATGTTTTTATCTATTGATAGAAACTTATTAATGAAATATTTAAAAAAACTAAATTCATTTTCTATTCTATATATTGTGATAGGAGGATTTATTGCGATTAGCCCAATGTTCTTATACGACATTGTGTTAAAAAAGCAGCTGAAAGCCAAGATCCCTTTAAAGCAATTAGGAAAGTATTCTTTAATTAGCAACTCATTTTCTAATTTACTCGGTTTTGGAGGTTTAATTGGTGTTGCATTAAGAACCTTTTTTTATAAAAAATATGAAAGTGACAAAAGAATTCTTTTAAAAGGAATTGCATTTGTCACATTGTTTTATTTGTCGGGAATCAGTATCTTTGCATGGCTTGTTTTTTTTGATAGCTGGAACATGCCTTTAATCAAAAATCATCATTTTTTATTTGTTTCTGTTTTAATAGTTGGTTTAATTTTTCCGGTTATTCTAGCTGGTTTTTTTATTAAAAAAACGAAATTACATACTTTAATGAAATCACCGCGTCTTGTTATTCAATTAATTGCTGCATCTCTGACAGAGTGGCTTTTTGTTTTTCTTTATTTATATTCATTAGCATGCATGATGCATCTACCCGTTTCGACGTGGGATTTTATAAAAATTTTCCTTGTTGCAGTAAGTGCAGGTATAGTTAGTATGATTCCAGGTGGAATCGGGAGTTTTGATTTAGTGTTTTTATGGGGATTTGATTATTTAGGGGTTCCTACTGAAAAATTAATAGTAGTGCTTCTTTTATATCGTATCGGTTATTATTTTGTACCGTTTTTAACTGGACTTCTTTTATTTCTAGGCGATTTATGGAAAAAGTGGAATAGCTATTGGAGTAATATTCCAAAAACAATCGTTGAAAATATTAGTCATTTCTTTTTAACTATACTTGTGTTTGTATCTGGAATTATTCTGCTAGTTTCAGCCGCCATGCCGGGTATTTTAACAAGACTGCAAATTTCACAAGAACTATTAAGTATTAAAGTAATGAATATTACCCACAATGTTTCTGTAGGTACTGGGTTTGTTCTATTAGGGCTTGCAAGAGGGATTGAATATAGAGAAAAAAGAACGTATCATTTAACGTTGCTTGTTCTTGTAATAGCCGCTATTAGTACATTTTTAAAAGGGTTGGATTATGAAGAGGCTTTAGTTATCATCGGTGTTATTATTTTACTCGTACTTTCGAAAGGAAGATTTTATCGAGAAAGCTTTGTCCTTACATGGGGGAAAATCACTTTTGATTTTTTTGTGATTGCACTTTTTACATTTGGATATCTTTGGTTAGGGTATTTAAGTTTGCCATCAACTCAACTTAAAGTACCCTCTATTATTGCTCCATATGTTTTATTAAATGCGGAGAGTTTATTTATTAGTGCTGCTATTGGTCTATTCCTAGCTTTTGTTATTATTTTGTTGGGCTATTTAATAAAAAAGCCAAAAAATTGGATAAAAATCCACTCTAAACTAGATGAAAAAGAGATTATTGAGCATTTGAATACATACAAGGGTACAACATTGTCTCATTTAATTTTTTTACATGATAAGTATATATTTTGGAACAGTTCTAAAAATGTTTTATTTTCTTATCAAACATATGCAGATAAATTAATTGTGTTAGGAGACCCTATTGGGGATGAAGCTTACTTTTTAAAAGCAATTGAAGAACTTTATGAAAAAGCTGATACATATGGCTATACACCTGTATTTTATCAAACTAGCAAATCGATGCTTCCATTTCTACATGGAAACGGCTATGACTTTTTTAAGCTGGGTGAAGAAGGTCATGTTGATATTAGTGAATTTTCTTTATCTGGTAAAAAAATGAAAAACCAAAGGGCATTAAAAAATAAATTTGAAAGAGAAGGGTATCAAGTTTTTGTTTCCTCACCTCCACACGATAACAGTTTAATTAATCAATTAAAGCATGTGAGCGATGAATGGTTGCAAGGGAGAGTTGAAAAAGGCTTTTCATTAGGTTTTTATGATAAGAACTATATAAATACTGTCAGCATTGTTTATGTCACCGACAGTAATAAAAATATCATTGCTTTTTTAAGCTTAAACCCAACCTATCATAAAGAAATGAATTCGGTTGATTTAATGAGAAGTTTGCCTGATGCACCAACTGGTGTAATGGATTTTTTATTTTTACATACGTTTATTTATTTACAAGAACAGAACGTGCATTATTGTAATCTTGGCATGGCGCCACTTTCAAATCTTGGTGTATCGAGGTTTTCATTTTTAAGTGAGAAAATTGCAGATCAAATCTTTCATCATGGTCATGCATTTTACCATTTCCGAGGATTAAGAAATTTCAAGAATAAATATTGTAATATCTGGGAACCGAAATATTTAGCTTATCGGAAAAAGTCATCTTTGCCATTTACTTCAGCACAAGTAACAATGCTAGTTGCAAAAAAACGTTCATAAAGTATAGTTACCAGTTGATAAAAAAAGTAGTGCTATTTCAATTACGAAATGCACTACTTTTTTTATGAAATATAAATTTTCTGAAGTCTGACAGGCGCTTCCACTTTTCTTATTTATACATTTGCGCAATTTGCTTTTGTAACTCTGTATCTTCTAAATATTCGTCATAATTCATTTGTTTATCCACTAAGCCATTTGGAGTAATTTCTAGGATTCTATTGGCAATGGTAGAAATAAACTGATGGTCATGGGATGCAAAAATTAAAGAACCTTTAAAATTAATTAATCCATTATTTAAAGAAGTGATCGATTCAAGGTCTAAATGGTTTGTTGGTTCATCTAACAGCAACACATTTGCACCGCTTAACATCATTTTACTAAGCATACAGCGAACTTTTTCTCCTCCAGAAAGTACACTTGGTTTTTTTAATACTTCTTCGCCGCTGAATAGCATTCTTCCTAAGAAACCACGTAAAAAGCTTTCTGTTTGATCGTTCGGTGAATATTGACGCAGCCAATCAACAAGCGTTTGATCGTCTTCACTAAAATAATTAGAGTTATCTGCTGGAAAATAGCTTTGAGAAGTTGTAATCCCCCATTTAAAGCTTCCGCTGTCTGGTTCGATTTCACCCATTAAGATTTTAAATAAGGTTGACTTTGCCAGCTCGTTTTTTCCGACTAAGGAAATTTTATTCTCTTTATTCATAATAAAACTAATATTGTCGAGAATTTTTACGCCATCGATTGTTTTAGATAAGTTTTCAACACGCAATAAATCATTTCCGATTTCTCTTTCAGGCGTGAAAGCTACATAAGGATATTTTCTTGATGATGGTTTAATATCATCTAAAGAAATTTTATCTAATAATTTCTTTCTAGAAGTTGCTTGTTTTGATTTAGATGCATTTGCACTAAATCGAGCAATAAAGTTTTGTAATTCCTTAATTTTTTCTTCTTTTTTCTTATTGGCATCACTAGCCATTTTAGATGCTAATTGACTTGATTCATACCAGAAATCATAATTCCCAACATATATTTGGATTTTTCCATAGTCTAAATCGGCAATATGCGTACAAACTTTATTTAAAAAGTGTCTGTCATGTGAGACAACAATAACGGTATTTTCAAAATTGATAAGGAATTCTTCCAACCATTGAATTGCATTAAGGTCAAGATGGTTGGTAGGCTCATCTAATAAAAGAACATCAGGCTGCCCGAATAATGCTTGCGCAAGCAAAACCTTTACTTTTTCAGAACCTGATAGTTCAGACATTGTTTTAGTATGAAGCTCTTCACCAATTCCAAGCCCTTTTAAAAGGATGGCTGCTTCTGATTCAGCTTCCCAACCATTTAATTCTGCAAATTCCCCTTCAAGCTCAGCTGCTTTCATGCCATCTTCATCAGTAAAGTCTGCTTTCATATAAATAGCATCTTTTTCTTGCATTACTTCATAAAGGCGAGCATGTCCCATTATTACTACTTTTAATACTTCGAATTCTTCGTATTCAAAGTGGTTTTGTTTTAAGATAGCTAATCGTTCGCCGGGGCCAAGAGAGACATTCCCAGTTTGTGCTTCAATCTCGTTTGATAAAATTTTTAAAAAAGTGGACTTTCCGGCACCGTTTGCACCGATTAAGCCATAACAATTTCCTGGCGTAAATTTAATATTAACATCTTCAAATAATTTTCTGTCACCATATCGAAGACTTACATTGCTAACTGTTATCATTTAATTTATTTCCTCCAACATACAATAATATCTATAAAATTATATCATTTTTCATAAGGATGAGCGAATCCTTTTCATGAATTAATCGTAAACAATATAAAAAGAAAGAAAAAGATTAGAAAATAAAAAAAAATTAAAGGAAAAACAGGGTGATAATAGAATATATTGTTGTAAGCGTTAAAAATTATGGTTGTTTTCGTATAAATTGTTGCTTTTAAACGCTCAACCTGCATACACTTCGTCCGTTTAGCGAGCGTCGAGCCTCCTCGTCGCATACGCTCCTGTGGGGTCTCGTCTTTCTCGCATTCCCACAGGAGTCTACGTGTATACAGGCTGCTAAGAAACACTTTTCTAAATGTTTTATGTAAAAAACAACAAACTTTGAGAAAACAGCCAAGTTTATTTACTTCCATATGAAAATTCAGTTAGTCACAATAATAATACATAAAAATTTATAATTCGTTCATTATTTTTTCATAATTACCCGGTATGATAGAAAAAACAGTCGTAAAGGAGTAGATATTATGGCAAAAAAACAGCTTGTTGATTTAGTAAATAAAATGAAAAAATCAGGAATAAAAATAAGTTTTACAAAACCAAGATCCCAATTTATTGTCCCGTTGCAACAAAGTAATAAACTGACTTCTTCTACATCTCATTGATTAGAAGACAAGCAAGGTTTCCCTACATAATGAAAAAATAGTAAAATGGAAGATTTCTTTTTAAGCTTTAGTTTATCGTCCAGACCTTTTTTGTTAATTATTGTAAATTAATAAGGGGGTTGAAATGAAGGAAGTCTTCCAAACAATCAGAAAAAAATTTTTGTTTTCGGACTTATATTGCTTTAAAAATGTCAATGATTGTTCAATTTTACACAATCTTTTGTTTGTTGTTGTAAAGTATAATACAACTATCAAAGAAAGGGTGGAAGTATAATGGACATTCAACCAGTAGATAAAGCGGTTAATTATGCGTTAAAAAAGAAAGCTACAATCGAGGATTCTTTTTTGCGTTATTTCACCAAGTCAATATTAGCAGGTATATATATAGGTTTTGCCATTATGATATGTTATAAGCTTGCGCAGCCATTTTCTGCTGTTCATTCACCTGCAACCTATATGATGACAAGTTTGTTTTTTGGTATTGCCTTAGTATTAATCAGTTATTGTGGAGGCGAACTATTTACAGGCAACACAATGGCATTTACGATGAGTACATTAAAGGGCGCTACTACTTGGAAAGATACACTTTATAATTGGGTGTCAACCTATTTTGGGAATTTAGTTGGAGCGTTATTTTTTGCTGTTCTTATTCATTATTCGGGTCTTTTTCATTTAGCTGAAAAATCAACATGGTTGATGGAAGTGGCAAACATAAAAATGAGTGCGACCACTACTGAATTATTTGTTAAAGGGATTCTTTGTAACTGGCTCGTTTGTTTAGCGATATGGCTACCAATGAATATTAAAGGTGATGTTGGTAAAATTTTAGCAACCATATTAATTGTGTTTGGGTTTATGATTTCAGGCTATGAACATAGCATTGCGAATATGTCCTTATTTTCCATCGCTTTAATTGTTCCACATCCTGATACGATAACGATCTCCAGTGCGTTACATAATTTGATTCCTGTTTCTTTAGGAAATATTGTCGGTGGAGCATTTTTTGTGGGTGCACTTAATATTTATATTTTTTCGGATAAAAAAACAAAACCGGAAAATAAACCATTAATTGAAAACCAAAAAAGAATAGCAAAATAAGTTATTCCCCATGTTCCTAAAAGCACGTGTTTAAAAAGGTAGCAATTTGGAAGCAAGCAAACGAAGGCTTATGATTTGGTGCTTTTTTGAACATCTTCTAAAATGGCATGGGGAACTGATTAAAAGGAAATATAAGTAAGTGTTAAGGAGATCATTAATCCGAAACAAGTAATAAATCCAATAATAGGCCCACCTTTTTCAAATGCTTCTGGAAGCATAGTAGAACATACCATTGCAACCAAGCCACCAGCACCAAACGCCTCAATATTTGCTATTGCAACCTCGGAAAAATTTTTAAGGAAAATAAACCCAATTAAACTGCTGATACTTGAAATAAACACGACGCTTGCCCATAAACTGACTATTTTGTTATTCGTAAAGCCTCCCATTTTTAATCCTACTGTAGAAGATAACGCTTCTGGAAAATTACTAATAAATATAGCAAGGATAAATAAAGCATCAACTTTATTGTTTGTAAGAATACTTAAGCCAATGATTAATGATTCTGGAATCGCATCCATTAATGTTCCTGCAAAGATAGCTATGCCAGAATGATTGTCTGTTTTTTTATTGGAACGTTTTCGATTTGCTCCACCTTTTTTGTATAAAAATAGTTCAATAATAGTAAATAGAAAAGATCCACTAAGAAAAGATGAGATGGTAAAACAAAGTCCACTTATATGTAAAGATTCTATTAATAAGTCAAAAGAAGAGGCACCGATTAAAACACCTGTTCCTAACGCCATTAAATAAGCAATAATTTTTTTTGGAATGGTGAAAAAAATACCAATAATAGAACCAATTAACAAGGACATACTTGCTAATGCACCCCAAATCGCTGCTTCTAACATTTTTATTTCTCCTTGTCGTAAGCATTTAGTGAAAAGTGTGTGTCCGAGCGTAAGGACAATCAAGAGAGAAGGTCGTTGGTTTGCTCATGTATCTAAATAAGATCTTCAACGTTGCAGGGAGCTATGTAACATCGCACTTTATTTTCTAAATTATTACCTTTTTGTACAGACATTAAAAGGTAGAATTAGATGGATTATTTACTATTCCCCCATTTATTGACTTGTATTCTTAAGGTATAATGGACAAGCAAAGGAGTACGAGATAATGAAAAACCAAATTATTAGAAATAGTTATATATTACAGGCTTTTTATTTTTTTTCGTTTTTTGGCACTGGGAGTTTACTTCCTTTTTTAGGCGTGTATTTAAATAATTCCATTGGATTGTCCGGCTTTGAAATTGGAATAGTTATGTCAATAGGACCGGTAGTCACTATCTTTTTTCAACCCATTTGGGGAATGATTTCAGATAAAAGAAACAATCCATCAACTATTCTTAGATTATGTACATTTTTTACAGGAATATTCAGTTTAGGATTTCTGTTTTTTGATACATTTCTTTGGATTTTTTTCATAGCAATTATTCTTGCTATTTTTCAAAGTGCGATTGTTCCGTTATCCGACAGCATTACGATTAAATTCACTAGTGATTATAAATTAGATTATGGCCATATTAGAATGTTTGGGGCATTAGGATTTGGTATTGCTGTATTTATAATGGGAAAATTGTCTGAAATAAAGCCTAGTATTATTTTTATTTCTTTTTTTATTTCTTTTCTTATTTGTTCCTTTTCTACAAATAAAATGCCAAAGGCTAAACCAGCAACGAATAATAATCCTTTTAAAGGAATAAAACAGTTGGTTGTCCAAAAAAAATATATGATGTTTTTAGTCGTTACATTTATGATTTTTAGTCCTAACTTGGCTAATAATACTTTTTTTGGTTTATTTGTAGAGAACAGTGGAGGAACGTTTACAGGTATCGGAATAGCCTTTTTAATTGCTGTGTTATCAGAAGTTCCTTTCATGAAGATAGCTGGTAAATGGATTAATAAATTTGGATTATTGGAAATTGCTTTATTATCAGGAATCCTTTCATTGGTTAGGTGGATTTTATATTTCACTGAACCAAATTTGATGATTATATATGCTACTGCGTTTTTACAAGGATTTGGAGTAGGGCTATTTATTCCAGTGGGATTGCAATATGTCAAAAAAATTGCACCCTCACATATGATGGCAACCGCTATTACATTTTATTCTGCCATCGGAAATGGTCTTGGAACTTGGTTTAATACGTTTGTTGGTGGTATTATTTTTGATCAGTTTAATATCTTTTATGTGTATTTATTTTTTTGTGTAGTAACTTCCGTAGGAGTTGTATTAACTATTTTATTACTAAAAATAGAGAAAGCAGAAAAATATATCAACAATAAAGAGATAGTAGAATCAATATAGATAGTGGATAATGAGAAACCGTTTTCTAATAATACTACACTTAGAAGGGACTTTCTCCAATCTTTAAAATGATGAAAACAAATAAACGAGAATGACTTGTCATTGACCTGGAACTGTCTAGGTCGGTGATTTTTATTTTGATTGACGATTTGTAACTAAAATCCGCTATTATCTTATGACGGTTGTCCATCCATTCCTTACACTTGTACATAGTATAGTAAAGAGCAAACGTTGGAGGTGTAAAATATGTCTGGTAATCAATATTATCATCAGTGTTCAAATGGAATTGGAAAATGCGTTCGTATTAGAACACATGATGGCAAAGTACACACTGGCATTATTGATAGGGTAACACGTAATAAAGTGTTTATTCGACCATTAGGAGGAAGTCGCAGAAATTACGGTGGCTTTGGCTTCGGTTATTATAGAGGTTACGGTCCAGGTCCTGGCTGGGGATTTGGTTGGGGCTTTGCAGGGGCAGCTATTGGCATTTCCCTTGGGCTAATTGCAGCTTTAGCATTTATTCCGTTTTTTTAATAATCAGTTAATTAATACCACAGGCATTTCTTTCTGTTTTCATAACAAAAAAGATTGTTCGATTTTATTGTTTAGAAATCAAAAAGAAATGCTTTATCCCTTGAGTTAATATTGCTTATACATAACGAAATTATAAGAAAAGCGGAATCGCCTTGTTCAGCCCAGAAGAAAAATGTTTTCTTGGCTCAAAAAGTGTCATTTACTTTTAGAGACAAGAGGTTATCCTTCACAGGAGCTAGGTGCTGGAGCTAGACACTCGTCTAAGTTGAAAACTTTTATACTTAGAAAAGTAAAATAATTTTTTATAAAATAATAAAGTGCCCATTCCTGACAAGCTTTCCATACATATGATGCTTATGTGTATGAGGGAGGTGGATTAAATGAGTGGTCATCCAGAAGAATATAGAGAAAGTTTTGGTGGAGGGTTTGCTCTACTAGTAGTGCTATTCATTTTATTAATCATTGTAGGTTCAAGCTATATCGGTTGTTGTTATTAATATAAAACAAATAAGGAGTGTTAAATAAATGGCATACGGTTATGGCGGTTACGGTTGTGGAAGTTCATATGGATGTGGTTATGCAGCCCCAGTAGCACCAGTTGCAACAGGTTGTGGTTATGGAAGTGGCTTTGTATTAATTGTAGTATTATTTATTTTATTAATCATCGTTGGTGCAGCTTGGTTATAAGATAATAAATAGGGGACTTTCTTATAAGCCGGCAGCACCGGCTTATAAGATCTCTTTTATTTTTTAGATTTTGGTTTGGAATTTCATGATAAAATATATAAGAGAACACCATTCTATTGATTTGGGAGGGTTTTAGTGAAAATATGTTTAATAAAGCGTTAACCATATTAAAAGAGTATTTTGGTTATGAGCAATTTAGAAATGGACAAGCACAGGTAATTGACTACTTGTTAAATGGAGAAAATGTTGCATGCATCATGCCGACAGGTGGGGGTAAATCGATTTGTTATCAAGTTCCAGCGATGATTTTTAATGGCGTTACCATTGTTATTTCCCCACTCATTTCCTTAATGAAGGATCAAGTGGATACATTAACAGCAGTTGGTATTCCTGCTACGTTTATAAACAGCACTTTACAAATGGTGGAGGTAGAAGAAAGAGTAAATGCAATTAAAGCAGGGAAATACAAGCTTTTATATGTGGCACCAGAACGGTTAGAGGCAGATTTTTTTATCGATATCTTAAACGAAGTCGAAATTCCATTAATCGCAGTGGATGAAGCTCATTGTATATCTCAGTGGGGACACGATTTTCGACCTAGCTATTCTCGACTAGGAAAGATGATCAATAAACTACATAAAAAACCAATAATAGCAGCACTTACTGCAACGGCAACGCCACAGGTTCAAAAAGATATTTGTACACAATTGCAAATAAATGAACAGCATACTGTTATTACTGGATTTGAAAGGAAAAATCTTTCCTTTTCTGTTGTGAAAGGAGAGAACAGATTAACCTATATTGATTCATTTATTTCTAAAAATAAAGAGGAGTCAGGCATTATATATGCAGCGACCAGACAGGATGTCGAAAAGTTGTATGAACGCTTAAAAAAGAAAAATCTGCAGGTGGCAAAATACCATGGGGGTATGCTGGATGCTGATCGAGCAAGAGAACAACAGCGATTTATAAACGACGATTGTTTAATTATGGTCGCAACAACAGCTTTTGGAATGGGAATTGACAAATCAAATATTCGTTACTGTATTCATTATCAGCTCCCAAAAAATATGGAAAGCTACTATCAAGAAGCTGGCCGTGCTGGCAGAGATGGGTTGCCAAGTGAATGTATCGTATTATATTCTGCACAAGATATAAGGATTCAACGGTTTTTGATTGATCAAACGACTAATGACCCGAATAAGCAAAAACAGGATCTTGATAAGCTGCAGGCAATGATCAATTATTGCCATACAGAAGAATGTTTACAAGAATATATTCTTAAGTATTTTGGGGAATTATCTGGGCAGAAATGTGAAAGATGCAGCAATTGTAATGATGACAGGTTGGTTGTAGATGTAACAACAGATGCGCAAAAAGTGCTGTCTTGTATCATACGAATGGGTGAAAGATTCGGCAAAACAATGGTTGCACAAGTTTTAACTGGTTCCCGGAATAAAAAACTGATCGATTTTTCTCTGCATAACATAAAGACATATGGACTAATGAAGGAGCAGTCTGCCAAGGATGTAAGTGATTTTATCGAGTTTTTAATTTCTGACTCTTATATCGAGGTGACAACAGGCACTCTGCCGATACTAAAGGTTACTATTAAAGGAAAAGAAGTATTGTTAGGAAAAAAAACGGTATTACGAAAAGAGCAAGTAGTTGCTAATAAATTGGCTGAAGATAATGTCCTATTTCAACATTTGCGATCCATTAGAAAGAAGATCGCCGAAGAAGAAAACGTTGCCCCGTTTATCATTTTTTCTGATGAAACCTTACGCCTCATTGCAGCAAATGAACCAGCTACTATGAATGAGTTTTCTAACATAAAAGGGGTTGGAGAGTTAAAGCTGAAAAAGTACGGAGAAATAATAATTGAAGCAATTGCTCGTTTCAGAAGTAGTTATCCTGAAGAAAAAGTAGATAAATCAATCGTGCAAACAACTGTTCATTCCACGAAAAGAAAGAAAAAAGAAGCGGTAGAAAATTCTCATTTTATCAGCTATGAGTTATTTCAATCTGGGTTAACCATAAACGAAATTGCAGATCAACGAGAATTAAGCAATATAACGATCGAGAATCATCTTCTTCGCTCAGGAAAAGAAGGGAAAAATGTAGATTGGAGCAAGTTTATTACAGCTTCAGATGAATCACAAGTATTATCTGCAATAAGTCAAGTTGGTGCAGATAAATTAAAGCCAATAAAAGAGTTGGTGCCAGAGCATATTAGCTATTTTATGATCAAAATCGTTTTAGCCAAACTGGAATTGGAAAAACTCAGTCAAAGTAAATAACAAAAATGATTTTAATAAACCGAAAATATAAAGAGCCGAGCATGCTAATAGTTGCACAATTATTAGCATGCATGTATTAATAAAGCGCATCCCTTTTTAAAAAATAGGCTGTTCTCAAAGTTTGTTGTTTTTTACATGGAAAATGGGAGAAAAAGTATTTCTTAGCAGCCTGCATACACGTAGACTCCTGTGGGAATGCGAGAAAGACGAGACCCCACAGGAGCGTATGCGACGAGGAGGCTCGACGCTCGCCCACGGAAAGCGAAGTGTATTTAGGCTTCGGGTTTAAAAACAACAATCTATATGAAAACAGCCAAAAAATATTACTAATTTATTTAATATTGGTCATACTAACTTAAAAAGGGGGCGATTCCAATATTTTTCAATAGAAAAGGGTTAGAAGAAAAACCAGAAGAAGTGTTAATAAATTTAGAGGTATATGCATGTAATTCCTGTAATGGATGGATGAGAAAGGATTTTGCGACAGAAGATTTAAAATGTCCGTTATGCGGAAATGAAACTTCTGTTGAAATGAGAGAATTACCGCAAATAAATAATTGAGGGAAAAAAGAATTGAACCTGCAAACGCCATAGAATCGATAAGATATTCCTTATTGGCAGTTTTCACAGGTTCATTTTTAATTTCACAATCTTCTTGATACACTTCGTTTTAAAGTATTATAAATTATCTCGTTGCTGTTCTATTTCTTTTTTTGCTAACGCTGTATTCGTTTCTTCTATATTTGCCAATGTATCAAGTGAATCTCCTCGAAAACGAGCGTTCAGCGATTTACTTTCTGCATTCAGAATTTGTTGTTTTTTCTTCATTACTTATCACACTCCTAATTAAAGTTTTCGCTTATTAACAAAAAATATGATAGAAAAATATAGAAAATTTTGGAGGGGATTCAGCAGTTGATGATAGAAATTTGCTACAGTAAAAAAATATTCTCATCAGCAGAATAGTAATTTAATAAAATGGAAAAATATACAGCAAATCAATTGATCCAGTATAATGTTTTATTTCCATCGCTTGTAAAAAAAACTTTCCTATAATTTGTATTTCCATTACAATCATAGTTGAAACATATTTTTGAAAACTTAAAAAACGAAAAGGTTGCTAATTTTGAATAATAAAGAAACATTTCTATAATTACGCTTTAACTAGGCGAGAATGATTGGGGGGGGTAAAATGTTAAGTAAACTTATTTTTATGTATAGGAGGATGAATATTGTACAGCACCATTCTTATTATTGTTAGCATACTTTTATTGTATGTTGCAGTGTTTACTTCCTTCGATTTATTTTATTTAGTTAGAAATTCAGAAAAAAATAGTCGATTCTTATTTTTAGCGAGCACTTTTTCTATGGGTTTTGGTTTTTGGATTCTTAGTTTTGTCAGCATGATGGCAAATAATATTTATGCAACAGCTAGTTATGAAATTCCTATTACCATATTATCGATGCTTGTCGGTATTTGTTTTAGTGGAATGGCCTTTTATTCATTATTAGATAAAGAACATAATAAACATCGAATTTATATTGGAGCATTATTTTTTAGTTTTTCGATGTTGTCTGTATTTGTAATTGGATTATATTCAATAGGCAGTACAATTCAGTATCATCTATTTTCATTATTTATTAGCTTTGGGTTATTGTTTGCAGGTTTTTCTTTTTCGATCTGGTTTTCTTTTTATCGAACGAAAAAGTCGATAATCCCTTCTTCTTTTATTAGACCATTTTGTTGTTTTGTAATTACTTTGGTGACGCTGACTAGTCAATATATGTTGCTGAATAAAACAACACCTATTAAATGGAATGAATTATCTCCAGACTATTACAACAGCTTTATTGTCTATGTTGTGTTATTTATTACTATTTTAATTTTAGGTGGGCTAATTGGTACAAGTACGCTCATAACAGAAAAGTTAGCTGTAAGTGATATAAATGTTCGTGATATGAAATATGCCCTTGATGAGTCATCAATTGTAGTATTTACGGATAATAATGGAATGATTACATATGTAAATGATAAATTCGTAGAAATTTCTAAATTTAAGCGTTCCGAATTAATTGGCCAAAATCATCGAATCGTAAATTCAAGTTATCACCCTCCTGAATTTTTTAGAGATATGTGGAAAACGATATCAAAAGGGGATATTTGGAAAGGAGGGATTCGTAATAAGGCAAAAGATGGAACATTTTATTGGGTAGATACAGTAATCGTTCCATTTGTAAATAAAAAAGGTATTCCGTATCAATATGTTTCGATAAGACGAGATATAACGGAACAAAAAAAGGTGCAAATTCAATTAGAAGAAAGTATTAAAGAAGTAAGTGATATTAACTTTGCTCTTGATCAATCTAGCATTATTGCATTTACTGATAGACGCGGGAAAATAACGAGTGTAAATGATAAGTTTTGTAAAATTTCTGGATATTTACGAGAAGAGTTGATTGGAAATGATCATCGTATTGTGAACTCAGGTTTTCATTCGAAGGAATTCTTTCAACAATTATGGACAACAATAGCGAGTGGCGGGGTATGGAAGGGAGAAATTCGCAATAAAGCAAAAGATGGAAGCTACTATTGGGTGGATACAACCATCATTCCATTTCAAGATAAAAACAATAAAATTTATCAATACTTAGCAATTCGAAACGATATAACGGACAAGAAAAGAACAGAGGAAATTCTCCATCGCAAAGATAAACTTGCAGCGGTAGGGCAGCTGGCAGCAGGTGTTGCACATGAAATTCGCAATCCTTTAACATCCATTAAAGGATATACAGAGTTTCTAAGTATGGATGAATTAGACAAAAATCGGCAAGAATTTTTCACTATTATTCTGGATGAAATTGAACGAGTAAATTCTATTGTAGAAGAATTTATGTTGTTATCAAAACCAACTGTTTCGGTACTGGAAAAAAAAGAATTAATTCCAATCATAAAAAATGTTATATCCATACTTGATTACCATTTAAGAAAAAGTAAGAGTAAAATCCATTTTGAATATGACAATGAAGAAGTCGTAATTGAATGTGATGAAAATAAATTAAAGCAAGTGTTTTTAAATTTTTTCAAAAATGCGATAGAAGCGATGCCGAATGGTGGAGACATATTTGTTAAAGTGAAGGTAAAAGAAGAAATTGAGATTATAATAAAAGACACTGGTATTGGTATGGAGAAAGAGCAATTAGAGAAATTAGGAGAGCCTTTTTTTACAACGAAAAAAGATGGTAACGGGTTAGGCTTAATGGTTAGCTTTAAAATAATCGAAAACTTAAATGGAAAAGTTTTTATTGATAGTGAAAAAAATAAAGGAACATCTTTCCATTTAACCTTTCCTCCTGCTTCTTAAATAGGTATAAAGAGGTATAAATCATATTTTTATAGGAGAATAGAATATAATATTTGTATTTTTCAGATGATTAGTCTTTGAACTGTTAAAATATTGTTACATTAGTAACAGATTTAATATCTCCTTGTTCTTTTTGTACGTGTATTTCGTGTTATGATTAGTCCCGTTAGCTTTGTAAAGCTAACCAAGGAGGAATAATCATAATATGAAAAAAATCTTATCATTTATCGCCTGTGCAACGATTACAGCAACTGTTTCTACTGAAGCACATGCAGAGAAAATCACCGTAAATGATGGAGATACACTTTGGAAAATATCTCAACAATATGGTGTTTCCGTAAATGACATAAAAAACTGGAACGAACTAGAAACGGAAATTATTAAACCTAAAGATTCATTAGTGGTATCTAAGGAAAAAACATATAAAGTAGTGAATGGCGATAGCTTATGGACTATTGCGAAAAAAAATAATATTACGGTCGATCAATTAATTGAATGGAATCAATTACAATCAGAACGTATCTTCCCAGGAAATGATTTAATTATTAAAAAAGGGAAGCGTAATAAAAAGAAAGCAAATATAGCTTCAAAATCTGTTAAAGTAATGAAAAACAACAATCTAAATGATAAAAGTAAAGACTTGAAATCAACAGTTGATGCTGAACAATCTAGTGGCAAAGAATTAACGGTAACTGCAACTGCTTATACAGCTAGCTGTGAAGGCTGTTCAGGCATAACGAAAACAGGAATAAATTTAAAAGAAAGACCAAATGAAAAAGTCATTTCCGTAGATCCATCTGTCATACCATTAGGCACAAAAGTGTATGTGGAAGGGTATGGAACAGCAATTGCAGGGGACACTGGCGGTGCAATTAAAGGAAATAAAATTGATGTATTTGTTTCTTCCAATAAAGATGCATTAGATTGGGGAAGAAAAAAAGTAAAAGTTAAAATATTAGACTAAAAAACACCCAAAAATGGGTGTTTTTTAGTCTTGTTTTTCTTTTTGCAAAAGAAATCGTTGAACAGGTTTAGAAATGGATTTGAAATTAGCTTCCAATTTGTCTGATAAATAGCTAATTCTTTCAAAAAGGAGGTGTTTTAACACATCTATCTGTCTTGTGATTTTACTCATATTTGCTTCGGTTGCATCCATTTTTTCTATCAATGTTTGGTGGAAAATTTCCTGCACCTCTAATTTTTCTGTCACTGTTTCATAATTTTTATCCACTTTCTCCATGTTTTTTTGCATTTGATTAGCTATGAAGGTATAGTTTTGAAACTGTTCTCCTAATGAAATAACAGCTTGTTCTTGGTAGGAAACTTGATCGAGAATAGCTTGATTCATAATTGTTTCGTTTGCTAATACGTTTGCATTTTCTTTGATTAAACATTCTATTGCCAAAAGTTTTTCTTGAAAAGACTTAGACATTAATTGATGATTAGCAAAGGATGTTAATAAATTAGATGATAGGCTTTCTTGAGCTAGTAGTTTTTGATTCATTCCATCAAACTTCCCTTGTTGGACATGTTGATTGTCCTTTACAAATTGCTGCAAGTCTAGAATTAAGTGTGTTAATTTATCCATAGTATCATGTTGGCTTTGCATATAATCATGTAAATAATTTTGATGAAATGTCTTTTGATTTGAACTGTCTTCTAATTTCGTTTTAGGTTTATAGACAGTTGGAAAAAGTGATTGCTCCTTTTTGTCTGGCATAGCTCTCCTCCTTTTTTCTTTCGTCTTTTATACTATGTAAAAACAAGCGAAAAGGGGATTCTGCTCCTATTATTGTTTTAGGATGACATTTAAATTAAGGCTGTACATATGGAAAAGCGTTTCGTAGCAGCCTCATACACTTAGACTCCTGTGGGAATGTGAGAAAGACAAGTCCCCGCAAAGGTGTATGCAGGCTACGCGTTTAAAAGCAATAATCTATACGAAAACAGCCTAAATTAAAAAATGGTACTTCTATTTGAGTCATGGATTGGAAGAGGTTTCGATTGATAGAATATGAAAAAACTGTCCTATGTACAATGGACAGTTTTTAAAGAATGAATCGGTTTGTAAAGTATGTATAAGTATTCCAAAATATAGTTTGAATGATCAATGAGAAGAGAAAGTAGTAGATGAGATTTTGCTTAGATAGGAAAGGTATTTTTACATAAATGGAGGGATCCCCTTGCTGAATTCCGATAGAATAGAAGAAATAGATTGAATATCTTGATCATCTAAATTAAAGGCGCTTTTGACTTTATTTTCTAAATCTTTACTTACTTTTCTTTTGCCGACTTCCACTAGTGCAATTAAAGCAAAACTACAATCAACTATTTTTGCAAAATCTCTTTGCGTCATTTCATAATTTTTTCGAAGGAATTTAATTATTTCTTTGTTCATTTATTCACCTCTTCATCTTGCATAAAAGTAAAGTTTAGCAAACATATATAATAAAATAAAGTAAAATGCACTAAACAATGCTAATCCCCTTTATTGTATGTTAATATTCTTTACGATGCTGTTATTTGGCAGGAATTTGCATTACAACTATATCATAAAAAAAGATTCGTAATTATTCAATAAAAAAATTTATATTATAAATAGCAAAAAAAGTGAAATTATTCTTCTTTTGCCGTAAAGTATCGGATATATGTATTTATTAACCATTATTAGGATTAAGAAGATGTGAAGAAAATAATCATTTGTGTAAATTTATTCTTTTAGTGTATAATAATGTTATTAACACAATGGAAAATATATTTATTAAGGTGTGATTACGATTATTTTGTATTTAGTAGTATCTTATTTTATTGGCAATATATTATTTGGGTATTTGGTAGGGAAATTGTTGAAAGGAGTAGATATACGACTTGAAGGCAGCAAAAATGTTGGTGCAAGAAATGCGGGTAGATTATATGGTAAAAAAGCATTTTTCCTCACCTTTTTAGGAGATGCTTTAAAGGGAGCTGTGATGATTGTAATAGGAAAGTATTTTCAATTTTCGAATGAAATCCTATTAATTGCTTTGTTTTTCGTTTGTTTAGGTCATATAAAACCATTGTTTTTCCAATTTAAGGGTGGCAAAGGGGTTTCTACTTTTATTGGAGGGCTAATCGCGTTTGATTTTCTTAGTAGTATTATTATCATGATTAGTTTTTTTGTTTTTTATCTAATTTATAAAAGTTTTACTTTTACCGGTTTTATTGCATTATTTTTAGTTTGTGTTTCTTTGCTTCTTAGAGACGGTACCGTGTTATGTACTGTCATAGCGCTCTTGACATGGTTGATGATTTTTTTGTCTCATCATATTTCTTGGAAAGGATTTATTCCGATTAATAAGCCAGTATAACGATCATTTTTTAGAAATAGAAAAAAGATTATTTCTACACTCTTAACGAAAAAACATGCAAAAAGTAATGGAATATATTATTTATTAGGTGGTGGAACTATTGGGGATAAATCCAACCTATTTATTTAAAATAGCAACATTGCAGCATGAAATCGAACAAATTCATCAATTAAATTATGAAACATTTGTGGAAGAAATTCCACAGCATCAAGAAAATAAGGATAGATTGTTAATAGATGCTTATCATAAGCAGAATACTTATTTAATTGCATTAGTACATAATGAAGTGATTGGCATGTTAAGTGTTAATCATATAAGGCCTTTTTCTTTAGATAAAAAACTTGGCGATCTATCTGCCTATTTACCAATTAAACCAGAAAATTTATGTGAAGTTAGATTATTATCTGTAAAAAAAGAATATAGAAAAACAAAAGTATTTGTTGGATTAATGCAACTATTGTTAAAATATTGTCTGCAAAACAAATACGATGCTGCAGTAATCAGCGGCACATTAAATGAGTTAAAATTATACAAACATATGGGATTTACACCGTTTGCACACATTGTTGGAACGAAAACTGCTGCCTATCAGCCGATGTATGTAACAACGGAATGGTTTAAACAAAAAAGCAAGTTATTTACAAAGGAAGTTTCTTTCCTTCCAGGACCAGTTAAGGTGAATTCAAAAGTGATGCAGGCGTTTACTGATAACGTTATTTCCCACCGTGACCACCTTTTTTATAACAAAATGAAAAATGTTCAACAAAAGCTTTGTCAGCTAACGTCAGCCAAACATGTTCAAGTATTATTAGGTTCAGGCACATTAGCAAATGATTGTGTTGCCTCACAGCTTCAATTATTAAACGAAAAAGGACTTATTTTAAGCAATGGTGAATTTGGAGAAAGATTAATTTCACGTGCAGAAAGATTTCAATTACATTTTAATACAATAAAAAAAGAATGGGGACAATCGTTTACAGCAAAAGAAGTACAGGAGGCCCTTACGGAGGATATTAAATGGATTTGGTTCGTAAACTGTGAAACGTCGACGGGCATGTTAAACTCAATAGACGACCTTTCTACTTATTGCAGGCAGAATCATATGAAACTGATTGTAGATGGCATTAGTTCAATAGGAGCAATTCCTGTTGATTTAACAAATGTTTATTTTGCTACAGGTGTTAGTGGAAAAGGGATTGGCAGCATAACAGGTTTATCCTTTGTTTTTCATCATCATAAACTTAAAAGCAGCCATTCACTTCCTCCTTATCTTGATTTAGGAGAATATATGGAGAAAGAGAGTGTACCATATTCTCATTCATCACACTTAGTTTCGGCATTAGAAGAAAGTCTTCAAATTAAAGCGGAACAAAAGTTTTTCCAAGTGGAAAAAATGTATCAATATGTTTATGAATCTTTAATAGAAGAAGGCTTTCATGTAATCACTGAAAGTAAAAAAGCAGCATTCACGATTATTACTGTTCAAATAGATTCTGACCTATCAACAGAATTACTTGGAGATATGATGAAGCTGCAAGGATATGTTCTTCAATATGAAAGCAAGTATTTAATAAAACGCAATTGGATTCAAATAGCTACCATTGGAAATAATACAATCGATGAGACAAAACAAATGATGCGGGTGCTTTTCTGTATTTATCGTTATATGAAACAACATGAAAAAAACAAAAAAGAGGTACTATGGTAGAACAATATAGTGACACTATTTTCTTTGTGGTGAAAAAACCTTCAAGGAAGCTAGTGTCATTTTTTTTTGGTAAAGCCCTTTAAGTAAAGAGCAAGGGTTCTCAAAGTTACAGCTTGCTTTAAATAACTTGTTGTTATATTTTATATCATGCTGCATGATGTAAGTGAAAATAATTGTTTAAAATAGCTAATTTATGTTATTTTTATTAGATAATAAACCCAGTGACTTTTTTTTCTATCCGATATATTATTTGTATAAAAACCTGTGTTAGCTTTTGTAACATCGGATAGTTCGGAAAAAATTCGAATTTTTACAATTTAATTGAATGAATCATCATAAAATCTAATAAACTTGTTTAGTTGATAAGATGAAAATAATGGGAGGTGCGGAAATGTTTTCAGATAGTTACTCCGTTATTCAATCTATCGTAAATAGTAATTGTAGCAGTTATGTAGCAACCATTATTCATGTAGAGGGATCGGCTTATCGAAAAGAAGGAACGATGATGTTTTTTACGGAAGATGGGGAAGAAACGGGGTTGTTAAGTGGTGGTTGTGTAGAGCAAGATATTCTGGCCAGGGTGGAATCAAACACGGTTAATTCATGTCATTTAGTCTATGACCTTCGTTCGGATGATGATTTATCATGGGGACAGGGAGTAGGCTGTGATGGTAGTATTCATATTTTATTAGAACGTATTTCTGCTACAGTAAAAAATGACTATCACAAATTAAAGGATTTGTTAGATGGTAGAATAGCTGTTTCCCATATAAAAGTATTGGATCAAAACTTTCAGTTGCTTAATTCTCTTTTTATTACTGAAACTGGAGAAATATTTGGCACGAAGTTAAAGGATAGGATTGATTTCTCACCCTATGAAAATAATAAAATGATACATAATAAACAATTAGATTGTTATATTTACAAACAAGCATTTATTCCACCGCCGCGTTTAATCATTTATGGAGCAGGGCCCGATGTAAAACCACTGACCATGTATGCAAAAGGTGCTGGATTTCATATTTTATTAGCGGATTGGCGTTCGGGTTTATGCAATAAACAGCAATTTCCGAGTGTTGATGAAGTGATGATCGGCAATCCGATCGTTGCAATGGAAAAAATTCAACCATCAAAGGAAGATTACGTTCTTATTATGACACATAATTTTTCGAAGGATAAAGAATTAGTGAACTATTTATTAACAAAAAAACTGCGATTTTTAGGGTTATTAGGTTCAAAAAAACGTTCACAGCGACTTTTATTATCGAATACGATACCAGATTGGCTTCATTTTCCTATCGGTTTACCTATTAACGCGGAAGGACCAGATGAAATTGCTATCAGCATAGTAGCACAATTAATAGCAGAAAAAAATAAAAAAACGGCATGAAAATGTGTATTCAAAAAGGAATTAGTTAACCTGAGATCTTCGGGGGTTAGCAAGGGGCCTGCGCTTTTCTTAATATCCTCTAAAAAGAAGGTGAAATGTTTGTGATTGCGATTTACTTAGCAGCAGGAAAAAGCAGTCGAATGGGAGAAAAAAAACTGTCCTTGCCTATTCATCATGTTTCACTTGGAAGTATTGCGTTACGAACAATATTGTCGTCATTAATAGAGTATGTTTTAGTTATTGTGAACGAAAACGATTCTTTAAATTGGTTAAATAAAGATTTGATAAATGAACTAAAACGAGGTAGAGGGGAAATAATAGTTTGTTGCGAAGCAAAAAAAGGGCTGGGATATTCCCTTAAATGTGGGATAACAAAAGCGATGGAAATGAATGCTGAACAGGTGATCGTCTGCTTGGCGGATCAGCCGTTTATTAAAGAAACCATGCTTCATACACTACAAATGCAAGCTATGTCTGCAAATGATGATTATGTTGCAAGCAGTCATAAAGGTCTGATAAAACCTCCGATTATTTTTGCGGCAAAAACATTTCGAGAATTATTACAAATAAAAGGAGATTTTGGGGCGAAAAAAATAATCGCCAAAGGGTTATTGCAAGGTAAAAAAATTGAATTTTCAGATGAGTTGAATTTTGCTGATATAGATACAAAAGAAGATTATCAAAAATATCTTCCATTCATGATAGAAAAGTTGAATGGTGAGAGGGGTGGCTATAATGGAAACAGATTACTACCAAACGATTGTAGATATACCGATAACGCTCGTTAAAGCCAAAAAGGTATACGAATCGAATAGCATCTTAATTTCAGGCGGCACGTTATTACAGTTGAATTGGGAAGCTGGAATAGAACGACCCTCTCATCTAATTAGTATGGAGAAAATAATAGAACTAGCAGGAATAAAGGAAATTTCAGAAGCGGGCGTTCGATATTTAGAAATTGGTGCAGCAACTGTCCTTGCAGAATGCTGTAAGAACTCTTTAGTACTGGAACATGCCAAGGTGTTATCTGATGCTTGCAGCAAAATCGGTGCTCCAGCAGTTAGAAACAGAGGAACCATTGGTGGAAATATTTGTAGTGAAGTTGGCGATTCCATTCCTGCGTTATTAGTATTAGATGCCCAATTAAATATTTATAACGGTGAAAAACAGTATGTGGTTTCTATTAAAGAATGGCTGCAAACAAAAAAAGAAGCAAACATTTTAGAACTAATTACAACAATACGTATTCCGATACAAACACAAAAGGAAGGGGTTCATTATTTTTTTCAAAAACTTGGGAGAAGAGAAAGTTTTACTGCTGCAATTATATCGGTTTCTGGATATATAAAAAAGGCAAATGCAAAAATAGAAGAAGCAAGACTAGCAATTGGTGGTGGAGCTCATCAACCTGTTAGGTTAGAGTCTGCTGAAAAAATGCTGCTTCATAGAAATACTGGAAACTTAGATTTTGCCCCCATTTATCAAGCAATAGAAAATGGGTTTGTTTCTTATTCAGATCCTTTTGTCACAGAGCGATACCGCAGAAAAGTAGCAGCCAATATTTTTTTTGCACAATGTAAATCAATTTTTAATCAAGATTGATGATTAGGAAAAAAGGGGGCGAGGTTAGTTGGTATTAACGAAAGAGGGTGCTGGCTCGCGATGGAAAATAAGAAGAGATGGTAAAGGAAAAGTAACTGGTGAGTTAAAGTATTTAACCGATATGGCATTTCCTGATATGCTTTACGCAACTGTTTTGCGAAGTGAATATCCGTTTGCAACCATTCTTTCTATCGATACAACAGAGGCTGAAGTTTTGCCTGGTGTATTTTCAGTTATTACTCATAAAGATGTTCCGGGATTAAATGGTTTTGGCATCATCATTCCGGATCAACCAGTACTTTGTGACAAGAAAGTGAGATATGTTGGAGATGCTATTGCTGCAATAGCAGCCGTTTCAAAGGAAGTGGCAGAAAAAGCAGCCTCTCTTATTAAAGTTGAATATACGCCGTTAACACCTATCACCGACCCGGAAGAAAGCTTATTAGATACAACAAGTAAGCTGCATGAAAATGGTAACTTGCTTCATAAAGCCACTTATCAAAAAGGGGAAGATATAGAAGCAGCATTTTCAAAATGTACATGTATTGTCGAGGAAACGTATGACACGCCAAGGCAAATGCATGCTTATATGGAAACAGAAGGAGGCGTGGCGATCCCCGAAGAAAATGGAGGAATCACATTATACGCACCTACCCAGCATGGCTTTAAAGATCAAATGCAATTGGCAAGAATTTTAAATATGGATGCAGACAATATTCGCGTTATTTCAAGTCCTATAGGAGGTTCATTTGGCGGGAAAGATGAATTAAACATTCAGCCATATATATGTTTATTAGCGTTAAAAACTGGAAAGCCAGTGAAAATTCATCAATCCAGAAGAACTTCCATCAAAGCAGGATTAAAAAGACATCCAATGAAGATTACAATGAAAACAGGCGTCGATCAAGATGGAAAATTACTTGCACATAAGGTGAAAATTATTGCGGATACTGGAGCGTATGCCACGTTAGGTCCTGCTGTATTAGATTTTGCCGTTGAACATAGCACTGGCCCTTATATGATAGATATTGTAGATGTGGAAGGTTATTCCGTTTATACAAATAACGGTGTTTCAGGGGAATTCCGAGGTTTTGGCGGTAATCAAATCACCTTTGCGCTGGAAACACAAATAGAGCGATTAGCGGAAAAAATGAACCTGCTCAGCAGTGAAATTCGTTTAAAAAATATTCGCGGAACAAAAGATCTTGGCCCCGTAAACCAATTAATTGCGCCAACTGATGGTGCCAAACAAGTTCTCGAAAAAATCCTACAATCATCTGTATTAAAGAAAGAAACTGCTGCATCTAATCCATGGAAGTTATACGGAACAGGATATAGTATTACGATGCATGGAGGAGGTCTCGGATATAATAGATCAGACCCGTCAGGAGCAAGAATTTCTTTAAATAAGGAAGGGAAAATAGAAGTTGCATTCGGTTTTGAGGAATGTGGTCAAGGATTAATTTCGAGTATTGATATGATGATGACAGAAGCATTTAATTGTTCTTCTGAAGATATTGACATTATAATTGGCGATACCTCAAAAGTTCCCCATTCAGGTTCATCAACTGCATCAAGAGCGACAAATATGGCATGGCATGGAATTCGCCGATTAAAGGGAGCATGGATTGAAAAAGTATTGCAGGATGTTTCCAGTATTAAAAATGTTAATAAAGAAGATTTATCTGTCGGTGTTGGGGGTGTTTGGTATAAAAAAAATAGTGAATCAGAACAAAAAATGGTGCTTTCCTACAAAGAATTAGCGCTTACTTTAGATGAATTGCCAGTTGTTGCGGCGGATTATCACTTTCCAACCACCCCAACCAGTATTGACGGAGGACATTTTTTATATTCCTTTGCTGGTGTTGCAACTGCAGTTGAAGTAGATATATTAACGGGAAGAGTAAATGTGACAAAAATGGATCATGTCATCTCTGCAGGACCAATTGTTAATCCGATGGGCTACTTAGGACAAATAGAAGGCGGCGCCAATATGGCGCTAGGTTTTACATTGTTTGAAGATGCTACAATGGAAAACGGTCGTTATATGACAGAAAATCTTGACTCGTATTTGGTTCCAACTATAGTAGATATTCCAACAGAAACAAATGTGATTGCAATCGAATCACTTGTAGATGGAGATGAATATGGACCTAGAGGAGTTGGTGAAATAGGCTCTGTAGCAGTCGCCCCGGCAATCGTTGCAGCCATTCATGATGCAACAGGACATTGGGTTAATAAGTTACCAATTCATTCAGAAGAGCTGTTGGATATTGTTTCCAATCATTTGTTTACGAAAGAACAAACCAAACGTTTATAGTGTAGAGCGGAGGGAAATGGATGGAAACGAAAAATTCAGTAACGAAAACAGTGCGGGTGAAAATTAACGGTGTGTTAGAGGAATTACATGTCCCTCCAACTTATAGATTAGTAGATATACTAAGGATGGAATTACAATTAACCGGTACAAAAGTCTCCTGTGAAGTGGGAAGATGCGGGGCTTGTTCTGTAATTATGAATGGTAAATTAGTGAATAGCTGTCTTGTCATGGCTTATCAGTTAGAAGAAGCAGTTATCCAAACGATTGAAAGTGTTTCAACCGAAACACTTCATCCTATTCAAGAAGCGTTTTTAAAAGGAGGTGCCCTACAATGCGGATATTGTACACCTGGTATGATTATGGCTTTAAAAACATTAATAGATGAAAAAAACAAACCAAGCCGTGAAGAAGTTTTGCAAGCTTTATCAGGAAATTTATGCCGTTGTACAGGATATGAAGGAATTCTACGGGCAGTGGATTTACTCGAAGAAAAATAGACAAGAAAAATAACATATTGGAATGGAAGTGGCGTATTGTATACATTAGAACAAATAAATAAGATGGATCAAACGGAGTTTATTAAAGAGATAGGATGGGTATTCGAACATACCCCTTGGATTGCCAAAAAATCTTGGGGTTTTAAACCATTTAATAATTTCGAAGCTTTGTACGATACAATGGTAAATGTTGTGAAAGAAGCAGCAAAGGAAGATCAGTTAGATTTAATTCGTGCACATCCTGACTTAGCTGGTCGAATCCAAATGACAGAGTCTTCCGTGAAAGAACAAAAGGGAGCAGGCCTAGATACATTAACGGAAGAAGAGTATAACAATTTTGCAAATTTAAATAAAGCTTATTTAGATAAATTTAGTTTTCCATTTATTTTAGCAGTAAAAGGGCATACAAAAGACTCCATTTACAGTGAAATGGAAACAAGATTAAATCAAGAGCCGGACCAAGAATTTCAAACAGCTTTAGCTCAAATTCAGAAGATTGTATTATTCCGGTTGCAGGATCTAATTATTGAAAAAACAGAAACGATTTCTTAAATAGGATGTTCAAAAAGGTATGAATTGAAAGACACGAATCTTTTCGTTGGATTGCTTCTAATTTGTCACTTATTTGAAAACAATCTTAATAAATAGTTAGCATTACCATTGTATACAATTGTATGATATTAATAGAATAGGAGATTCAAATGAAAACAGGGATTACAACACATATTCTTGATTTAGTAAATGGAAAACCAGCAAGCGATATTAAAGTGGAACTATGGAAATGGGAAGGAGATAATAAAAAAGTCTTTATAGCAGAAGGCAAAACAAACGATGACGGCAGAGTGGATACGGTTTTATTGGAAACAGTTGAAACAGGAGAGTATGAATTGCTTTTTTTGATTGAAGATTATTATCAAAAGTTTTCGAATGATGAACAAAAACAACCATTTCTAAAAACCATTCCGATCCGTTTTTATGCAAGGAGTGAAGAAAAACATTACCATATTCCGCTGCTTCTCTCTGCTTGGGGATACCAGACATATCGCGGCAGCTGACGATGTGTTTTTGAAAGGAAATGGGACAAGTTTATATTTTTATCATTTTAAATGAAACGTTCTTAATTTATTTCATACAAACGTGTTAACAATAGGCAAAAAGGAAGGGAGCTTTTTATGGAAAAATATGATTTAATTATTCGAAATGGATCTGTAGTAAAAGAAAAGGAAGTTGTAAAAGAAGATATCGGGGTATTAAATGGGAAAATTGTCACTTTATCTGAACTTCCAGATGAAATAGAGGCGAAACAAACGATTGATGCCACGGGATTACATATATTTCCAGGTTTGATAGATTCCCATGTTCATTTTAATGAACCTGGGAGAACAGAATGGGAAGGATTTGAAACGGGCAGCAAAAGTCTCGCAGCCGGTGGTGTTACTCTTTTTTTTGATATGCCATTAAACAGTCATCCACCTACGACGACAAAAAGTGCATTTGAGCTAAAAAATACAATCGCAGAAGAAAAATCAATCGTTGATTATCGATTGTGGGGAGGGGTAGTACCTGGTAATGCAGATGACTTAGAAGCGTTAATGCAATCAGGTGTTATTGGATTTAAAGCATTTATGTCAAACAGTGGAATTGAAGATTTTAAAAGCTCCGATGATCAAACCCTTTATACAGCAATGGAGAAAATTGCGGCATTCGATGGCATATTAGCTGTCCATGCAGAAAGTGACGTGATTACGTCCCATTTAGGAAAATTAACAGCGGAAGCAAACGATAATCGAGCTGCATCTTTTTCTTCTTCAAGGCCCATCTATTCAGAAGTGGAAGCTGTGCAAAGAATTCTTGCGTATGCAGAAGCAACGAAATGTAAACTGCATATTGTACATATAAGCAGTACTAAAGTGTTAGAACCGATTTTAGCTGCTAAACAAAAAGGGATTGACGTGACAGTAGAAACATGTCCACATTATTTATCATTAACAATCGAGGACTTAGAATCATTAGGTGCGGTTGCTAAATGTGCTCCGCCATTACGGGATCAAACGGAAATAGAAGCATTGTGGGAAGCAGTAAAAAATGGTGAAATTGATACGATTGCTTCGGATCACTCCCCATCACCAGCTTTTATGAAGGAAGGGAGCTTTTTAGAAGCATGGGGTGGAATTTCTGGCTGCCAATCTACCTTTAATATTTTATTAGAAGAAGGATACTGGAAAAGACAAGTATCTCTTCCTCAATTAGCGAATGTATTTTCTTTAAATCCTGCAAAACGATTTGGATTAGAAGAGCAGAAAGGCAGCATTTTTGTAAACAAGGACGCTGATTTCGTATTGGTTGATTTAGAAGAAGCGTTTATTTTAAATAAGGAAGATTTATTATATCGGAATAAACAAAGTCCTTATGTTGGCAGAGAGTTTAGAGGGAAAATAAAACAAACGATTATTGCAGGTGCGGTTGTATACGAGGATTAAGGTAAATAGATTCAGCACGCTGAATCTATAGGGAACCGGTAATGAATTACCATTAAATTAAATGAAGAAATAAAATGAGGCTCGAAAAAAGTCTATCCCATAAAGTATATGTTATGGGTGACTTCTTTTTCAGGCTTCATTTATTTTATAAACAAAAAATTTTACGCATCCAAATGATATTACTTTTAAAATAAACTCTGTTAAACGATAATGTTGTTTATAGGAAGAGAATCTGTAAGACTCCTGCGGAAAAACGGGTTGAACTAGACCCGCAGAGAAACGAGCGAGGAGGCTTGAAAGTATGTCCATGGAAAGGGAGTGCATTCCCTGACCTTTTGATAATCAATAATGGTATTTTAAAATAAAGGCTGTTTTTTAAAAGTTTGTTGTTATTGAATAAAATAATAAACATGGATGAAGCACTGAGCAGCCTGAATACACGTAGACTCCTGCGGAAAAAGCGAGAAAGACGAGACCCCACAGGAGCATAGCGACGAGGAGGCTCGGCACTCGTCCGGAAAGCGAAGTGTATTCAGGCTGCGGGGTAAATAACAGTAATCTATACGAAAAGAGTGGAAATAAAAGATAACCTTAAAGAGAATCAAAAGCTTTTTATTGCTGATCTCAACTAAGATTTTTTTCATATCCTCATTTACAGCAGCTGTGCATATTCTCTATAATAGAGTAGGATTATGTCTTGTGTTTTGTGGAGTGAACATATGTTGGGAGTTATGCAAAATGGACAGTTTAAATATACAGTTTTTATATTCCATTATTATTATTGGTTTAGGCTATTGTTTTAAAAGATGGAATATATTAAAAGAAAAAGATGGGGAAGCAATTGCTCGAGTTATTTTTAATATTACATTACCTTGTCTAATCATTTATACCTTTCATAATATTAAAATGGAACTCTCATTGATTATGTTAGTCATATTAGGGCTTTTGTATGGCATGCTCGTTGCTGTTATCGGATTATATTTATTTAGAAAAGAAACAAGACATGATAAAGGGATGCTTAGCATGCTTATTCCTGGATTTAATATTGGATTATTTGCATTTCCATTAGTGGAAGGAATTTGGGGACAAGCAGGGCTTAAGTATTTTGGCATGTTTGATGTAGGAAATGCTTTTATCATATTTGGTTTAAATTATTTAATTGGCAGCTATTATTCAAAAGAAGGGGAAGTTTTAGATTTTAAGCATATTGTTAACAAACTGAGGAAATCTATTCCTTTAATGACATATTTTATTATATTTATTGTTAATTTAAGTGGGCTGCACTTACCTGATACAGCTGTTGAAGTTGCGGGGATTATTGGAAAAGCAAATATGTCATTATCCTTATTATTATTAGGAATTTATTTGAATTTTTCCTTTGAGAAAAGTTATTGGAGAGGGATTGGAAAAGTATTAGGATTAAGATATGGAGTAGGACTTATAGTAGGTGTTTTAGGCTTTTATTTATTGCCTGTAGAAGATATGTTTCGTTATACTGTACTAATTGCCCTTATACTTCCAATGGCATCTGCTGCTTTACCATATAGTATAGAATTCAAATATAATCAGCGTTTTGTTGGGACCGCTGCGAATATATCGATATTATTAAGTTTTGTGTTATTATGGGTTATCGGAAATATGCTTGTTTAATTGAAGAACAGGAAAAATTAGCGCTCGTATAGTGACGTACAATTAGTACGAGTCTTTATACGGGCGCTTCCGCTTTTTCTCGATCCAGCTTCGACGTACAGGATGTACAAGTGCCGATGTTGCCACAGGACGTGGCGTTCTTAATCGGCCAGCGCCTAGCCCCTGTGAAAGATAACCTCTTGACTCTAAAAGTAAAAGACACTTTTGAGTCAAGAGAACATTTTTCTTCGGGGCTGAGCAAGGCGCTTCCGCATTTCTTATTAAGGTGAATAAAAATTCTCTGTGTAGTATGGTTGAGAATTAGCGTTAAATGCGACACCAATTCCTAAATAGTTAAAACTTTTTTGTAAAATATTTTTCCGATGGCCAGGTGAATTCATTAAGCCTTCATGAGCAAATATACTGCTGTATTGTCCGTAAGCAAGGTTTTCACCAGCTGTATGGTATCGGATGCCATCTTCAAGCATGCGGTCAAATGGAGATTCTTCTTCTAAATTAGTATGATCAAAATAGTTGTTTACGGCCATATCTTTACTATGCTTACGGGCTGTTTCTTTCACATGGTCATCCCATTTTAATGGTGATAATCCATTATTTACTCTGCTGGCATTGGTTAAATCAAACAATTGGTACTCAAAACCGACTTGTAAATCAGACGAGCTTTTTGTATAAAAATCATTTCGTTTTTCTTCCAGTCCTTCAGCAATTATTTGCATAGCCGTAACAGTGTTAGCTTCTTCTTTATCAAAAAACACGGTAACATATTCCTTATCTAATAAAAACATTTCATAATCTCGATCAGCAGGAAGCTTATAATAAACAAATCCCTTTTGTAATTCGGTTAAGGGCTTTCCTAACGTTTTTAATACGGAACTTTTACTCGTACCTTTTTGAATTCCTATTTTCGAAGCGATTAGATCCTGATTCGTATATAACGCTGTTACAGATTGCTGTTCATCATATGCAACCATTACATAATGTTGATAGTTTTGGTGATATACATACCAATCAATTCCGTATTCATTTCTACTATGACGTTTCGCTTCGCCTAATTGATTTTCTACAGATGCTTTTTTATCCCCAATTTGAATATTATAGATGGAAAAAGTATGTTTGGTTGGTGCTGTTAAATTTGGCTGTTCCAGTTTTTTTTGTTCTTTTTCAACATTCCAATCTGGCAATGTATTCTGTGCTTCTTGAAAAAGTGTTTTTGCCTTACTCCATTCCTCTTGTACATCATGATAAAAAGAAGTAATAGAATCTTGATTCACTTCCGTTTTTAGACGATCTATTGTATTTGAAAAGGAAACTGAACCATTTTTCCCTTGTATATATTGATAACATGCATACACGATAAAAACAAAAAAGAAAAGCTTTATCCATGTTTTCACTTTTTTAACTCCTCCTTTTTAAAAGGATAACCATATTTTAATGTAGGCATAAGTGTTTCCTTTTTTTTAGTATAACAAAAGAAAAACTGTAAATCATGCTTAGGGAATTTTAGACTATGTAGAGTAATATGGTTTCCATTTTGATCTATAAATGCAATCATAATGTTACGAATATGTAATCTCGTTATTATTGTAATCCCCTTCATTTAACTGTTATACTGACATTAATGAAAGAGAAAAGCGCTTTAAATGGTTTTGCTATGCATGACAAAGCACTAAAGGAGGCTTCATATGCATTTAGTAACAGCCGATATTGATGAAATATTACAAGCGACAGTTGAGATAGGAAACAGCCGTATTAATTGGGATTTTATCATAATAGAAATAGATGAATTGTTGGAAAACACGAAAAGCTGGAACTAGAAAATTGTATTGTAAAAAAAGACTGCATTCGTAATCAATTTTTTACGTATTGTAAGTCTTTTTTTTGTTTAACGCTCTGTTATATTTCATTGTTGATTTATAAATGGTCAGGGAATCCACTCGCTTTCCGTGAATTAACTTATAAGCCTCCTCGCTCACTCAGCGAGCGATAAGTTTCAGAAAAGCCCTTTTAACAGTGCTTATTTACAGGGTAGACACCTATGCAACAAAATTTGCACCATGGCACATGGAAAGAAGCAGTCTCCACATTTATAGCGCAGAGCAGCGTGAATACACGAAGACTCCTGCGCTCGCCCGCGGAAAGCGTAGTGTATTCACGCTGCGGAACTTCTTTTCAGGGTAGCTTTGTTTAAAAAAGGATTTTTGCTTCGAATAGCGAAATATAAAATGGAATGATCTAGTGTATGAAGGATTATGGATATATTTTATTTCATAAAAAAATTAGGATAAAATAAATATTGGCACTTCGATCATCTTTTTCAAAAGATCATGAAATTTTCCTTCATCTTTTTCAAAGTTGCGTTATAATAAATAGAAAAATAATATGAATATAAGGAGAAATCAACGTGAGTGAACAAACTATTACCGTAACATTAGCTTCAGAAAAAAAAACAAAACCAGATCCTGCTAATTTGGAATTTGGTAAAAATTTTACCGATCATATGTTTATGATGGATTATTCAGTAGATCAAGGATGGCATAATGCACAAATTCTTCCATATCAGCCAATTTCTTTAGATCCTGCTTCTGTTATTTTCCACTATGGTCAAACAGTTTTTGAAGGATTAAAAGCTTATTTAACAAAAGAAGGAAAAGTATTATTATTTAGACCGGACAAAAATATGGAGCGTTTGAACAAATCAAATGATCGTTTATGTATTCCGGAAATTGATGAAGAGTTTGCATTAACAGCACTTAAACAATTAATTAATGTGGATAAAGACTGGATTCCAACAGGAGAAGGAACTTCACTTTACATAAGACCATTTATCATTTCTACTCAGCCATACTTAGGGGTTGCAGCCTCTACAAGTTATAAATTTATGATTATTCTATCTCCAGTAGGTTCTTATTATAAAGAAGGAGTTAAACCAGTTAAAATATTTGTTGAAAATGAATATGTTCGTGCAGTTTCTGGGGGAACTGGTTCTGCCAAAACAGCTGGAAACTATGCAGCGAGTTTAAAAGCTCAACAAATTGCTTCAGAAAAAGGATATTCCCAAGTTTTATGGCTAGACGGTGTAGAGAAAAAATACATTGAAGAAGTAGGGGCAATGAATGTTTTCTTTAAAATCAACGGAGAAATTGTTACACCTATTTTAAATGGCAGTATTTTAGAGGGTGTAACAAGAAGAAGTATTATCGAATTATTAAAACATTGGAATATTCCTGTTGCAGAAAGAAAAATTACAGTGGAAGAAATTTTCGAAGCACATAAAAACGGAGAATTAGAAGAAGCATTTGGAACAGGTACTGCTGCTGTTATATCTCCTATTGGTGAATTCTTCTGGAATGAAAACGTGATTGTTGTAAATAATGGAGAAACTGGAGAACTTGCTAAGAAATTATATGATACTATTACAAATATCCAAAATGGGAAAGAAGAAGATCCATTTAGCTGGACTGTAGAAGTTTAAAACACTTCGTTTAACAGGAAACAATAATAGTATGAAAGAGGCAATCTGCAGATTGCCTCTTTTTTAATAGATAAGAAAGTATAAAATTTTCAACTTAGACGAGTGTCTAGCTCCAGCTCCTAGCTCTTGTGAAAAATAACCCTTTGCCTCTGAAAGTAAAAAGCACTTTCTGAGTCAAATGAACATTTTTCTTCAGAGCTGAACAAGGCGCTTCCGCTTTTCTTTTTTATTTTGATGCATTTTGAGTTAAAATAAATTTTTCGACTACTTTTGCTACACCGTCATTATTGTTAGTATCTGTTGTATAGTCAGCGATTTTTTTTATATCTTCTGGAGCATTGCCCATTGCAACACCAAGTCCAGCAAATTCAATCATGGCTAAGTCATTATAGCTGTCTCCAATAGCGATTACTTCGTCGCGAGTAATCCCTAATTTATTAATTAATAACTCAAGACTTGTTCCTTTCGTAACTCCCTTTTCGGTGAATTCCAGAAAATACGGCTTTGAGCGCATAACACTTAGTTTATGTTGTAATTCGTCTTGTAGTAAACTTTCCACCTTTTTTAAATGTTCTTCTTCTTTTACCATTAATACTTTTACTACTGGTTCTTGAATACTTTCTACAAAGTTTGATACTTGCGTAATAGGAAGTCCAGTTAATTGAGACTCAATTTCTGTAAAAGGATTATTTTCTTCTGTTACAATGCTGTCGCCTACATACGTATGGATCCACACATTTTCCCTTTTACTTATTTCAAAAAGGTTATGAACTGTTTCGGGGGGAAGAGTGCTGCTAAACATCTCTTCATTTGTATGACAATTGGTTATTTTTGCACCATTAAACGATAAGATAAAACTTCCATATTTAGCTAAATCTAAATCTATTGCACTTTGTACGATTGCAAAAGTAGGTCTGCCGGAAGCAAGCACTACTTTTACACCTAATTCCTGTGCATCCATCAACGCTTTTTTGGTTACTTCTGATATAGTGTGATCATCTTGTAATAACGTATCGTCCATATCTAAAACAATCATTTTATAAGCCATTTAGTATCTCCTCGCAATCTACGTTCTATTCGAAATCACCCTCATTATAAATGAATATATCACTATCCGTAAATATTAGTATGAAAATAAAAAACAGAAAAAATCAATAAAGGGAATAATTTCTGTGAAAAAGTATTTGAATTATCAGAAAATTATTGTTATACTATAAAAAAGAAAAGGGGTTGATTCAAATGGAAAAGTATTTATTAAATGCTCCACAACAGTCTGTAGGAAATGTAATGGATTCTTTATTTGCTGAAATGGTATTAGAAAAAGCCCTTTATGAGTTCCGTAAAACAACTATTGAGAAACAAATTGATGCTACACTCATTAAAGGTGACAAAAAAGAATTTATGCGCCTTTCCAATGAATTAAATGAGTTATTGGCATCATAAATCTTATTCAAACCATTTAATAATAACTACTAAAATTAATAGTATTCGTATAATATTCATAATCAGAATAGGTTGCCAGCCTTCTATCGTAAAAAACAATAAAAAAGACACCAATTTAATTGGTGTCTTTTTACGTATTGAGGCAATAAACAGTGCTCCACATTGCACTTTCATGTTTATTGACTTATTCAATAGAGCTCATCGCAAAAATAAATATAGCATATTCTTAGATAGAACACAACAAATGTTATAAAAAAATTAAATTAATTGACTAACTTTGATCATTCGACTAAGATGACAGTACTTTCATTTTATCTAACATTAACTCGCATTTCACCGTAAAGGTAGAAACAGCATAATATAACATTATTGAGACAAAAACTAATCGAATTCTTGCGGTGGGGAATCTGTAAAATTGTTTAGATCTTAGAATAATATAGTTTATCCTTATCAGTTAGTAATAAAAATCTATAAGGGAGACAGGTCCTTTGAAAAAATATGATGTTCTTGCACAAACAATTTACTACCATTTTTTTAATAAAAAGTATGCAGAGGCAAAAAAACATAAAGACTTAGAACTAATCGGCAAAGGGAGAAGTGCCTTCGTATTTAAAATCAAACATACTGATTTGGTAATCAAAGTGTTTTTTAATAAATATAAACACTTAGCTAAAACAGAGGGAGAGATATATGAAACAGTCAAAGGCATCCCTTTTTTTCCTCAAATTCACGAGATCGGTGAAAATTATATCGTAATTGATTATATAAAAGGGAAAACATTATTTGATTGTTTAATAGAAGGCATTATTATTACAGAACCGCATATAAAAGAGGCTGATAAAGCTATTTTATTATCGAAGCAAAAAGGGTTGAACCCTTCGGATATTCATTTAAAAAATATTATTTTAACAAAAAGAAATGAGATTAAAATCATTGATTTAGCTCGTTTTAGACAAGTGAAAAAATGTACCCAATGGAGTGATTTAAAAAAAGCTTATTATAAATTATATCAAAAACGCTTTTTTCCGAAAAAAGTTAGCAAATATATTTTGCACATTATTCGAATATTATATAAAAAGCAATTATTAAAAGTATTTGTTTAATGGATGATCATTTTTTTAAAGGAAATGATGGTTCTATTAAAGGAGGAGTAGTAATGGTAAGTTATAAAAATCGACAAGAGGTATTGGAACAGGAAAAATGGAATTTGCAGGATATATATGAAAATGAAACATTGTGGGAAGGAGATTATAAGCTAGTAGAAGAAAAAATTATCGAAATTGGCCAATATAATGATCAAATAACAGATGCAGCTAAACTGTTTTCCTATTTAAAACTTGCAGAAGAAATTGGAGCTATTTACAAAAAATTATATTGTTATAGTATGCTATTGTTAGATCAAGATACAAGAAATACTCATGCGCAAAAGCTGTTGGATAAAGCGAGACAGCTTGGACAAAAATGGAGTAGTGCTACATCATTTTTTATGCCTTTTTTATTAAGTATGGAAGAAGAAGTATTAAAACAATACATAAAAGAAGTGAAAGAATTACAATATTTTGAAAAAAACTTGTTGGAGTCATTCTCTTATAAAAAACATGTGTTAAGCAAAGAAAAAGAAGAAATACTTGCTGCGCTTGGAGAATCATTATCCGTTCCAAGCCAAATATTTGGCATGATCAATAATGCTGATATAAAATTTGGTACTGTTACGAATGAAGAAGGACAAATGGTGGAGCTTACAAGAGGAATGTATGCAAAACTGATGGAAAATGATGATAGAGAAAAAAGGAAAGAGGCATATAAAGCCTACTATCAACCGTATATTACGCTAAAAAATACAATTGCTACTACATTTGCTTCGGCAGTAAAAAATAATGTGAAAACGTCAAAAATAAGAAATTATCCGTCTGCTTTAGAAAAAAGCTTGTTTTCTGACAGAATTCCAAAAGAAGTGTATGAAAATCTTATTGCCGCAACAAGAAAAAATTTACCGTATATGAATGAATATATGCAATACCGTAAAAATAAGTTAGGGTTAGACGAGCTCCGTCCATATGATTTAAGTGTACCATTGGTGAAAGACGCTGCAAAGGAAAAGATAGCTTATGATAAAGCCTACGATATGATGATGGAAGCGTTAAAACCGCTCGGTGAAGATTATATAAAAATATTAAAATCATTTAAGGAGAAACGCTATTTAGATGTTCGGGAAACACCGGGGAAACGGTCTGGCGCGTATAATTTAGGCTTATATGGTGTGCATCCATTTATTTTATTAAACCATCGTGACGATTTAGACAGTTTATTTACATTAGCACATGAATGCGGCCATGCGATGCATTCTTATTACAGCAGTAAATATCAACCGCAGATCACAGCAGGCTATAGTATCTTTGTAGCAGAGGTGGCCTCTACGGTAAATGAAGTGTTGTTGATTCGTTATTTATTAAAGGTGGAAACAGATGCTAACAAAAGAGAGCATTTGTTAAACCATTTTATTGATAGTTTTAAAGGCACTTTTTTTACTCAAGTAATGTTTAGTGAATTTGAAAAAACTGTACATGAAAAAGCAGAATCAGGGGAAGCATTAACACTTGATCTGTTTAATAAAACGTATGAAGAGCTATTTAAAGCATATAATGGCGATGACCTTGTGGTCGAAGAAGAAGTGAAATATGGCTGGTCAAGAATACCTCATTTTTATCGTCCTTTTTATGTCTATAAATACGCAACCGGTTTTGCAGCAGCGATTACAATTGCGGATAAATTGCTGTTGGGGAACGAGAAAGATAGACTGGAATATTTACAATTTCTAAAAAGCGGAAGTTCGGAGTTCCCTTTAGAATTATTAAAAAGAACAGGTGTGGATTTAACAACACAAGAACCAATTGACCACGCATTATCGATTTTTCATTCACTCGTGCAAGAAGTGATTGCAGATGACAAAATGCTATCTTTAAAATGACACGAAATTTGAGGATGTCTATTAACTAGACATCCTTTTTATATGGTAAGAAAGCTGAAATTTTCTGAAGTCCGATAGGTGTTCAGCTTAGGGGCTGACCAAGACGCTTCCGCTTTTCTAGTATTATTGATACTTTTCTAATATAGAAAAGAAGTCAATGACAAATTTATAAAATGTTTGCACGGAAGGAGGCAGTTCTCGATTTTTCGGAATAATAATACCTACTGTTCGGTTAATAACAGGATCTTCTATTGGAATCTTCACTGTAAATTTAGGAACAGTATCATAGAATGTACTCTCTGGAAGCAGAGTCACGCCCATTCCCGCAGATACTAAGCCTTTAATGGCATCTAAATCTTCTCCTTCTGAGCTTATATTAGGCAAAAAGCCCTCTTGTTTACATGCATCAATCGCAATTTTTTGTAAAATATAGCCTTTCGGGAACAGAACAAAAGGATCATTTCTTAAATCACGTATGCGTAAACTTCGTCTTTCTGATAAAATATGATTACTAGGTATTAATGCTAGTATCCGTTCGATAAACAGGATATTTCCTTCAATTGTGAAATCATCTGTTGGTACTGGACCTAAGAATGCAAGATCAATCTCCCGATTTTTGACTGCTTCAATTAGAAAACTGTAAGAGCCTTGTCTTAATTGAAAAGCAATATGAGGATGTTTTTCTTTAAATGCAGATAGAACAGTTGGCAGCAAATGACTTGCTAAACTAGTTGGAAAGCCAATTTTGATAGATCCTCTATCTGGATCTAAATAGGCGTCTACTTGTTCGATTGCAAGATCAACTGCCTTGATAATAGCTAACGCATGGTTTAAAAAGGTTTTTCCAATTGAGGTTAATTTAACATTTCTGCCTTCTCTTTCAAAAAGTTGAACACCTAGTTCGTCTTCTAAATTGGCAATTTGTCTGCTTATTGCCGATTGGGCCACATGTAAATGTTCAGCAGCTTCTGAAACATGTTCTCTTTCTGCAACTTCGATAAAATATTTTAGTTGTCTAAGTTCCATTTTTTTGTAATCCTCTCCATTCATATCAAAATTAGATTACTTCTATCCAAATAATATATTGTATATATGAATTTGCATAGTATAATTGGGTTATCTGAACTAAAAAAGTTGTTAGAAAATCTGACAGGGGTGGTTGAAATGACGTACAACCAAATGGAAAAAGCACAAGGTCTTTATCGACCTGAATTTGAACATGATGCATGTGGTATCGGTTTATACGCTCATATTAAAGGAACAGCAACACATGACATTGTGACAAAAGGTTTAAGCATGCTATGTAAATTAGATCATCGTGGTGGGCAAGGTAGTGATCCATTAACTGGTGATGGAGCTGGTTTAATGGTTCAAATTCCAGATCGTTTTTTTCGAAAAGAAATTTCAGAATTTTCATTGCCGGAAAAAGGACAATACGGTGTTGGAATGATCTTCTTCTCTCAAAAGGATCAACATAGAGAAAAAATTGAAGAAAAGATTAACGAGTATATCGCAGCGGAAGGACAAGAACTTTTAGGCTGGAGAACAGTTCCTACTGATTTCAGAAAAATCGGAAAAGTCGCACAGGAAAGCTGTCCGGTTGTCCGCCAAGTGTTTATTAAAGCCAATGTTGACAGCAAAGATGCATTAGCATTTGAACGCAAATTGTATATTATCCGCAAATTAGCAGAAAACTGGGGTAAAATAGAAGGAAGAGATTTCTACTTTGCCAGTCTTTCAAGCAGTACGATTGTATATAAAGGACTATTAACATCAGAACAAGTTGGTACCTTTTATTTAGATGTTCAAGATCCAGAATTTACTTCGGCTTTTGCTTTAGTGCATTCCCGTTTTAGTACAAATACATTTCCAAGCTGGGAAAGAGCGCATCCAAACCGTTATATTATCCATAATGGAGAAATTAACACACTTCGCGGCAATTTTAATTGGATGAAAGCAAGAGAGCAGCAATTTGTATCCGAAGCATTTGGTGATGATTTACAAAAAGTATTGCCTATCTTAGATGCGAATGGAAGTGACTCGTCTGTTTTTGATAATGCATTAGAATTTTTTATTCTATCTGGTAGAAAGCCAGCACATGCAGCAATGATGTTAATTCCAGAACCATGGACAGAAAATCCGCATATCTCAAAAGAGAAAAAAGCGTTTTATGAATATCACAGCAGCTTAATGGAGCCGTGGGATGGACCAATGGCCATTTCCTTTACAGATGGAAAACAAATTGGTGCTATTTTAGACCGCAACGGATTAAGACCAGCTCGCTATTATGTGACAAAAGATGACTATATTATTTTCTCTTCTGAAGTAGGAGTTATACCAGTAGAAGAAGAAAATGTTTTATATAAAGATCGTTTAAGTCCAGGAAAGATGCTATTAATTGATTTAGAAGAAGGACGCATTGTTTCCGATGAAGAGTTAAAAGGACAAATTGTTTCAGAACAACCGTATCAAAAATGGCTGGATGAAAACGTTATTCGCTTACAACAGCCAAGTGAAGAAACAGAAGAAACATTATCTGATTTATTAACACGCCAAAAGGCATTTGGATACACATATGAAGATGTACAAAAAAATCTTATGCCGGTTGTGACGGAAGGTAAAGATCCAATCGGGTCGATGGGAAATGATACACCGCTTGCTGTATTATCAGATAAGCCGCAATCGTTGTTTAATTATTTTAAACAATTATTTGCCCAAGTTACGAATCCTCCGATCGACGCTATTCGTGAGCAGATGGTAACATCGACACTTTCATGGTTAGGTGCAGAACGAAATCTGCTTCATCCAGATGAAACAAATTGTCAGCGAATCCAACTAGATTCACCAGTTTTATCAAATGGACAATTAGAGTTGTTAAGAAAAAATGTCGTTTCAGACTTTGTAACGAAAACAATTGATACATTATTTGAAGAAGATTTAGAAGCAAGTTTACAAACCGTTTTGCAAGAAGCAAAAACAGCAATTGAACAAGGTGTTAGTTTAATTATTTTATCTGACAGAGGATTAAATAATGAGAAAAAAGCAATTCCTGTATTATTAGCAGTAAGTGCATTGCATCAATATTTAATTAATCAAGGAATTCGTTCAAAAGCAAGCATCCTCGTGGAGTCAGGAGAAACAAGAGAAGTTCATCATTTTGCAAGCTTAATCGGATTTGGTGCAGACGCTATTAATCCTTATCTTGTCTATGCAACCTATAAAAAAGCAATCGATGATGAGATTTTAGCGCTTCCTTATGAAGAAGTTGTTTCCCGATTTAATACTGTAGTAACAGAAGGCGTAGTAAAAGTTATGTCTAAAATGGGTATTTCAACTGTTCAAAGTTATCGTGGGGCTCAAATTTTTGAAGCAGTTGGAATCGGTGAAGAGGTTATCAACAAATATTTTGAAGGTACCGTTTCGCAATTAGGTGGTATTGGATTAGATACAATTGCAGCGGAAACAACTAAACGCCATGAAGAAGCATTTGCAAGTGTATTGGATGACACATTAGATTCAGGAAGTGAATACCAATGGAGAAAAGGTGGAGAACATCATGCCTTTAATCCAAAAACAATTCATACTTTACAATGGGCTTGTCGCAAAGGAGACTACAGCTTATTTAAACAATATTCACACGCAGCAAATGACGAAAGATTAAGTTTCCTACGTAATTTATTCTCGTTTTCGTCTAATCAGCAGGCGATTGATATCAATGAAGTAGAATCAGTGGAAAGTATTGTGAAGCGTTTCAAAACAGGTGCGATGTCGTTTGGTTCATTAAGTAAAGAAGCGCATGAAACATTAGCAATTGCCATGAACCGAATTGGCGGAAGCAGCAACAGTGGAGAAGGCGGAGAAGATCCAGCACGCTTTGAGTTGGATGAAAATGGCGATAATCGTCGCAGTGCCATTAAACAAATAGCATCCGGCCGTTTTGGTGTAAAAAGTCATTATTTAATTAATGCAAAAGAGCTGCAGATTAAAATGGCGCAAGGAGCAAAACCAGGTGAAGGTGGTCAATTGCCTGGAAATAAAGTGTATCCATGGGTAGCAGAAGTTCGTGGTTCTACTCCAGGTGTAGGGTTAATTTCCCCACCACCGCATCATGATATTTATTCGATTGAAGATTTAGCTCAGCTTATTCATGATTTAAAAAATGCAAACAAAGAAGCGCGCATTAGCGTGAAGCTTGTATCAAAAGGCGGAATTGGAACGATTGCTGCAGGTGTTGCAAAAGGATCAGCTGATGTAATTGTTGTAAGTGGCTATGATGGTGGTACAGGAGCATCACCAAAAACAAGTATTAAACATACTGGACTTCCATGGGAGCTAGGACTAGCGGAAGCACATCAGACGTTAATGTTAAATGGGCTGCGCAACCGTGTTGTCCTTGAGACAGATGGTAAGTTAATGACAGGTAAAGACGTTGTATTAGCGGCATTACTTGGTGCAGAGGAATTCGGTTTTGCAACAGCACCGTTAATTGTTTTAGGCTGTGTTATGATGCGTGCATGTCATTTGGATACATGTCCTGTCGGCGTTGCTACACAAAATCCAGAATTACGATATAAATTTGCAGGGGATCCTGACCATGTTGTGAACTTTATGCAATTTGTTGCAGAAGAAGTTCGTGAATTAATGGCTCAGTTAGGATTTAGAACAGTAGAAGAAATGGTCGGAAGAACAGATGTTCTGGAAGTGAGTGACCGTGCAAAAGCACATTGGAAAGCGAAAGATCTTGATTTATCTAAATTATTATACAAAGTGGATGGAGCTCGTACTTTCCAAACTCCACAAAACCATAAAATTGATGAAAGCTTAGATATGCAAAAAATACTGCCAGCTGTTGAAAAAGCGATTCAAACAGGTGAAACAGTAGATATGCATTATTCTGTACGCAATACGAACCGAGTAATTGGAACCATTGTTGGAAGTGAAATTTCCAAACAATATGGAGAAGAGGGATTAGCGGACAATACGATTAACCTTCATTTTAGTGGATCTGCTGGTCAAAGCTTCGGTGCATTTATTCCTAAAGGCATGAGTCTTTATTTAACTGGAGATGCAAATGACTATATAGGAAAAGGTCTATCTGGAGGCAAAATCGTTGTTACAGCTCCAGCAATAGATTCTTATGTAGCAAAAGATAATGTCATTATCGGAAATGTTGCTTTTTACGGTGCAACTAGTGGCGAAGCGTTTGTAAATGGAAAAGCAGGAGAACGTTTTGCTGTTCGAAACAGCGGTGCTAACGTTGTCGTAGAAGGAATTGGTGACCATGGACTGGAATACATGACTGGTGGTCAAGTAGTTGTCCTTGGCGAAGTAGGAAAGAACTTCGCAGCAGGTATGTCAGGCGGAGTAGCTTATGTTCTAGCAAATGACAAAGAAGACTTTAAACATCATTGCAACCAAGAAATGATTTTATTTGAATCATTAGAGGATGCAAATGAAGTAGAATCTGTAAAAGAGTTAATTGCAAAACATGCAGATCAAACAAATAGTATTGCAGCAAAACAAGTATTAGAGAATTGGGAAAAATCAGTAAGTCAATTTGTAAAAGTAATTCCAAAAGACTACAAACGAATGATTTCTCATATTCAAGAGGGCTTAAACAACGGTTTATCCGAAGAAGAAGCGGTTATGAATGCATTTGAAAACAATTCAAATCAAGACAAAAAAAAACATCAACCTACTAAGTTAACAGTAGCTGTTCAGTAAGAAAGGAGAGAATAATATGGGAAAAGCAACTGGTTTTATGGAATTTAAACGGGAGGAAGCGGAAGAAAGATCTCCGCTTTCCCGCTTAGACGATTATAAAAAATATTCTGCTCCTTTCTCTGATGAGGTACTAAGTAGACAAGGAGCACGCTGTATGGATTGTGCAACACCGTTTTGCCATATTGGAATGGATATCGGTGGTTCAACATCAGGTTGTCCAATCCATAACTTAATTCCAGAATGGAATGATCTTGTTTACCGCGGTAGATGGAAAGAAGCATTGGACAGATTATTAAAAACAAATAACTTCCCAGAATTCACTGGAAGTGCATGTCCTGCTCCATGTGAAGGCTCTTGTACGGTTGCCATTTCTGATCCTGCTGTTGCGATTAAAAATATCGAACGCACCATTATTGATAAAGGGTTTGAAAATGGTTGGATAACACCAAGAATTCCGGAAAAAAGAACAGGGAAAAAAGTAGCGATTATCGGATCTGGTCCAGCTGGATTGGCAAGTGCTGATCAATTAAATCAAGCAGGTCATTCTGTTACCGTTTTTGAACGCTCTGATCGTGCCGGCGGATTATTGATGTACGGTATTCCTAATATGAAATTAGAGAAAAAAGATGTTGAGCGCCGCATCAATTTATTAACACAAGAAGGCATTGATTTTGTGACAAACACAGAAGTAGGCAAAGATATTACAGCAGAGGAATTAAAAAAACAATTTGATGCTGTTATCCTTTGTACAGGTGCTCAAAAACAACGTGATCTAGCTATTGAAGGCAGAGATGCAAATGGCGTACATTTTGCCATGGATTATTTAACTTTAAATACAAAAAGTTTATTAGATTCTGATTTAAAAGACGGCAAGTTTATTAATGCAGAAGGAAAAGACGTTATCGTTATCGGTGGTGGAGATACTGGAGCAGACTGTGTCGCAACAGCTCTTCGTCAAAAATGTAAAAGCGTTGTTCAATTTGGTAAACATCCTAAATTAGGAACATCTCGTTCGGATGACAATATGTGGCCAGCTTTCCCACAAGTATTTACATTGGAATATGCTTATGAAGAAGCTGAGCAAAAATTTGGAAGCGATCCAAGACAGTACAGCATTCAAACGAAAAAAATTGTAAAAGATGAAAATGGAAATTTAAAAGAGCTTCATACTATTGCTATGGAAAAAGTAAAACAAGCAGATGGTACTTTTGTTTTCAATGAACTTCCTGGAACAGAAAAAGTATGGCCAGCTCAACTTGTATTTATCGCAATCGGTTTTGAAGGACCAGAACAGCCAGTTCTAAACCATTTTGGCGTAGATACAAAATCTCGTAAAATTGAAGCGAAATATGGAGAATTCCAAACAAATGTAGAAGGTGTTTTCGCTGCAGGAGATGCAAGAAGAGGACAAAGCTTAATTGTTTGGGCCATTAATGAAGGTCGTGAAGCGGCCCGTAAAGTAGATGAATATTTAATGGGAGTCTCTCATTTACCAACTGTTAATGCTTAAATTAAAAACCAAGGAAATGTCTTTTCCTTGGTTTTTTCTATGCTTATAAATTAATTGTTTAGATTACTATGTTTTTTAGAATAAAAAAAGTAAATAAATAAACCAATAATAATCCATATAACAAATGAAAACCATGTAATGCTAGGCAAGCTTATAGCTAAACATATGCATAGCAACGCACTGATTATTGGCAGTACAGGTACAAATGGTACACGAAAAGAGCCTTTTAATTCAGGAAAGTTCCTGCGCAAAATAATAACGGCAATGGAAATAAGGGTAAATGCAGCAAGGGTGCCCATATTAACTAAATGAGCTAAAGTAGTTAAATCAATAAACCCTGCGATACATGCAGCAACTATTCCTGTTAACCAAGTATTGGCAAATGGTGTTTTTGTTTTTTGGTTAACATTTGCCAGGACTTTTGGCAATAAACCATCACGGCTCATTGCAAAACTTAATCGAACTTGTGCGTAAATTAAAGCTAAAATAACGGTTGTAATTCCCATTACTGCTCCAACAGAAATAATGCCTGCAACACTATCTTGCCCCACTGATTCTAATGCTAAAGCAACTGGGGCTCCTACATTTAACTTAGTAAATGGAATCATTCCTGTTATTACGGCTGATACTGCAATATATAACAATGTACAGATTGCTAATGATCCAATAATTCCAATCGGCATTGTTTTCGACGGATTTTTCACTTCTTCAGAGGCTGTTGCGATTACATCAAAACCGATATAGGCAAAGAAAACAGTAGCAGCCCCTGTAATAATCCCTTCAAATCCAAATGGCATAAACGGCGACCAATTATCAGGCTCTACATACCATACACCAACAATAATAAATAATAAAATAACAGCTAATTTTACAAATACCATAATATTATTAAACTTTATACTTTCTTTAATTCCTTTGCTTACTAGACCAGCAATGAAAAGAATGATTAATATTGCCGGTAAATCAATTACTCCCCCTTTTCCCATTCCAGGTGCAGAGCCAATAATAGAAGGGATGTGGATATTAAATCCCGCTAGCAATGATTGAAAATAGGCAGACCATCCTGTTGCAACGGCTGATACTGCGAGAACATATTCTAACATAAGATCCCAGCCGATTAAGAATGCCAATAATTCACCTAAAGTAGCATAGGTATAAGTGTAAACACTTCCAGATAAGGGGACAGATGAAGAAAATTCTGCGTAACAAAAAGCCGCTAGAGCACAAGCAATTCCTGCAATTACGAATGAAATCATAATGGCCGGTCCTGCATTATTAGCAGCTACAACACCTGTTACTACAAAAATGCCTGTGCCTATTACACATCCCACCCCTAAAAAAATAAGATCCATTACATTAATAGAACGAGCTAATGATTTACTTTTTGTTTGAGCGATCATTAAACTCATTGATTTTTTCCGAAAAAGCTGATTCATGCTGTTACCTCCTAGATGTTTTCATGACATATTTTTTAGAAAGGCTGTTTTCTAAAAGTATGTTGTTTTTGAATAAAACAATAAACATGGTTGAAGCACTGAGCAGTCTGAATACACGTAGACTCCTGCGGGAAAAGCGAGAAAGACGAGACCCCACAGGAGCATAGCGACGAGGAGGCTCGGCACTCGTCCGCGGAAAGCGAAGTGTATTCAGACTGCGGGGGAAATAACAACAATCTATACGAAAAGATCCTTTAGAAAATATACCAAAAATTCTTATGAAATTGCTTGTCATATAATTAGTATTACCAAATTATGTGTTTGTTAACAAAAAAGTCAATGTCAATAAATTCATATTAATTTTAGTAGAGAAAGGAAAACAGTTTGGCTAAAAAACAGAAGCATGGTGAAAAATTAATGAAAGATAATGAAATGAAAAAAACTGTTGAATAATATCTCAACAGTAAATGATTATTATTTCGAAATGTTAAAAATAAGCAGGAATTTGTGATTTTGGCAATTGTGATAATTTTTCATACATTTCATGATTGCAGCGGACCATACAGATTGATTTTGTCTCGTGCTGCTGTTTGCGAAGAAGTTCTCTAAATTGGAATCGGTAGTAATATTGTGGATTTATTTCACTGTATAAAAGAAAAATAGCATCTTTATTTTCCTTTGTATACAAAGAAAAAAATTCATTCAGCATCATTGTTCCGTATCCATTGCCTTGATATTTCTCGTCAATGACAATGGATCCAAGACCATAGATCGGTGCTGTTTGATCGGAAAATTGTATGGTTTTTGATAATACGATCATGGAACCAATTATGTAATTAGTTTCGTCTACATAGACATAACGAGTACCATACGCATCTTCTTTTTTATTGTCATTTACATATTGTTCATACGTTCTTCCTTTTGGCCATTCTTTGTAGCCCATTTGAAAAACAGTATGATATTCATCAGGTTGAATTTTTCGTAATAGCATTGTTGACCACCTTTCACTATCATTACATTATATCATAGTCTTATTATGCTGATCGTTCCAGAATAGTTTCCGGCCTTTTATTAGATACCATATTTCGCTAATTATAATTGAATGGAAGCACTTATTAGATAAAGGCTGTTTTCTCAAAGTTTGTTGTTTTTTACATAATACATTTTAAAAAGCGTTTCTTAGCAGCCTGCATACACGTAGACTCCTGTGGGAATGCGAGAAAGACGAGACCCCGCAGGAGCGTATGCGACGAGGAGGCTCGACGCTCGTCCACGGAAAGCGAAGTGTATGCAGGCTGCGCGTTTAAAAGCAACAATCTATACGAAAACAGCCTAGATAAAAAAATCGGCAAAAGTTTCCGCCTATTTTTTATAATTGTTGGAATAAAATGCAATTTATTAATAGTGAAAATTATTTTCGCAATAGTAGGACATTTTCATTATCATTTTTTCCTTTTTATTGTATAATAGTAAAAATACTTTAATCGGACCGATATAAGTGTATAAAATGTCAATAAATAATTATATTATGCTAATGGTTTTGTTAGTGAATGATGTTTTATAACAGTTACGTTTGTGTTCTAAAACATTATTTTTTACAAATTGATTAAACCTATAAGCGATATAAAGGAGACACCTGTTGAGGGTGTTTTTTTATAAACAAGATGTATAAGTTTTCTAAAGTTTGACGGGTGTCTAGCGCAAGCAGCCAGCCCCTGTGAAAGATAACCTCTTGTCTCTAAAAGTAAAGAGCACTTTTTGAGCCAAGAGAACATTTTTCTTCGGGGCTGATCAAGGCGCTTGTGCTTTTCATATAAACAACAAGGGAGTGTCGGAGATGAGAGATGTAAAACTAACTGATATTTTTAACCATCATATTGCACAAAAATACATTACGAGATCAGGATTGGCTCATGCTCTGGCAGTTGCCTATCATGCATTTGAATTAGCAAAAGAAAATGATCTTGATGTGGATATTGCAGCAAAGGCCGGATTTCTTCATGATATGGGTCATTATACTTGGTACAAAGACGGAAAATGGGATTATCAACTATATAAACAAAATGATATTCATCCGATTAAAGGTGCGGAAAGGGCGCATAAGCTGTTAATCCGTCTTGGAGAGAATCCAATTAAAGCAAAGGAAATTGCACTTGCTGTATTATTTCATACAGACAGCTTTATTCCTGGTGGTAGTGTGATACTTACACCGCTTCAACAAATTGTAAAGATTGCTGATGAAAAAGATGAGGAGCCAGGCGGCCACCACCATTATCGAAGTATTACAAAAGAAAGAGCTTTAAAAAGCCTCGAGCATTTAGATAAAAGAATTGAGGAAGTGTTGGAGTTAATGGAAAGAAGATAGGGAAATGAAAATTGAATAAAGATTCAGAATACCAACAGCCAAAATGGGACAGAAACAATTCATTCCATCCCTCCTCACAACAAGTAATGATCTCATGTTATAATATTAGATAGAAAATAAGCGAGTAGAAGGTTATAACATGATCAAAACATCAACTTATATTAAAGAGTGGCAGCAAGCGCTGCAATCTGAAATAAATTACTTGAAAAAATTCTCTCAAACGAAAATAGCACTTTATAATGGGAAATTTTTAAATACAGAAGAAGAGTATACGTATTATTTTGAAACAAGTTCGTATACGAAAATTCCAATTGGCTCTACTATCGTATTAGAATGGGGAACAGTTAAAATAAATGGGCGCATTTTATCGTCTGATGGAAAGAGTCTCCTTGTAGTCTTAGAAAAATCAATAGGGGATAGTGTATCAGAAGCCTATTTATTTCATGATCCATGGGAGTTGTTAGAACAACTAATGATCCGTTTCGATTCTATTAAAGAAAATAAGCGGAAAAGAAGAAGAATCTATTGTTTAATGAATCCAACAATGGATCCAAAACATCCTGTCGAAGGAATCAAAAACCATGTACATGAATTAGCATTAAGATGCAAGTATAATCCTGTTACGTTTGTTTGGGGACCACCAGGAACAGGGAAAACGTATACATTAGCGAGAGTAGCTTTACAGCGATATTGGAAAGGTAAACGCATCTTGATTTTGTCCCATAGCAATCAAGCAGTAGACGTGCTTATAAAAGAAATAACGTCTACTTCAAAGAATAAAGGTCGTTTTAAATTAGGTGACATTCTACGATATGGCTCCAATACATCAGATGGATTATTAGGAGACGAACAAGTGACAACAAGTACGTTGCTTGTAGAAAAAGAACGTCATTTATCTGTAGAGAAAAACCAGTTAACTGAAGAAAAAAAACAGCTGAAAATGGTTCTTGCAAACTCTTTCAGCAACCGCGATTCGTCAAGTTTATTGAAATTAGAGGAAAAACTCGCTTTGGTTTTAGAAAAAATAAGAAAAAGAGAAGTACAGTTTGTTAAAAAAGCGATGATTATTGGAACGACATTAGCGAAAGCAGCAACGGATCCAACCATTTATGAAGAAGAATTTGATTTAGTATTAGTGGATGAAGCAAGTATGGCATATGTACCGCAGGCTGCGTTTGCAGCGACGCTTGGAAAGAGGATCATTATTTGTGGAGACTTTAAGCAGCTGCCACCAATTGCAGCTGGAAGAAATGAGTTAGTGGATAAATGGTTAAAAGAAGATATTTTTTCTGCAGCAAATGTTGCAGAAAGTGTGTCCTCCAATCAATTACACGCACACTTACTACTATTAAATGAACAAAGAAGAATGCATCCTCATATTTCTTCCTTTACGAATCAATATATTTACCATTCGCTTGTTGGCGACCATCGAACGGTTTTACAGAAAAGAGAACAAATTGCGGATAAACAACCGTTTAAAAATATAGCGAATATTCTCTTAGACACAAGTCATTATGGTGCATATGGAACGATTGAAAAGGGATCTAATTCCAGGTGGAATGTAATGCATTTAGTATTGTCGCTGCAAGTCATCTATGAGGGATTAATGGATGGAGCAGCAAGCATTGGTTATGTAACACCTTACCGGGCACAGGCAGAACTGATGAGCGGGTTAATAGAAGAGTTTTTTCCAAAGGAGCTTGCGGCAGGAATCGTAGCAGCAGCAACAGTCCACCGTTTTCAAGGCAGTGAAAAAGATATCATAGTCTTCGATACGGTCGATAGCACTTCACATGAAAGACCGGGAATGCTGTTAGTCGGAAAAGATAGCGAACGATTAATTAATGTAGCCATCACCCGGACAAAAGGAAAGTTTATTCATATAAGTCATTGCAATTTTTTAAAAAGAAAAGTAGGATACCGAAAAACGATTAGACAGCTAATCGAACACCAAGAAAAACATTACACGAAAGTAACACCAAAACAAATAGGAACATGGGTTAACAAACAATCACCTTCCTTGTTATGGATGCATGCAAAACAATTAGACAAGGTTTTTGCTGATATTAAATCAGCTAAACATTCCATCACCATTGCATTACCGCAAAATACGTCTTTGCCGTTTGAGTGGATCGAGCAATTAGAAAAAACAAAAAAGACGGTTGTAGTGACGTATTTTGGACCATCTCTGCAATTGGAACGCCCTTATGACCGAAAGCAATGGAATGACATCCCTTTTCCGATAATTATTATTGATGAACAAATTATATGGTTAGGACATCCTTTGGAGAGTGTGATAGGGAGCTTGCCACCGTCTATTGCTGTACGAATGCATTCTATTTTTTTAGCTCAATATATGTTAAAACAATTAGTTCAATAAAAATTTTTATAAAAGAAGTGAAAAAAAATAAGAATTCATGCTATGATGGTACATAGTTAATCATAGGAGGAAACAACATGAATCTAAAAGATACATTAACAGAAGTAATAACAAATGAAGCAGAATTACAAGAGATGCTAAATGTCTATGAGCAAGAAGGGTATATACCAACTACTTCAGAAGAAATGCAGCAAAAATTACTAGATCTATTAGAAGGAAATGATTTTTACGTGTATGATACACAGTTTATTGATGGAGTACATCGTTTATATATTGAATTGTAATATTCGGGCTGTGCGATAAGTTTGATTGCTGACTTATTGCACGGCTCTTTTCTTTTGGCTGTTTTCTCAAAGTTCGTTGTTTTTTTACATAAACATTTAGAAAGTGTTTCTTAGCAGCCTGCATACACGTAGACTCCTGTGGGAATGCGAGAAAGACGAGACCCCACAGGAGCGTATGCGACGAGGAGGCTCGTCGCTCGCTAAACGGACGAAGTGTATGAAGGCTGCGCATTTAAAAGCAACATTCTATACGAAAACAGCCTTTCTTTTATTTTCTTCCATTGTATCTATTATTTGTTTATTCTATGCTTTTTTAATACAATTAAATTCGGTTACATCATAATAGATAGGAGCGTTAACATTCAATGAATAAAAAAAAGAAAAGCAGCATTATTTCCTATATAAGTCTTTTCCTGCTCATGCTTGTCTTAACAGCGTGTGGAACAGACAAAGACAAAGGAAAAGAGTCAAACACAGGGTTTAAAAAGGGAGATGATTACCCCGTTGCAACGATTACAATGGACGATGGAGCAACAATTGATGTAGAGCTTAATCCTGAAATGGCTCCAAACACAGTAAATAACTTTATCTCTCTTGTAAATAAAGGATTTTACAATGGTTTAACTTTTCATCGTGTCATTCCTGATTTTATGATTCAAGGTGGCGACCCAAATGGGGATGGAACTGGGGATCCAGGGTATTCCATTAAAGGGGAATTCAGCTCAAATGGAGTGGAAAATAATTTAAAGCATGAAAGAGGAGTCATTAGTATGGCAAGATCTAATGATCCTGATTCTGCAGGTTCGCAATTTTTTATTATGGTCGAAAATGCACAGCATTTAGATGGAAAATATGCAGCCTTTGGCAAAGTAATAAAAGGAATGGATGTTGTCGATAAAATAGTTCAAGTGGATCGTGATGCAAGCGATAAACCCAAAGTTGATGTGGTTATAAAAAAAGTAACTGTTGATACAAAAGGGGTAAAATATCCAGCACCAGAGACGATCGAATAACGAAAAAAACAAGAATGAAACATTTTCTTTCTTGTTTAAATCATGGTATGATAAAAGCTGATTTTTAATATAAGAGGAGTGTTCATAATGGCAAAAAAAGGATACATATTAATGCAAAATGGCGAAAAAATTGAATTTGAATTATATCCAAACGAAGCACCTGGAACAGTTGCAAACTTTGAAAAGTTGATCAAAGAAGGGTTTTATGATGGATTAACTTTCCATCGTGTTATTCCTGGGTTTGTAAGCCAAGGTGGATGTCCAAATGGAACTGGTGCAGGGGGACCTGGATATACGATTAAATGTGAAACAGAAGGAAATCCTCATAAGCACGTAGAAGGAGTACTTTCTATGGCGCATGCAGGAAGAGATACAGGCGGCAGTCAATTCTTTATCGTTCATGACCCACAACCGCATTTAAATGGTGTTCATACAGTGTTTGGCAAAGTAACATCAAACATCGCTGCAGTAAAAGCAATGAGAAATGGCGATGTAATGGAAAAAGTAGAAATTACTGAGTAAGCAAAAGCGGCAGAATGGCTGAAAATAGCTGTTCTGTTTTTTTTATCAAAAATAAAATTTTACGCATCCAAAATAAAGAGAAAATTTTAAAAAAAAGAAAGTAAAAAGGAATTAATGTGAATTATGCTTAGAAAAACTATTTTGTCTTTCTAAAAATTGTTCTAATTCTACTTTTTCTGTTTTTGTGAATGCATCCAGCTTTTTTTGTAATAGTTCTTTGGCAAATTCATAAAGTTCCATATCCATTGCATTATATTTTTCAATTAAATCTATTGTAGTTTGAGAAAGATCTTCTTTTTTTAATCGTTTTTTCGTAATGTTCATTTTTTGATAATGAACATTTTTCTACTTATACTGTTTCTGCAATAAAAATAAGGATTCATCAAACATTTCCGTAATGCCAACGACATCAAATGACTTTAATCTTTCCTTTGCAACCGTAATATTCGGGTTTACAGGAAATCCGCACAAGAGAATCGTTTGATTGATGCTAATCATCTTCAAAACTATAGGAAAAAGGTGCAATTTCATGAGGCTGGATGAAATAAAAGGTGAATATGATGCTATTTTTAGTTTAGGACATAATTGTTTAGCCGGTATACAATTAAGAGATCATCATTTAAGAGCATCGCTGGCCCTCTTGATTGGGTTGGCACCCCGGATTTAAGAACAGTATCAAAGCTTATCCTTAATCGTTTTTATGGATTTTTAGATAAACAAAACTTACTAGGACTAAATTATATAGAAGAAACTGAAATGCTAGTCTTCGATAAAGTAAACAAAATCAGTTTTAATCATGATTTTAAACCAGATAAAAATACACTCGAAAATTTAGAAGATTTACCGCAAATAAAAGAAAAATATAATAGAAGGATTGAAAGATTTCTAGAAAAGACGGAAAATTGTAAACGCATACTTTTCATTAGAACAGAAGGAAAAATGGATGAAGTCAGTGAACTTCAACAAGTTTTAAAACAGGTCGTTAAAAATGATTTTCATATTCTAATAATTAATCATACTGCTGTCGACCATATGGCAGAACAAGTTTGGACAATCGAAAATGTATGTGCTATTGAGCTTCCAAATGTAGAGATATGGAAGGGGAATAATCAGTACTGGAAAGAATTATTTGAGGATATTTCCATTCGACCTTAACTGTTTTAAGGATCAAGCGATAAAAAGGAGTGAAAAAATGGCTTTAGCAGATATGAAAGGAAAATATAATGCGATATTTAGTTTAGGTGATTTATGCTTAGCAAGTATACAGTTGCGTAAATTTAAATTAAGACCGTTCGCTGGTCCTCTTGATTGGATGTCATCTCCATCTTTATCAAGTGTAAATCGTTTATTGCAAAATCGTTTTCATGGATTTATGGACTTAGCTAATTTATTGCCGACAGGTTATTCTACTGGTATTGATACACCGGAGACATTTCTAGTTGTACATGATCAATCATATGGGATTGTATCCAGCCACGATTTTAAAGCTGACAGAAACACTCTTACTAATTTAGCAACATACCCAGAAGTGAGAGAGAAATTGGATAGAAGAATTCAAAGAATGTTAACGATGATGGAAAAGGGTAAAAGAATACTATTCGTGAGAACAGAAGCTACCTTTTCAGAAACACTGCAATTGGAAGGAGTTTTATCAAAATTAGTGAAAAAAGACTTTCATATTCTTATTATTAATCATACAAAGGGCAATACGATGACAGAAAAACACTGGCCTTTAAACCGAGTCACTGTCGTTGAATTACCCGAGTACGAAAAATGGACAAACAATGATCATTATTGGAAAGAAATTTTAGATAATGTGACGATAAGATAATGTGAACTTCCCATCAGCAGCGGATTCTTCATCCCTGCTGATGGGAAGTTAATCATAGTATAATACATAATGAAGTTTATCTATTATCATGATTTTTGAGGAGAATGAACATGATGTTTAACGGAAAAGTTATTATCGTAACAGGAGCAAGTAATGGGATAGGCCGCAGTATTGCTGCAAGCTATTTAAAAGAAGGGGCAAAGGTTGTTTTAGCTGATGTAGATGAAGAGGCTGCCATGACTTTTATCAACACATTGCCGAATTCAGAACAATCATTATTTATAAAAACAGATGTACGACAAGAAAAAGAAGTAATTGACTTAGTGAATAAAACAATCGAAAAGTTTGGCAAACTGAATATATTAGTGAACAATGCAGGAAAAGCATTGTTTAAATCTGTTTATGACGTATCGTTAGAAGAGTGGGACGATATAATTAATACAAATTTAAGAAGTGTATTCTTGTGTTCGCGTGAAGCTGCAAAAGTAATGAGAAAAAATACAGACGGGGGAGCCATAATCAATATGTCCTCTACTAGAGCGTATATGTCGGAAGCAAATACGGAAAGCTACAGTGCAAGTAAAGGTGGAATAATGGCTATTACACATGCATTGGCCAACAGTTTAGCACATGATCGTATTTCAGTTAACAGCATCGCACCAGGATGGATTGAAACAAAAGATTATGAAAATCTAAGAGACAAAGATCACGAGCAGCATCTGTCAAAAAGAGTCGGCAAACCAGAAGATATAGCAAGAGCCTGTTTGTTTTTAACGAACAAGGAAAATGACTTTATAACAGGTACAAACTTAACGATAGATGGCGGAATGACAGTGAAGATGATGTATGAAGGATAGTGTATATAAGAATCTTTTCATTTAGCTAACCTGAAAAGAAGTTCCGCAGCGTGAATACACTACGCTTTCCGCGGGCGAGCGCCGAGCCGCTTCGTCGCTCCGCTCCTGCAGGGTCTCGTCTGTCTCGCTTTCCCGCAGGAGTCTTCGTGTATTCACGCTGCTCTGCGCTATAAATGTGGAGACTGCTTCTTTCCATGCGCCATAGTGGGAATTTTATTAGCATGGGGGTTTCTGTTAAACAATACAATTGATTTTAGAAGGAAATTTGCGAGCCTCCTGCGGAAAAACGGGCTTGAAAGACCCCGCTAAACGGGTACGAACGAGGAGTCTTGCCAGTTCATCCGCGGATAGCGAGTAAATTACCTGGCCATTATAAATCAACACTAAATCTCAACAGAGCTTTTAATTAAGGAAGACATTCTATTATTATCAATTACTAAGCCTCTTTATAATTCAGAGTTGCAACTAGATAAAAATTACAATTATGTTGATCAACTCATTTTTATCTATGAGGGATGATACTGTAATTAAGGCATGTAATAAATATGGAATAGTAATGGCATTTTCGAATCTGCGTTTGTTTCATCATTAATAAAATTGTACATATAGTTAACAATTAATATCATTGATTAGAGTCTGTGCTAGCTCGAAAACAATGGTTTTAATTATCGTTTAAGCTAAATTCCTTTATAACAAGCAATGAACAAGCATTATTTAATCACTCATTCACTCCTTAGAGCTGAAAAGCAACGAACAAATTTGCAGATGTTGGAAACAAGGAGTATAATATTAGTAATATTTTAACAAATACTGGAGGCATTTCTTGTGGAAATGATCAATCATGTTTTATCGACTTATGCATCTTTTTTTGATTGGGAGATGTGGAAGAAAGTACTTACAGATCCTGTTTCATGGGGGCTAATTGGTTCTCTTGTTATTTTGGAGGGGCTGCTGTCTGCAGATAATGCATTGGTGCTTGCCATAATGGTCAAGCATTTACCACGAGATCAACAAAAAAAAGCATTAACATACGGACTTTTTGGCGCTTACTTTTTTCGGTTTCTTTTTATCGGAATTGGCGTATTTTTAATTAAATTCATGTGGATAAAAGTATTAGGTGCTGCTTATTTAGCATGGATTGTTATTAAACATTTCTGGAAAGGGGACGAAGAGGAAGAGGCTTCTGGAATCAAAAAAAACAGTTGGTCTGTTCGGATGTTTGGCATCTTTTGGGCAACGGTTATCTCTGTTGAATTAATGGATTTGGCATTTTCTGTTGACAGCATTTTAGCATCATTTGCTGTGTCGGAGGAAGTATGGATCCTGTTATTAGGCGGTATGTTTGGGATATTGATGATGAGAACGGTAGCTAAATTATTTTTGCTATTAATCGATCGAGTTCCTGAGTTGGAAACGACTGCATTTGTTTTAATCGGTATTATCTCCTTAAAAATGTTTGCAAGTGTTTTCGGATTTGAATTACATCATTATGTATTTTTCGCTATTTTACTTCTGGCGTTTATTATTACGTTTATTATTCATTTTACGAATAAACCTAAAAATATTCCGAGAGATTTTGTTTCAACAAAAAAATAATCTTAACAAGCATGATGATGCCTGTTTCTTTTTGGGACAGGCTTTTTATTTTGTGTACTTATTTGCATAAGAAGAAGCAACAAATGAGTCTGGTTTTATCTTTGGTTCAATGCCAATCGATTCAATTCTAGCGACCATTTCATTTACGAACTCTCTCGTTTTATTGCGAACTCCTGATCCAATATCAATATGTCCTTCCATCGTAAATGTCGCTCCTTGATAAATATATGGCAGCACAATATTAATTAATTCTGTTTTTTTCTCTTCAGTAAATAAATAAACCACCTCTTCCGTTAACGATGTTTCATAAGAAATTTTTTCATGCAAACGTAATATTTTTCTTGGTACAATCATTTTCCGAATACAAGCCCAAGCCCCTTTTCCTTTGTTTTGAATCACTATCCCAGTAATAAAGGTTGTATATTTAGGATGTACTTGAGAATCTGTTCCGATCATTAACTTATAATGGCCAATCGGATTTCTTTCCATAAAGGCAATAATTCGTTGAAAAACAATATCAAATGACATGTCTCTTTCTTGTAGGTTTTGAAAAGTAATTGGAAAACTCTCATTCATATTCACCGAACAATTCCTCCTTAAAAAAGATAGGACCATCATTACTCGAAATCATTTTATTTCTTTAAAAGATAAAAAGCATAAAATTTTTGAAGTTGGATGGATGTCTGGCTTCAGGCTGAACAAGCCGCTTGCATTTTTCCTTAATACTATTGTATGGCTTACGCAGCAATTTTATCACATTCTTATCCAATAAAGCTTGTATTATTGTATGGTGATAAAAGGAAGAGTGTGCATGAAATATCGAACTGACGTTTAAAACTATCTAAAATAAACAGAGAATGGATGATAAAAAAGAAAAAAATTATTTCACTTGTTTCATTGAATGAATTATGTTACATTCAACCTAAAGATTGGAAGGAGGGAGAAAATGGAGGGATGAAAGCACTCCGATATGGAAATAGAGAGCTCATGAAAGATCTAAACAGATCCCTGGTTATTGATTTAATTCGTTTACAAGGAAATATTTCACGTACCGAAATTGCTAAAAAAATTGGCCTTGGATTATCAACGGTTACTTATATTATCGAAGAACTACTAAATGATAAACTTGTTTATGAAATTGGTACGGGAGACTCTAATGGAGGAAGGAAACCTGTATTATTAAATTTTAATGGCAACTATGGTGTAGTTGCTGGTCTTAAGATTGAGAAAAACGAAATAAAGATGTGTATATCTAATTTAGAAGGTACTATTTTACACAAAGATCAATTCACTTATCATCTGATTGATGAGCATCAATTATTAAGTTTGTTAATTGAAAAACTTGATTTTTTCATCAGACAAAATGTATGCGCTTCCAAATTAGTAGGTATAGGAATAGCAGCTCCAGGATTAATAGATCGAGACAACATTGAAATTGTATATTCTCCTATTTTGCAAATAAATCATATCGATTTGAAACCAGTAAGAGAGCATTTTGGTGTACCAGTTTTAATTGATAATGACGCAAATGTATTTGCGCTCGCTGAAAAGTGGATAGGGATCGGAAGAGAATTTAATAATTTTATTGGTATAACCGTTGGTACAGGTGTTGGGGCAGGTATTGTCATAGATAATAGGTTGTTTAGAGGAGCATTTGGGGGAGCTGGTGAGTTAGGACATATTATCATTCATCCAGATGGACAGCTATGTTATTGTGGTCAACGAGGTTGTCTGGAAATGTATACATCTGATGCATTTCTCATAAGTGAAGTAAACGAAGTGAACATAAATAATATTCCAACTCTATTAAAATCGCTAACTCCGATTAAACCAGAAAAAATCAGATTGGTTGCACAAATGGGGGATAGATACGCACAAGAAATCTTAGTAAAGCAAGGACAAAATCTCGCTTTAGGAATTAAAAATATGATCCATTTGTTTAATCCGGAAGCCATTATACTAGGTGAAGGAGGCTTAAGGGGAGGTGAAATTCTGAAAAAAAGTATTGAAAAGGAGTTGGCCGTTCATTTTTTTAATCAACATCCAAATAAACTACAGTTTCATATTTCCCAGCTTGGAGAAGATGTGTGGTTAATTGGCGCATGTGCATTACTAATTTGTCATTTATTTGAATTTTCAATTTATAAATAGAAAAAAATTTTTTCGGCTTTATTCATTTCTTTAGTTGGGAACATTACATTTAATTCTCTAGATAGCTATTTTTTATAATATGTATACATGCAATGAAGGAATATCCTAAATGATTGGGAGGATGTGACATGCAGAAATATAGGAGTAGTTTTTCACTAAAAATATTCATCATGTCAACAATTTTCATTTTGTTTTTTTCTACAATTATCTTTCATTCAACTTATGCAAGAGATAGTCAGTTTACTAGACAAGGTGCAGGGCCAATGTATTGGATTACGTATGAGCATCAATTTACAAAAGATGTTTTTATGCCGGAGCATCGCTTAAAAGAGAATATTGACTGGATGTCCAAAAACTTTAAAGCTTATGGCTACGATATGATTAGTACGGATGGATGGATTGAAGGATCAACGCTATTAAATGAAAACGGTTACGTCGTTTCACATAATGATCGATGGATGAGTGATCCAATCTATATGGATGGACGTGATAAACCGTATATTAAGCCAGGGAAACTATTTAATGGTGACTTTGAGTATGCGACCACGGAAGGATGGGATATTAACGGGAATGCTGATTATGGTGTAGATAAATCAGGCGCACGCAATAACTTTAAGTTTTACTTTTATAAAAATACGGCTTTTAATGCTTCTGCGCATCAATCAGTGACAGGACTTGACGGAGAAAAAACGTATCGAATTTCCGCATGGGCAACTTTAGCTGATTTCAGCGGATCAAATCAGTTTACCGATGAATCAATCGGAAGCTTTGCTGAAATGCGGATTAGCCAAAATGGTGAATTAATTAAAAGGGTACCTATCAAGTTAAATTCCAGTTATCAAAACTATACAGTGGATATAAAATCGATTGGAAAAGATATGAAAGTCGAATTTGTCATCGACAGCAAAAAAGGAAATGCTTCCTTGCAGCTCGATGATATCTCCTTTGAAGCAGTCGATTCAAATCAATCCCCAACGTCTGCTGATGCATGGCAAGGTTATCCAAATGAACGCTACCCAGATGGCCATACTTGGAAACATTGGGCTGATTATGTAAAAAGTAAAGGAATGAAGTTTGGAATCTATTACAATCCTCTATGGATTAGCCCGGAAGTAGTGAAACATCCGGATAAATACAAAGTCGTAGGGACAGATACTCCAGTAGCAGACCTCGTGATTAAAGAGCCTCAAGATTTAGGCAACGGCAAAACCCTGCAAGGTGATCGTTTTGATGGCGGTCAAGGGGGGGAAAGAGCTCTTTACTGGTTAAATGTTGATCATCCTGACGCAGAAAAGTTTTTAAAAGGATATGTAGACTTTTTCGCGAAACAAGGCGCTTCTTATTTGCGAGTAGACTTTTTATCTTGGTATGAAAGCGGTTACGATAAGGGGCTAGGTCAAATTGGTACTGGTCATACGAGAGAACAATATCGAAAAGCACTGCAATGGATGGATGAAGCTTCGAAAGAAAATAATATTTTCCTAAGTTTGGTCATGCCAAACTTATTTAACCACGGAGAATTCGAACAAAAATATGGGGATATGATTCGTATTGATGAAGATGCTTTTCATGGAGGTTGGGATCATATCAGTGGACGAAGACAAGAGTGGACAAATAATTGGTCTCAATGGGCCAATCCATTCCAAGGGTTTACAGGTTTTGCTGATATTTCTGGACGCAGTTCTATGATCAATGACGGCGACTTCTTAAGGTTAAATACGTTTAAGGGCAGATATGCAGAAAATGAAAAGAAAACAGCGATATCTTTATTTACGATGGCAGGTTCTCCAATTACGATTGCCGATCAATATGACACTATTAGCGACAACTATAAATATTATCAAAATCCTGAATTAATAGAATTAAATAAACGAGGCTTTGTTGGAAAACCTTTATTTTATTCCAATTTACACTATAAAAATAATGGAAGCCGCGACAGTGAAAGATGGGTTGGTCAGCTGCCAGATGGTTCATGGGTTGTATCCCTCTTCAACCGTAGCGATGTAAGCAAGGGACTTTCCATTGATTTCAAAAAAGATCTTGGGCTCAGTGAAGAAGCATTCGTCCGCAGCCTTTGGGAACATAAAGATCTTGGCTACCGCTCTATGTATTCTGAAATGCTCGAGCCTCATGATAGTACTGTATTAAAATTAGTTCCAAAATCAAATAAAAAAGCATTTCAAACAGAAGTCGCTTCGTATCAAGGAGGAGCCATCTTTGATAATGAACAAATGGGCTTTGATGGATTTGGCTATATAAAAGGGCTAGACAAAAACGGTTCGAAAGTGACGATTGCAATTGACATGCCTGAATCAGGACAGTTTCCTTTAGCAATAAAATATGCGAGTAAAAATGATGAAGAGAGCAACTTATCCCTTTCCGCCGAAGATGAAGAAAAAAACGTGATAGATACACCGAAAACAGTATCTTTCCCTGCTAGTAAAGACAAATGGAATACGGTGAAGGATTCTATCCAACTTAATAAAGGCGAAAATTTAGTCACCTTGGAATTTTCAAATGAAAATAAAGGATCTGTTTTACTTGACTCCCTTCAGTTTGAAGCAAGTTCCGGCAAACTCGTTAACGGAGATTTTGAATTAGGCAATGAAACAGGTTGGACTGTTAATACCTTTGGAACAACATTATGGCATGGTGTTGATAAAAACGATGCATATGAAGGATATAAACAATACTTGTATTCTCCTAATGAAGGTGGCAAAGCTTCTTCTAAGCAAACGATTGTTGGTTTAAAGAATGGAGAGTACACGGTATCATCAATGGTTAAATTAATGCCTCATTTAGATCCGAGTTTTTCAGGAGGGGTTGCAAAATTAATTATCTCTCAACCAGGCAAAGAAAAAGTAGAAGTAGACATTGATCCTAAATTAAAAGATCCGGATGGTCCTGCAAAACAAAAGTGGACTGCTGATGATTTTGAATATAGAAAAATAAATACTGATAAAATTCAAGTTACAGAAGGGCAATTAACGATCGAATACTATATGGAAGCTTCGAAAGCTGATACTTCCATGCAAATAGACAATGTGGAGCTTCAACCAGTAAACTCTAATGACCAAGAAGATGTGCAGATCAAACTATATAACAGCGAGTTTGACCAAGGGTATACAGGATGGAGCCGTACAAACATGGTGAACCAATCCATTAAATCTGAAGATGGAAAGAATTTTGCAAGAATAACGGGTTCAGAAGCTTATTTATCTGATTTATGGCAATTTGGCAATGCACCTATAGATGGGAATTACACTTTATCGGTAAACACGCGTAAATCTGGAAACTTTGAAAATGCGGTTCTTTATGTCGTATACTCTGGCGGTATAAAAGAAGTTCCAATTCCGGAAAGCGGAGATTGGAAGGAAGTAAAAGTCCCAAATATCGAGTTATTAAATGATGAAGTTGCCAAGGTTGGCATCAGAGCAGATGGCAATGCTGACAGTGTTCTTGATATCAGTCAAGTAAAAATGATGAAAAAAGATTCATCTGAATATCAAAATGTTTCATATATTGATAGCTTAAATGCAAATGCACCTTATACTGTTGCCGATGATGGGAAAAGTATCGTGTTAAATGCAAATGGCCAAGAAAAGGTAAAAATTGAATTTTTACAGAACGATACCGCTAAAGTTTGGATGGAACCAACTGGTACATTTAAGAAAAAAGCATCTTTTGTTGTGGATCAAGAAGCTGCTACGGTAGTTCCAAAAGTAAGCAATCAACAAGATTACATCTTGATCCAAACAGATAAAATGAGCGTACGTGTCTATAAGTCTCCTTTCAAAATAGCGTATTTTGATGCAGCAAATACAAAATTGTTAACAGAGCATAGTGAAGGGGAAGGTTTAGGATACGACGGGGATACTGGTATATATTCCACTATGAAACTAGATTCTGATGAGCATTTCTTTGGATTAGGAATCGATCGTGATTCACAAACCTTCGACCGTAGAGGTCATAAGGTCGTAATGAACAATGCAATGAAGGGAGGATACGGAGGAAACACGTCTGATATTTCTGGTACTTTCTTCACTAGTACGAAGGGATATGGACTTTATTTTGACAACACCTATGAAAATGCAACGTTTGATATGGGTGCTACAGACAACAAAAAGTATATGTTCCATTCATCAAATGGCGAAATGATTTACTACTTTATGTCTGGAGAAAAGGAAGCTACTCTAACTGATATTATGAAGAGCTATGCAGACCTAACGGGTACTCCGCCGATGCCACCGAAATGGGCACTAGGTTATATCCAATCCAAGTTTGGGTATAAGAGCTGGCAAGAAGTAAATAAGATTGTAGATACGTTTCGAGATAAACAAATTCCAATGGATGGAATGATTCTTGATGCGTATTGGGCAAAAGAAAACCATTACTTTGATATGACCTGGTCTGAAGCATTTGCTAATCCGAAAGAAAGCATGGAGAAATTAGCAAAAAAAGGCGTCAAAACGGTTCCGATAGTAGATCCTTACATTCAAGTAACGGCAAATAACTTTAATGAGGGAGATCGTAATGGATACTTTGTGAAAGATGCTTCTGGAAATACCATTATATATGACGCTTGGTATGGGAAAGCTGGCTTAGTCGACTTTACGAATCCAAAAGCGGTTGATTGGTTTAATGCACAAGTGAAAACATTGCATGATGCAGGTGTAAAAGGATATTGGATTGATCTAAACGAACCAGAGATTGCAACAGATTCCTTAAGGCATCAATTTTATAAGGGAAGTGCAGCTGAGATTCGAAATGTGTATGCACTAAATGAAGCAAAATCCTTCTATAACGGTCATAGAAGCTACAGTGATAATCGTTTATGGAGCTTAGCAAGATCCGGATTTTCCGGCATCCAAGAATACGGCACAACAGTATGGAGCGGCGATGTGGATGCAAGCTGGGAGTCTTTTAGACATAATTTGCAATTAGGCTTGAGCTCATCCATGTCTGGAATACCTTATTTTACTACTGATATTGGTGGATTTTATGGCAAACCATCCGCTGAATTATATACCCGTTGGATGCAGGCTGGATCCTTTATGCCAATCTTTCGTGCACATAATTGTGAATGTGGAGATCCAACAAATACTAGAGAACCTTGGGCGTTTGGAGAAAAAACAGAAAGCATTGTAAAGCAAGCGATTGAACAGCGCTACAAACTGCTGCCTTACATTTATTCTGCTGCAAAAGAAATTTCAGAAGGAAATGTATCACTGATGAGACCTCTTGTAATGGATTATGCAAAAGATTCAAATGTATACGGAATTGAAGATCAATGGATGTTTGGTCCTAATATGCTTGTAGCTCCAATGTCATTAGAAGGGGTTGTGAAGAGAAATATTTATCTTCCAGAAGGAACATGGTTTGATTGGAGCAGCCAAAAAAACTATACGGGCGGACAAAACATAGAGTATGAAGCGGATTTGTCTAAAGTTCCGGTATTTGTAAAAGAAGGTGCGATTATACCACAGCGAGAGGTGCAAAACTATACTTCTGAAAGACCAGCAAATAAAATAACGCTTCATGCCTATCCAAAACAAAATGGTGAAGCAACAAGCTTTACGTTATATGAAGATGACGGCCAAACGTACCAATATGAAAATGGTCAATCTACTGAAACAAAGCTTTCAGTTCAATCAAATACGAGAGAGACTTCCCTTGAAATTGCACCAATGAAGGGTAGCTTTGACGGACGAATAGAAAAAAGAACATGGACTTCAGAAATAAAAGTCGATGTGAATAACCCTAAGGCAATTAAATCTGTAAAACGAAATGGAAAAAAATTAAAGTTAGTAAATTCGAAAGAAGCAGTAGAGGCAGAAAACGATGTTTGGTATTACGATGCGCAAACAAAGATGGTAATCGTAAAGACAGCAGAAGTTACTACTTCTCAAGAACAAGTAATAACCATTAATAAAGGGAAAGTAAACTGACTGATGTATGTATAAAAAAGGTAATGGGGTAGGATTTGTTTTTCTCCTTATTACCTTTTTCTTTTTACCTGGGAAAGGTACATCTCTTCATCTGACGGAATGCGAGTACAAGTTGGTGTTTCATCGTTGCACGCCGAAGCAAATCCCCATTACGGCACAGGGAAAGGGGCAACCATTTACAGGTTTACAAGTGATCAATTTTCGTCTTTTTATACGAAAGTTATTAATACAAATGCGAGAGATGCCGTCCATGTCATCGATGGATTACTTCATCATGAAACAGAATTAAATATTGAAGAGCACTATACTGATACAGCTGGTTATACCGATCAAGTTTTTGGTTTAAGTCATTTGTTAGGATTTCGTTTTGCACCAAGGCTTCGTGATCTAGCCGATGCCAAACTATATACCATTCAAAAACCAAGTGATTTTCCTAACCTAGAAAAATTACTTCGTGGACGGATTAACATGAAGGTTATTCAAGAAAACTTTGATGATGTACTCCGTTTAGCCCATTCTATTCGAGAAGGAAAAGTGTCCGGTTCACTTATTATGGGGAAATTAGGATCATATGCAAGGCAAAACAAGTTAGCTACTGCATTGCGAGAAATGAGAAGAATTGAAAAAACTATTTTTATCTTGGATTACATATCTAATGAAGGGGTACCGTCAGGAAAATGCGGATTTACAACGCTAAGCCCATTTTCAAGCCGATTCCCCCATTTTTAACAACGTTAAGAAAGTTTCAATGGTCTTAAAGAATCTAACGAGACCATTTTTTCTGAATTAAAATGGTATTCTCCAAGTAAATTAATATGTTCCCAACCTAGAGGTGACATATGGTGCAATAATTCTTCATTAAAACTATCTGACCGTTTTTGATATTCAACTGCTTTTGTTAGATGTAAGGTATTCCAAATACTGATGGCATTGATAATTATGTTTAAAGCACTGGCTCTTTGCAATTGATGCTGTATGGTTCGTTCCCTAAGCTCTCCTTGTTTTCCAAAGAAAATAGCTCTTGCCAGTCCATTCATGGCTTCTCCTTTATTCAATCCTCTTTGTATTTTTCTTCTTAGAGATTCATCTGAAATGTAATTAAGAATAAAGATCGTTTTTTCTATTCGCCCCATTTCACGTAAGGCTGTAGCTAAGCTGTTTTGTCTTGAATAAGAACCTAATTTCCCCATAATAAGGGATGCTGAGACTGTTCCTTCTCTTATTGAATGGGCTAACCGCAAAACATCTTCATAATTTTCTTCAATGACCTTTGTATTTATTTGTCCACGTAAAATAGCTTCTAGTTTTGGATACTCACTTGCTTTATCTATTGTAAATAATTTTGAGTCCGATAGATCTCTTATCCTTGGAGCAAATTTAAATCCTAATAAATGAGTTAATCCGAAAATTTGGTCTGTGTAACCAGCTGTGTCTGTATAATGTTCCTCAATGTTTAGATCTGTCTCATGGTGTAATAAACCATCCAAAACATGAATTGCATCCCTTGAATTAGTATGAATAATTTTTGTGTAGTAAGAAGAGAATTGATCACTCGTAAATCGATAGATGGTGGCTCCTTTTCCAGTTCCGTAATGTGGGTTTGCATCTGCATGTAGTGATGAAACACCTAGCTGCATTCTCATTCCGTCTGACGAAGAAGTTGTACCGTCTCCCCAATAGGAAGACAATTGTAATTTGTGATGAAAATTTACTAATACGGCTTGGGCTTTATTCATTGCGTCTTCATACATGCGCCATTGAGATACATTGGCTAATTGCTTATATGTAAGTCGGGGTGTTGCTTCTGCCATCTTACTCAATCCAATATTTAGTCCCATTCCTAAAAGAGCAGCCATAATAATAATCGTTTCTTCTTTATCCGGTTTTCGATTATTGGAAGCATGAGTAAATTGCTCATGAAATCCTGTTATATAAGCAATATCCATCAGTAAATCAGTTAATTTTATTCTTGGTAGCATCTGATACAGGCTTGCACTAAATTTTTTTGCCTCTTCTGGAACATCTTTTTCTAAGCGTGCAAGAGACAGCTTTCCTTTTTCAAGAGAAACTCCATCCAACTTGTTGGAATTGGCAGCTAACCACTTTAACCTTTCATTAAGGCTGCTTGTTCTCTCCGTTATATAATCTTCGAATGATAAACTAACTGATAATCTCGTATTCTCCTTCGCTTGATTCCATGTATCTTCAGAAAACAAATATTCCTCAAAATCTCTATATTGTCTGCTGCCAACAATGGAAACATCTCCCGCCCGAACATGCTCCCGAAGTTCTGTTAAAACAGCCATTTCATAGTAATGACGATTAATTGTTGTACCATCATCCTCGTATAAATGCTTTTTCCATCGTTTTGAAATAAAATCCACAGGTGAGTCATCAGGCACTTTTCGCTTTCCGGATTCGGTTCATTCCTCGGATAATCTTAACAGCCTGTAAAAGTGGCTCATTTGCCTTTGTAGAATGAAATTCCAATACCCTTAATAGCGTTGGCGTATATTTTCTTAGTGAATAAAACCTTTTTTGCAATAAGTCTAAATAATCATAGTCGGCAGGACGTGCAAGCTCCTGAGCTTCTTCGACCGAAGAGACAAAAGAATTCCATTCGATAACGGATTCTAAAACCTCAAAAACGTCTAATTTTTCCTGTTTTGCCTTGATCAAAGCTTGTCCGATGTTCGTAAAGTGTATAACTTTCTCATTCAGTTTTTTACCGTTTTGTTTCTGAATTTCCTCTTGAGCCTTACGGCCTTTTGATAACAGACTAAGTATTTGTCTGTCATGAATTTCAAAAGCTTTATCCGTTAACTCCTGAGTAAGATGTAATAAATAGACGGTTAATATCGAATATCGTTTATTTTCTTGAAAATCACGGAATGCATAAGGCTCTTATCTTGAACCAAAGCGAGATAGTTGTAACAGGCGATTGCGATGCAAATGACTAATTTGTACCGTTTCTAATTCCATTCCTCGTATGTATTCGAGTCGTTCTATTACTTTTAGAAAAGTTTCGGGTGAAGGATGACCCGGTGGCTCCTTTAACCAGCCCAATATCGTTTTATTGGATTCGGATGGATGCTGTGAAGTAATGATCTCTTCAAGTTTTTCTTTTTGTTTATTTGTTAGAGATTCACTAACCGTATTAAATAGCTTCTTTTCAGCCATTGCCCTTGCCTCCCACACCATTCTTTCAAGTGTAGTGATAGCAGGCAGTATGATTTTGTCTTTTCTTAGAAAATCAATGCATTCATAAAGTAGATGAATAGCATCACCATTTTCAAAAGCTAATTGATGAAGATGCTTAAATGTCATTCGATATTCTTTTAGAGTAAAAGTTACAAAGTCGTATTCATTACGAATTTCTTTTAAATGATCCCAAAGTGTATTTTCTCTTTGGGGATAAAGACTAAGCGAAAAAGGAGTGGCACCGATTTGTTTCGATATATAATGTATGACTGAATCCGGGATACTTTTGATATGAGTGTATGGCCAACCGGGATACCGAAGAACGGCTAATTGAATGGAGAATCCTAAACGGTTTTCTTCTCTCCTTCGCTTATTTATAATTTCTAAATCCTGTTTTGATAAAGTATAGTAGGTTGCTAGTACCCACTCATCTTCAGGAATTTGCATAAGAGCCTGTCTCTGTTCTGATGTAAGCAATTCCCTACCTCTCGCAATTTTCATACAGTATCATCTCATTTCTGTAATTATTCAGTTAATTAGTTCAATTATATATCAATAGAGTTTACTCTATTGATACAAGTGTAGGAGACTGTCACTTTAGGAGTTATTTTGCATCTATTTTAAGCGTTATTTTGCACTATAAGTAAATATAAAAAAATCAATTTCTCAGCATTAAAATTGAAAAATTGGACTTTTCTCGTTACTCCGGAAAGCGCCTTTTAATTAAATATCGTCCGGGAATACCCTATTAGGCGTACCGCCAACATTACGCATTTTGTATGGTAAGAGAATTTCAACCTAAAAAAAGTCGAATTCCTGTATTCTAAGGAATCGACTTTTTTGTTTGGCTTGTTAAGCTAACCTTACCGATAGTTTAAGTAGAATCCTTCACAATCTCTTGACTCTATTCGAACAATGGAATAATATGCTTTCTAATCAATTCAATTCTATCTTTGGCACGTGGCATGAAGCGAGAAGCAATAGTAACTACCATTTCCTTTTTGGGGTTTATGAAAATTACATTTCCACCATCACCCAAAGCTGCATAGCAATCATCAACAATCCACCACAAGTAACCATATGACAACTCTCCCCATCTACTTTTTTCCTTTGTGCTGTCCTCTATCCATTTGGAAGATAGAATTTGATTACCGTTCCATACACCGCCATTTAAATATAACTGACCTATTTTTGCCATATCCCGTGGCGTTAAAGTAAGCCCCCAACCGGCGGTGTTTACACCTTTAGGGTCTATTACCCAACCAGTTACATATTTATCCTTAAGAAAAGCGAAATGTTCCTCTTTATTTTGTATAAATGCATTATTAGGAGCTTTGATTTCAAGAGGTTCAAACAAGCTCTCTGTAGCGAAATCAATCACAGATTGACCAGTTGCATTTGTAAGAACACCTGATAAAATATGTGTGCCAACGGTAGAATATTTAAACTCTTCAAAACCGCCTTTTCCCCCTAGTAAATCCAATGTAGCTTTTACCCAGTCATCACTTGTATAAATCTTTGTATATGGCTCTGACTTGTATTTATATGGTGCAGTCATTGTCATCAAATTTTTTATGGTGACATTTTGTATTGTTTTTTCGCCACGCCTAACTGTGTAATCCGGAAAAAATTCTAAAACTTTCTGTTCTGTATTTTTGATATATCCTTTATCTATTGCAATACCAATAAGAACTGATATTACACTTTTTGTTACAGATGCTATATGCAATACATCATCTTTGGTGTACCCATCAAAATATTTTTCATAAATCAAACTTTCATCTTTTCTAATAGCAATGCCTGCTATATTGGAATATTCTCTTTTTATTAAATCTTCAAAGTTATTATTATTCATTCTCACCTTTTCGTATTGACACATTGACGTCAAATATATCAATCCATTCCTTTCGTTAAATTGATTGATCAATATTGATGTAATAAAGAATAATTTATTATAAAATTATTTTCAATTCATTTTTACATATAAATAACAATGTGGAAAAATTACTTCAGATTCTCTATATTTATGCTGCCAAAAGAACTATTGGAAATTTCATGAAATTTTTATGTTCCAAAACTCGTCCTTTTCTGAACACGCCCCTTTTAGATTCATAGAAGGCGTTTTTTACCGCTTAAAATGTAACAAAACTCCGTTCATTAATCTATGTTCATTAACCATGTATTTAACATCTTATGTTACAATGAAATCAAAGGTAAAAATCAGAAAAGAGTGGTTTTGTGCTAATTGGATATGCACGTGTATCAACGGGATTACAAAATTTGGATTTACAATTGGATGCTTTAACGCAACATGGTTGTTCGAAGATTTTCCACGACAAAATGAGTGGATCAAAAAAACAACGCCCCGGTTTGGAAGAAGCGCTTAAGTATGCACGTAAAGGAGATACGCTTGTCGTTTGGCGATTAGATCGACTAGGGCGCAATATGCAAGACTTGATTCAAATTGTAAATAGCTTAAATGATCGAGGTATCGGCTTTCATAGTCTGCAAGAGAACATAACAATGGACAAAAGCAATGCGACGGGGCAATTAATGTTTCACTTGTTCGCAGCATTTGCAGAATTTGAACGTAATTTGATCGAGGAGCGCTCTGCTGCGGGACGAGCAGCTGCCAAAGCACGTGGGCGTCTAGGTGGACGCCCTGAAAAGTATGGAGCTAAAGATATTGAAATGATGAAGGATTTAATTGAAAGTGGCACACCGATTAAAGATGTTGCGGAAAAGTGGGGTGTGTCTCGCACAACGATTTATCGCTATTTGGAAAGACAGTAAATCGGAAAGGTTGATGCCTATGCAAAATGAACAACTCCCATTAACAGCTTATTCGGAAGAACAACGGCAAACAGCAGTAGAAAAGTATAAAATTATCGCACCCTATCTTATCAATGAAAAAACATTAACCACCATTACAGAAGAAACAGGTATTTCAAAGAGAACGTTGCAATACTGGATTCGGGACTATAAACAATTTGGATTAAAAGGTTTAATTCGAAAAACAAGAAGTGATAACGGCAAAATACATTTAGAACCGGAAATTGTCTCTTCGATTGAACAACTGATTTTAAAGTACAAAAGGAATTCACTAACATCTATTCATCGAATGATCTGTGAGCAATGTCAGAAAAACGGCTGGCAACAACCAAGTTATTATCAAGTGTATAAGGTATCGCAATCCCTTTCACCAGGCTTGAAGAAGTTAGCGCATGATGGCAAAAAAGCATACGATAACCAATATGATTTAGTTTATCGTAGGGAAGCGAGCTACCCCAATGAAATTTGGCAGGCCGATCATACCCCATTAGATATTATAGTTTTAAATGAAAAAGGGAAACCCGAAAGACCTTGGCTCACAATTATTTTAGATGATTACAGCCGAGCAGTCGCTGGGTATTTTTTAACCTTTGAAAACCCCTCAGCTACACATACATCATTGGTCTTACATCAAGCAATATGGAAAAAATGCAATCCAGATTGGCAAATATGCGGTATCCCAGAAACATTTTATACAGACCATGGAAGTGATTTTACGTCCAACCATTTGGAGCAAGTAGCAATTGATTTGAAAATTAATCTGGTCTTTTCTTCAATTGGTGTTCCGAGAGGGCGAGGGAAAATAGAAAGATTCTTTTTAACCGTTAATCAATTGTTTTTACAAGATTTACCCGGGTACTTGGGAAATCAGACTACTACTTCACTTCTTACCCTTAAGGAACTAAATAAAAAATTATTGAATTTCATCCTATATAATTATCACCATAGGATTCATGGGACAACCAAAAAAGAACCGATACAGTCGTGGAATAACTCTGGATTTCTTCCCAATATGCCTGAGAGTTTGGAAAGCCTTGATTTATTACTGTTGAACGTTGCTAAACCAAGGAAGGTTCATTCTGATGGGATTCACTTTCAAGGACTTAGATATATAGACACGAATCTAGCTGCATACGTCGGTGAAACAGTCATTATTCGTTATGATCCAAGAGATATTGCGGAAATACGAGTGTTTTATCAAGATAAATACTTATGTACGGCTATCTCCCCAGAAATTTCAGATTATACAGTAGATTTAAAGGAGATCGTATCAGCACGAAATAAAGTACGGAGAAATCTAAAAAAACAATTTGATTCTGGAAAAACTGTTGCAGAGGAAATTGCCTTGTCAAAGCAAAAGGATTTTGAGAACAACACAGACAAACCAAATGCTAAAAAGTCAAAATTAAAGAGGTATTTCAATGAATAAAGGTCAAAAATTTATTGAAACAAAGGAATATAAAAGGTTTGCCGAGTTCTGTGACGATTGCATTAAATACAAGTACATAGGCATTTGTTATGGTTTACCTGGTGTCGGAAAAACGTTATCATCGAGGTATTATTCAAATTGGGGTTCCATTGAAAAACAAATAGCTTACAAATCAGCTAACAATATAGGATTAGACGCAAATGAAGAAATACTTGAAGCTAAAACAATTTTTTATACGGCTCCAGCAGTACGAGCGACTAAAATGACTGAACAGATTAATCTTATTGGAGCTAGAATGAATATGACGAGGACAATGTACAAAGTCCTCACTAAAGGAGAAGAAGAAAAGTATTCCGCTAATGATTATGATGACATTGACTTGATTATTGTTGATGAAATTGATCGTCTAAAAATGCAAAATTTAGAACAACTTAGGGATATTTATGATCGAAATGATATAGCAATGATATTAATTGGAATGCCCGGCATTGAAAAGCGATTAGCCCGGTATCCTCAACTCTACTCTAGAATTGGATTTGCTCATGAATTTGATAAACTTAGTAAAGATGAAACCCATCATATTTTAGAATATAAATGGGAAGAGTTAGGACTATCTATAAAGCTTGAAGATTTTTCTGATTATGAAGCAATAACAAGTATAATTAAGATTACTGGAGGAAACTTTAGGCTCATACAAAGACTATTTACACAAATTGAAAGAATACTTGAAATTAATAATCTTGATAAGATAACAACAGAAGTTGTTGAAGCCGCACGAGATAGTTTAGTAATCGGAATAAAGTAAAAGTAAAAAAAGTTTTTCCCGATTGTTCAGCAATCGGGCCATTTAATTGAGTAAGACATCTAAACGAAAATGGATATTAATGATAATGTTGGTATAAGAATGCGAAGGAATAAACTTAAATTAAAGTGGCAGTTTAGTTTACTGAAGAAAAAGGAATCGTTAAGGGATTTGAAGAATTAACAAATAAAGTAAATTATCGTTTGGGAGAGGGAAATGAATACACAAGGCTGTTTTACAATTATTGTAAATAAAGAGTATAAATTGTTATTAGTTAAAAGAAAAGACTACCCAATTTGGGATTTTCCAGGTGGTAGATTAGAAAACGAAGAGTCATTAGAAGAATGCGCAATCAGAGAGACGCAAGAAGAAACTGGATATAAGATTAGTATAGTAAAAAAAGTTGGGGAGTACCATCGTCCTCAATACCAGGACACGCAGCATTTATTTATAGCTAAAATTGTAGGTGGAAAAGCAATTGAGAATGGAACAGAGACTTCAAAGTTAGCTTGGTTTTATCCAAAAAAAGTGCCTTTATTTTTAATACCGAACAGGAAACTTCAAATTAAGGATTACCTAAATAATAAAACTAATATTACAAGATATTTAAAGGAACCTTATATGCTAAGGCTTTTAAGGAAATGGATTTAACTTGTTTCTACCTATATAAATCAACTAAAGAGTGTTAGGTTTCAATAAATGCGAGCCATCTTCAGCAGCCACTGAACTTCAACAATCGGTCCAGATTATGAAAGAAATAAGGAGCTAGTGGAGAAGTGATTTTATAATTTCTTCATCCGTAAAAATAGAGGTTATTTGTCACAAAATGCAGAAATGGAAAACTATGAAAAATAGATTATAAGGGTGAGAATATGCTATATGTTGATGAAATTAAAATGTATAGTCGAATAATAAAAAACGGTGGGACTGTAGAAAACCCAAAGATTGAATTAAAAAAAGAGTGGTGGGATTTTTCGCAAAATAAGGGACAAGAAGAATTTATAAAGGATGTAACAGCTATGGCTAATACACAAGGTGATGATGGGTATATAATTATAGGATTAGATGGGAAAAATGGAGACCTTTTTAATTCACCTTTTCCGCAAAGTAATTATGATGACCCTTCTAAGATAATTGGTTTAATATATAAAAAGGTTATTGAGCCAATGGATGTTGAGTTTTATGAAGAAGAAGTTGAAGGAAAGAATATTATTATTGTCCATATCCCAAAATCACAAAATAAACCACATGTAATAAAATCTTTTAATAATAGACATCATTTTATTCCTGTACGTAAAGGTACTAGTATAAATGCAGCGACTAAATATGATTTAGATTTAATGTACAGTGAAAGAGATAAAATAGTGATTCCACCGTATAGATTAGCAATTCATTTATCAAAAAATACAATTTTTACATTAATTCCAGCTGTTGGTCAAAAAGGAATTAAAACTTTAGGGTTTAATGCTCATATATTAAATACTGGTCAAAACATAAACATGGTAAAAGAAGCAAAATTAGTATTAATTGAAAATGAACGTGAATCTTATAAGTTCGAACACAATAGCTTTTTTAATACTGTAGACAATTTATGGAGACGATTAGAGTATGATGAATATATTAAGATACCTCCAAATGATATATTAAAAGTAAATATGGGTTTTATATATGAAGGAGAAGAAGAGTACTCTGAATTTAGAGAGAAGGATTTTTCAAATACAACAGGGTACCTTGAATTAACTGATGTTAGTGGAGCAAAAGTAAGATCAGATATAGTATCTTTTAGCAATCAAGCGCTGTTAAATGGGTTTATTCCGTAATCGGGCGCTTTTCCGGAGTAAAAAAAAGCCCAATTTCTTAATTTCAATGCTGAGAAATTGGGCTTTTTTATTTTTCCTTATAGTGCAAAATAACACTTAAAATAGAAGCAAAATACCTCCTAAAGTGACAAGGAGACTGATAAAATCATAGTTAAGAGCGTCTCATAAGACTTGTCTCAAAAATGAGGTGATATTTTGCGAAAAATCGGTTATATACGTGTCAGTTCAACTAGCCAGAATCCTTCAAGGCAATTTCAGCAACTGAACGAAATCGGAATGGATATTATTTTTGAAGAAAAAGTTTCCGGAGCAACAAAAGATCGTGAGCAACTTCAAAAAATGTTAGAGGATATACAAGAAGGTGACATCATTTATGTTACGGACTTAACTCGGATTACTCGTAGTACACAAGATTTATTTGAATTAATCGATAACATACGGAGTAAAAAGGCGAATTTAAAATCCTTAAAAGATACATGGCTAGATTTATCAGAAGATAATCCCTACAGCCAATTCTTAATTACGGTTATGGCGGGTGTAAACCAATTAGAACGTGATCTTATCCGTATGCGGCAGCGTGAAGGAATTGAACTGGCTAAGAAAGAAGGAAAGTTTAAAGGTCGGTTAAAGAAGTACCATAAAAATCATGCAGGAATGAATTATGCAGTAAAGCTTTATAAAGAGGGAGATATGACTGTAAATCAAATTTGTGAAATTACAAATGTGTCTAGGGCCTCATTATATAGAAAGCTATCGGAAAGGAACAGTTGATGAGTTATACCAAAAATCGGAAATATATAATAGAAAATAAATTTCATATAGAGGTGGAATTATATGCCTAAAATTGACAATATGTTAGCAATTCTATGGATGCTTCGTTCAGGTGAAAAAATTACTGCAAAACAAATTTCAGAAAAGTTAGAGATGAATATAAGGACTGTGTATCGTTATATTGATACAATTTCAACAAGTGGCGTACCTATAATTTCAGAACCAGGACATAACGGTGGATACACTTTATTGAACAATTTTATTGAGGCTCCTCTTTTTTTTGATTTTGAGGAGCAAACTTCACTATTTCACGCTGCTGTTTTTGCAGAAGAAGCCGGATATTATGGAGGTGAAGCACTAAATAGGGCCATTTCAAAACTAAGTAAATACTCAAATCAAGAGCAGGAAACAAAGATAAACCAACATTTAACTAGTCTTGAAGTAATAAGTCGATTAAGTTCACTCTCTATGGAACCTTTTTTGAAGGAGTTGGAGCAGGCCGTAGCTGACGGGTACTCAGTAAAAATTCTTTACCATAAAAGTGGCGAAAAGCAATTAAATTATAGATTGGTCGATCCGTACAGAATTATCTATTGGAATAATAAGTGGTATGTGATTGGATTTTGTCATCTTAGGAATGATATCCGTAGTTTTAGAGTAGATCGAATTGAAAGTCTAATGCTAACCGAAAATAAGTTTAACCGGCCAGAAAATTTTTCAGCACGTGACTTTTTTATAAAAAGTCTTCTTCCAACTATAGAAGATAAGGAAGGGATTATTTCTTTGGTTATTAATGGGGATAAAAGTGTATTGGCTGATATTTGCCAACATTGGTTTTTAGGACATTATTTACAAGAACGGACTTCAAATCAAGCAGTTTTTCTTCTTGAAAAAGATATGATACATACATATGTACCTTATTTACTTTTACCGTACAATAAATCTATTAAAGTTATTGAGCCAATAAGTCTTAAGAAAAGACTTATTGAAGTTCTGTCGGAATTAATAAAATTTCATCAAGTATGATAACTTCCCTGACGTTAACTGTCAGGGAAGTTATATTATAATAGCTATATCAATTGTGATTGGAGTGTTATTGGATGCAAACAAAAAAAGTTTTTCTATATGTATTTAATACAATGTCGGACTGGGAATATGGATATTTAATTGCTGAACTAAACTCAGGAAGATATTTCAAAAAAGATTTAGCACCTTTAAAAGTAATTACAGTAGGAGCTAATAAAGAAATGATTACTACTATGGGAGGACTGAGCATAAAACCAGATATTTCCCTTGATGAATGTACTCTTGAGAGTAAAGATCTTTTAATTTTACCAGGAGGGACTACTTGGAGTGAAGAAATTCATCAACCTATCTTGGAAAGAATTGGCCAAGCTTTAAAGCTTGGCACTATTGTTGCTGCAATTTGTGGTGCAACTGAGGGCCTCGCGAATATGGGATACTTAGATACTAGAAAGCATACAAGTAATAACTTAGAATATACTAAAATGGTATGTCCTAACTATAAAGGAGAAAAGTTCTATGAGTTGGGATCTGCGGTATCTGATGCGAATTTAGTTACTGCATCAGGAATAGCTCCTCTGGAATTTGCAATGGAGGTACTGAAAAAAATAGATGTATTTACACCAGATGCATTACATTCATGGTATAACCTAAATAAGACTCATAAACCTGAATACTTCTTCCAGTTAATGAATTCAATAAATAAATGAAGTAACTGAAAAGCTTAATTTCTCTATTTTGATTTGTAGAGAAGTTGGGCTTTTTAATTTGGAATTTCCTTATCGTTGTAAATCCGCATTTTCCTGACGCTACCCCATGAAGCACTTCGTAGGCGTATTCAACGGGGATTGAACAAAGGGGAAGCAATGAATGGTTTGGCAAGAGCATTATTTTTTGGAAAACGGGGTGAGTTACGGGAACGAGGGCTGCAAGACCAACTTCAACGTGCAAGTGCCTTAAATATTATAATTAACGTCATTAGCGTATGGAATACCGTATATCTAACCGAAGCAACAAATTTACTGAAGGAAAAAGGGATTTTACGAGAAGACTTACTAAAACATATTTCGCCATTAGGATGGGAACATATCAATTTTCTTGGTGAATACACCTTTGATATGAAGAAAATAGCAAGCCTACATTCGTTGCGACCTCTTATTCAATAAAATAAATGTTGATTTGAAAAGTTTGATACAATTACGTTGGGAAGCCAAATTGTGACAATTCAACAAACGGGCCAGATTGTTGCACAACTACACTCAAAAACTAAAAATATACGGGGGAAATATAGTTTGAAAAAGGCGTTATTTCTTATATTAGACGAGTATGCAGATTGGGAAGGTGCCTACTTATCATCGACATTAAATCAAAGAGAGGATTGGTCTGTTAATACTATTTCTTTAGATAGTATTGTAAGTTCAATAGGTGGCTTTAAAACTTCTGTCGATTATATCATTGGGTCTGAACCTGAAGATTTTAATTTACTAGTGATGATTGGCGGAAATTCATGGAGTAATGATAATAAGAAGCTTTTACAGTTAATCAAAACTACATTTCAAAACAATATTCCCATAGGAGCTATATGTGGTGCGGTGGACTTCTTGGCAAGAAACGGTTTTCTAAATGATCATAACCATACTGGTAACTCAGTTTATATTTGGAATGATTATGAAAATTATAATCCTACTAGCAGTTTTCTAGAGAAACAAGCAGTAAAAGATAAAAATTTGGTTACTGCAAATGGAACGGCTCCTATTGAATTTACTAATTTAATTTTGGAATTGATAGAATTTGATACCCCTGAAAATATTGAAAAAATGATGTATATGAATAGGCATGGTTTTTATAATTATTGCGAAAAATATGGGAACCCGTATTTTGGTTAATTTAATCAATCCTCCGGAACCGAGCGCTTTAATGGCATAAGGATGGATCACAGCAATGGTCAAACTTTAAATTCCAAAGCAACTATAAAAGCCGATACTTCCTTAACGTAGGGAAAATCGGCTTTCTTTATGTCGAAATTTGCTTAGCGTATGTTTTGCGCTTTTTGTTGGTAGGACCCCATATTGTACTGGGCATGTTATTTACTAACTCATAATAGAGTATTTTTTCAATTTCAGAATCCCAAAAATCTGTTTTGTTAGGATTAATAAAATTCATACTATTCACCGACTTATTAATAAATTAGAAAAATATTTATGCTTGATAATTGATAAATTAGTATAAATGACTTATACTAATTATGCTTATTATTTTAATGAAAGAAATGAGGTTATTTATGCAAGAAGTAGAGGTAAAGTTCAGTGAAGTACGTTACGTTTTAACTTTTGACAAGGAAAGGAGAAGAAAAAGTACTAGTAGTATCTGATGAAGAAAGCCTGACAGCATTTCGCTATATGCTTGAAAATTGTTTAGTAGCTCAAGATTTTAAAACTCAAGGCTGTCTAGAAAAACATAATTTAGAAAATTATTTAAAGTCAAGAATCACACCTTCTGATAAAAAGTGTCTGCTTCAATGTTTAGAAAAAATTAATTTCAGTGGTTTATTGGGAACAAAAATAAGGTTAGTAGATAAAAATATAGTTCATAAAACATCGCAGGAAAATGTTATGATTTCAGAAATTGAGTTGCCAATAAAGACAAAAATTGGTTTGTTTTCAGGTGATGTTACACATACAACTGAAATAAATTTAGACCATGTCAATCAGGAACACATTGAAGCAAGTCTATTAACTGAATTATGTAGACAAACTTCTATGGTAACAGTCTATCTAGATTTTTAGGTTCAGATGCCGAGTATCATATCATTGAAGAATTTAAAAAATATAGAGATATTGTTCAAAGAAGTAACGATATATTGATTCAAACGATCCCAGTAAAAGGAAAGAAAAATAAAGGAATAGGATTATGTCTCTTCACTGTGTATCAAAATTCTAAATTATTTTTAAGTGGTTATTTTTCAGTTATGTATTTTAAGAAAGGAATGTGACATGAATAAAAACATATTAATTATAATTGCAATGTGTTTAGGTGTCTTCTTGACCTTGCTTGATACAACGGTAATGAATATTGCATTGGCAAGTATCCAAGTAAGTTTGAACACAAATTTAACAGCTTTGAACTGGGCATTAAATGTTTATAGTCTATTATTTGCGGCTTTTGCGATTCCTTTAGGGAAGGTGGCAGGACGTATCGGGCTAAATAAGTCATTTTTGATTGGTATTGTTGTTTTTCTAATAGGTTCACTTGTTTCAGGTGCTGCAGGTAATGTTGCATTTCTAATTGGCGGGCGTCTTATGCAAGCATTCGGTGCAGCGATTGTGCTACCTTTATCAATGACGATTGCTTATTCAACAGTTGCTGTGGAAAACAGAAAACCAATTATTGCAACAGTTGCAATGACTCAGGGTCTAGCGGGAGCGCTTGGTCCCAGTATTGGAGGTGTTTTGACGCAATACTTTTCTTGGCGTTGGGTCTTTTTTGTAAATGCTCCAATCATTTTCCTCATTATTGCTTTATGTTTTTACACACTAGATTTTAAAAATGAAACTGTAAATAATGAAAAAATTGACGTCATCGGATCGCTTCTTTGTATTTCAACGTTGTTTACCTTAACACTTGCCTCAATACAGGGCAATGCTTGGCATTGGACAAGTCTGGCTATAATGAGTTTATTTGCAATTAGTTTCATCTCATTGCTCGCATTTATTTGGTATGAAAATAAAATTGATTACCCTATGATTCCAATGAAGCTCTTTAGTTATCGCCAGTTCAACGGTGCGGCTTTAACTATGGTTTTGAGTACAGTTTTCTTTGTTGGGGTGTTCATTATTTTGCCAACTTATTTTGTTAAAATTCAACATCAAACTGAATTGGCAGCTGCGTTACTTTTGACGATTATTAGCATTGTACTTTCTATTTTTTCACCGATGGCTTCTATGTTGATTTCAAAAATTGGTGCTAGACTAATTATTTTCTTAGGATTTATTTTGATGGGAATTTCTTATAGTCTTTTTGCAACGATAAGTATGACTAGCACGATACAAATTTATGTTGCTTGTGCTTTATTAGGTGCTGGATATGGACTTTTACTTGGGCCAGTTCAAGTTTTAGGGGCGAGTGATTTTAAAGGTGATCTACTGACAGCTTCGCAATCTGTTTTGTTTGTTTTGCGTCAAGTTGGTCTAGTTTTTGCTTTTGCGGTTTTTATCTCAGCTCTTAATAGCAACATTCAAGAAATTGATGTTAAATATACCCAAATTTCAGCTTTCACAAGTATATATAAAGTTGCGCTTTTCTTTGTGTTTTTAACATCAATGGTGAGTCTTCTCTTTAAAAGAAAAAAGATGGATTAAACTTTAACTATTTGGTATAATTAAAATAACTTAATTATACCAAATAGGAGAATTATCCCATGTCATATTCAATCGCATTTTCACAAGCTACAGAAATTATTCTGTATATCAGCATAAAGTCAGAGGAAGAACAATCTAAATACTTGTCAATACAGAGTATTTCAGAAAAACTAAATATGCCAATTCCAAGTGTAAAACGACTGGTCGGATTGCTAAAAAACGAAGGCCTAATTACTTCAAAAACGGGCATTTCAGGTGGTTTAATGTTAATGAAAAAAACGCAAAACATTACTTTATTTGACATTTTTAAAGCGATAGAAGGCAGTAAAGCCATGTTTAAGTTTTATCAAGGATTTGATGTCTCTAAATTTGAACACGCTCAACAAGTCGAAAAGCAACTCAATCAGGTTAGTGATTTATTAAATGAAGCTGAACAAGCGATGTTAGAGGTTTTGAAAAAGAAAACTGTATGGGAAATTATGGAGGATTAAATGAAAGCTATGATATATAGCGGAAAAGGCCATTTGTTGTTTGAATTCCGCAGTAAATGTTCGGCGTGCTTTTTTGGTCATTGTAGCTTCTCCTCTAATTGTCTTATTCGTATTCTACTTGACCTTAAAATATCTGTCCAACTAAGTGTAACCTATCCAGGTTCTTTATATAGAGCAGTCAATAGAAGAAGGCTTGAAGAAATAAAAAAATAGGGCGCGTTTTATTATTTCACCAATTTTACTTTGCGGTCTACAGCAGGAACCCTGTCACTATGCCTTTTAGATTAATTTTTTTTCTTCCTATTGTTTCTTTAGACATATTGATTAAATTTTCTATCATTTGCATCCTTTATGATTAAAAAAGCAGAATTTCTTCCATCTAGTAGAAATTCTGCTTTTTTAATCATTTCAACTTTTCTGCGTATTCCTTAACCATTTCGATTGTTACTACTTTTCGTGTCGGAGTAACTCCTAGTTTTGCCATTGTATTGATTTCTTCTGTTACTTCATTTATTTTTTGAACAGAGAAGCTTTCTCCTTTTGAACAAAGCTGTAAGGCTTCTTCAATATATTGTTCACGCAAATCATCCAATTGTTTAAAAACATTCACCCGACTATTTACTTGTTCCACATGTTTTGTAATTGCTTTATGTACACTCATGATTTACTACCCCTTTTTTATCAATCTTTCTTCATTGTAATATTGTTTTTAAAAAAATGAAAGAACATTTATTAAATTACATAACATAATTATAGTAAACTAAAATGAAACTGCTGTAACGATCCAAGCAAAATGAAGCAGCATAATGCATAAATATAAACTTAGTGGGACAAACAGGAAAATCGTCCATGTTTTTTGATGCCTAGTTAAAAAAAGCATCGAAATGCAAAATAACAAAACGGAAAGAGTAATTTTGCAAAAAAGAAACAGAAAGGGAGAAATATTCCATATACTTTCCATAAGCGGATTAGATTCTGAAATGAAATGTAAATGCAATCCAATACAAGTGAAAAGTCCATCAGCCAGATTAAATAAACTAAGCAAAATAAATAATATTTTCATACAATCAGCTCCTAGTATAAGTATAACCAAAATGGAAACTTTTTACTAATTATCGCTATTTTAATGAAGAAATGAAATAGGTACTTGCTAATGAAAGTGCAAATAATTCTATTGTAATGGATTCTACTGCATTACCGCGCATAATATCTCTTATGTGCGGTTTTTGAAGGAATATAGTATACTTAAACTAGTAAATTAATAGATAGGTGGAAGGATATAATGATAGAAAAAGAACTTTTATCGCAATGGTATGAAGAAGAATTAACGATCTTTACGACACATATGGATAATAAGGATTATAGTAGATTCACTATCGACAATTATCTTCGCGATATTTTATTCTATTTAGAATTTATTACCCGCAAAAAACAACAAAAAGTTCCTTTAGAAGAAGTGAAAAAAATTACGTTAACATTATTTATGAATGAATTAAAAACGAAACGAGCAAACAGTGCTGAATCTAGAAATAGACGGTTAACTGCGATTCGCTCCTTTTATAAATGTTTAATCGATTATGAACTCGTTGCAAAAAATCCAGCGAATGACTATGAAAGTGCCAAAGAACAAAAAGGCAAACTGCCTAGTTATCTGGAAAAGGAGGAGTTAAAATCATTTTTCGCAATGATTGAGAAAGTATCACAAAAACAGCATGTACGAAGAAATAAAGTGATGCTAGGTTTAATGGCATTTGCCGGCCTTCGTGTAACAGAAATACATACGTTAAATGTAACATCGATTCATACTCATAAAAAAGGAATACAAGTGATCGGGAAAGGCAATAAATCAAGATATATTCCACTTCCAGCAGCCTTATATGATGAGTTGCTCTATTATATTCAGGAGGATAGAATTCTACCAATGAAAGGGTATGAAGAGGCTATTTTTATTTCCAGACGAGGAAAAAGAATTTCTCGTAGAAGAATACAAGAAATAACAGAAAGAATCTGTAATGGAGTTGAGCAGGAATTTCCAGAGTTTCATTGGAAAGCGAAAGGAATCTCCAGTCATAAATTAAGGCACTCCTTTGCAACACATTTAGTCCGAGATGGAAGAGATATACGAACTGTTCAGGAATTATTAGGACATACAAATTTAAATACAACTCAAAAGTATACGCATGTTTCAGATAGCCAAAAAGAGCAAGCGATGGATATGGAAATCTCAGATTATTTATCTTGATATCACCATAATAATATTATGTAAACTAACGGTTGGATATAGGCATATTTTACTTATCTATGCATAGAAATAGAAATATAAGTGCTTAGTAAGGAAGTGTTGCGATGCCTCAGAAAAAACATAGCATCATTGTAAAAGCAGACATTCAGAAAGTATGGAATTTCGTACGATCTATCAACAACTGGGCACCACTTGTTCCTGGTTATATTCAACATCAAGTTCTGTCTGATTTAGTCTCTACATGGGAGTTTAAAACGGATTTTGGTTTTATTCAGAAACAAATTCAATTGAGGGTAGATATTCTAAAATGGGAAGAACCAAGTAAAATAACGTTTAAATTAACAGGAATAAACGATAAATTTACTGGCAGCGGCTATTTTTTGGCAAGTCCCATTTCCAAAAAGGAAACAAAAATGACAAGCTTCCTACAAATAGAAGCTGTTGGTACGTTTGCGAGTATGAAGAACAGTATGCTTGAACCAAAGTTAGATGAATTAATACAGGAATTGACGATTAGTATTTGTAAAGAGATAGAGAGTTTATAAGCTACTATAATAACATTATGTAAACTAAAAACCTAATTATCTATTATTAGGTTTTTTCATATCTTTATAAAAACAATAATAATATTATGTAAACAAAAGTAGAGGGAGTGCTGTTTTCATTTCATTCAAATATCTTGAATTCGAAATAATTTTCTAGTACAATAAACCTATTAACAAGGTTAACTTATTAAAAGGAGACTATATCCAATGACAAATTTTGAAACGATTATAAAAAACAGAAGATCTGCTAACAATTTTGTTGAAAATGTATCAATTTCCAAGCAAGAATTAAACGAAATATTTGAAGAAGTGAAATTAGCGCCAAGTGCGTTTAATTTGCAGCACGCCCAATATATAGTCATTCAGGACCATGCATTAAAAGAACAATTAAGAGAGGCAGCGTATGGTCAATACAAGATTAAAACATCCTCTGCAGTTATTATTGTTTTAGGTGATAAACAAGCATATCAAAACGTGGCAAAAATTTATGAAGGCTTAAATATGTTAGGGATTTTAAATGATATCCAATATGAAGCAATGGTCCAAGAAGTCATTCAATTACATGAAAATCGCGGAATTGTTTTTCAAAGAGATGAAGCGATACGCAATGCATCTTTATCAGCGATGCTCTTTATGCTTGCAGCAAAAAATAAAGGATGGGATACTTGTCCCATGATAGGTTTTGATCAAGAAAAAGTTCGCGAATTATTAAAAATTGATGACAACCTAGAACCTGTACTTATGATTACGATCGGAAAAGAAAAGGTAGAAAGTCGAAAGCCGCGTGGTTATCGTAAACCTGTTGGTGAATTTGTTACCTTTCTGTAAGCGAGGAAAACATCATATTTCAGCAATTGGCTGTAATCCACAAGAGAATTTTGATTTTTATAGTGAAATAGCAACAGATTCCCCTGGATTTACTGTTGATTAAGAGGATTCTCATCTAGGATAAATATCAATGTTGCCCGCATGGTATGAATCACAAAGTGAAAAAATTGAAGCAAGTTTGTCTCCTCTTATAGTAAGACATAGATAAATAAATAGGGATTCATGTCAGGGTGATTGAATAACCATGTAAAAATTCTTTATGAAAAAACATAATTCTGTTAATCTATCATATAGAATGAAATAATAAACGATAGGAGTTAGCTTTTTTTCATGAAAATAGTAACATGGAATGTAAATGGAATTAGAGCATGTGTGAAAAAGGGATTTCTTGATTTTTTTCACGAAATAAATGCAGATATATTTTGTATTCAAGAATCAAAATTACAAGAAGGACAAATCTCATTAGAACTGGATGGCTATCATCAGTTTTGGAATTATGCAGAAAGAAAAGGCTATTCGGGTACGGCCGTATTTTCAAAAATAAAACCACTTTCCGTCGCTTATGGACTGGGAGATGATTTTGAAGAGCGAGAAGGAAGAGCGATTACCCTTGAATTTGACACATTTTATTTAGTAAATGTGTATACACCAAATGCAAAACGAGATTTGAGCAGACTGCCGTATCGATTGGAATGGGAAAAACAACTACAAAGCTATTTAATTTCCCTGCAGGAAAAAAAACCCGTTATTTATTGCGGCGATTTAAATGTAGCTCATCAAGAAATCGATTTAAAAAATGCAAAATCAAACATGGGGAATTCCGGCTTTACGCTAGAAGAACGAGGGGAAATGAGCACTTTGCTTGCAGCAGGTTTTATTGATTCGTTCCGTTATCTTTATCCCGAAAAAACGGATGTATATACATGGTGGTCGTATATGGCAAAAGTAAGAGAAAGAAATATCGGTTGGAGAATTGATTATTTTATTTTATCGGAAAGTTTAAAAGATAAGCTGATCGATGTAGAAAGTCATTGTCATATCATGGGCAGCGATCACTGTCCAGTCTCTTTGACTATTAACATATAGTTTGAAAGAAGGGGACGATTGATACACTTTTAAAAATGGATATAGTGTAGATTGGAATCTAATTGAAGCGAAAAACAATTTCACCGATAAAGTGATAGCGTCTTGAAAAATGTGACTCTACGATAAAAAGCACATTTTCAAGACGCTTTTCTAAAGTCCTTAGAAATAAACTTACAAGTAAAATTTTAAAAAGACGGGTGGGTTTTCTCAAAGTTTGTTGTTTTTTAAGTAAAAAAATGGGAGAAGAAGTACTCAACAGCAATCTATTGAAGTAGACTCTCCACTTGATTTTTCCGAAATTTCAGTGAAAAGAGTTCGATTTTTTCGTATAATGAATATATCGAATTTACCATTGAATTCCTATAAAAAATTGGCCGCATGTAATCGAAATTATGATTGTTGAAGTTGCTAACATATAGGAAAAAGTTTATTCATGAAACACCGTAAAAATTTATTAATCATGTAAAATTTCAAGGAAATTAGGAGGGGTTCATTTTGTCAAACTTAAGCACTTTAAATCATACAAATTTAGAGGAACTATATGCAAATTTTGAGAAAAAATATTCGGAATTTAAAGATAAAAAGCTATCATTAGATATGTCTAGAGGAAAGCCTAGTCCGGATCAACTAGAGCTTTCATCTGATCTTTTCACCATTTTGGATGCTGGTGAAATGGAAGCAGCTGATAAAATAGATATTCGCAACTATGGATCAGTGGATGGTTTAACAGAAACAAAAAATCTATTTGCTGAAATACTGCAAGTAAGTCCTCAAGAAATAATTGTTGGCGGTAATTCTAGTCTTAATTTAATGTATGATACGATATCGAGGGCATTAATAAAAGGGGTTATTGACAGTGACTTGCCATGGGTAAAATTACCTAAAGTAAAGTTTTTGTGTCCAAGTCCAGGTTATGATAGGCACTTTGCTATTTGCGAATTTTTTAATATCGAAATGATCACAATAGACATGTTAGATGATGGACCAGATATGGATAAAATTGAAGAACTAGTAAGTAAAGATGACTCGATAAAAGGGATTTGGTGTGTTCCTAAATATAGCAATCCAGAAGGTATAATATATAGTGATGAAGTGGTTAACCGACTTGCAAATATGTCTTCGAAAGCCAATGATTTTAAAATTTTCTGGGATGATGCATATACTGTTCATCATTTAACAAATGAACAGCCTCATTTAAAAAGTATCCTAAAAGCTTGTCGCGATGCAGGTCATCCTAATCGAGTTTTTATCTTTGCTTCTACATCTAAGGTGACATTACCAGGATCTGGTGTTGCAGTGATGGCAGCCAGTGAAGAAAACATTTCCTTTATTCGAGAGCAGCTTTCTGTACAAACAATTGGTCCAGATAAGATTAATCAGCTACGGCATGTTCGTTTTTTAAAGAACTTGGAACATATTACATTACATATGAAAAAACATGGTGATATCATCAAACCTAAATTCGATATCGTATTAAACGTGCTTGATTCCCAATTAAGCCAATATAAAATTGCCTCATGGAGCAAACCTAAAGGCGGTTATTTTATCAGTTTAAATACATTAGATGGTTGTGCAGCAGAAGTAGTAAAGCTTGCTTCTGAAGCTGGCGTTACATTAACGAAAGCAGGAGCGACATTTCCTTATGGAAAAGACCCTAGAGATAGAAATATTCGCATAGCTCCTACATACCCAACGACAACAGAATTAAAAACGGCAATTGAGGTATTATGTTTATGTGTACAACTAGCGAGTATTAAAAAGTTACTTCAAAATAAATAAAAGACCAGTTTGAGTAAACTGATATAACTATAGTTAGAAAATATGAAAAATTCTAAACTAGATAATCTAGATTATTTAGTTTGAGTATGGCACCGATTCAAGAAATAAGGAGTTATTATAGAAATAAAATATATTTTAGGGAAGAGGCCGTCTATGTTCAGATAGGCTTTTTTTACGATGAAAAAATGTAAACAGATTATTAAACGAAAAGAGGAAAGGGTTTATTAAGTATACAAGATACAACTATAATTCAATATATTGACATTACGGTAGATTGGATGTATTATTTGTTTGTACATACAAATAATACATGAGAAGTGATACTAATACTAAATGAGGGAAAAACTATTTAAAGATATTCAACTGTACTTGGAAAAGAAGCTTGTAATCAATTGAGTAGTCATCTTCTAGGGGCTAGCTGCAAATTGAGTTAAGGAAAAATTTTAAACACATATTTGTTTGTACAAACAATAAAAACGATAGGAGAGATTTATATGAAAACGCTAGTACTCGTTGTGCATCCAAGCATAGAATCCTCTCGAGTAAATAAAAAGTGGAAAGAAGCGGTTTTGACTGTACCAGGATTAACAGTTCATGATCTCTATGAAAAATATCGTAATCAACCCATTGATGTAGAATTAGAGCAACAACTACTACTCGCTCATGATCGTATTGTTTTTCAATTTCCGTTATACTGGTACAGCAGTCCTCCACTTTTAAAACAGTGGTTTGATGAAGTGTTTACCTTCGGTTGGGCTCATGGCCCTGGTGGAACGAAATTGAATGGGAAGGAATGGGTAATAGCCATTTCCATTGGTTCACCAGAACATTCTTATCAAGCCGGTGGATATAATTTATTTTCAGTTAGCGAACTGACAAAGCCGTTCCAAGCATCTGCTAGTTTAGTAGGCATGACTTATCTTCCTTCCTTTGTCGAATATCGTGCAAATAAAATCAGCGACCAAGAAATCGCCCAAAGTGCGATTCGATATGTAGAACATATTACAAATAAAGAATTAAACCCGAAGATTCGCCTTCGCAACTATATAAAACAACTAGAAGGTTGAACTATTCCCACTTAGCAAGCTTAAAGCGGGGATTCTTAAGTTCTAAAACTTAAGAACCCCATCGGTTAATTATACAAGATGATAGAAGTGTTCATTTGCTCCGAAATTCATAGAAAATAACAACCCCATATCCTGACTTAGACAAAGGAATCGAGTTATTTAGTGAAGTAAATATTGACGTTGTATATTTTTCATGAAGCTATCCAATATAGCGTGAAGATAACGAAATAACATTTAATCAATGTGAATATTTTTTTTACTTAACAACTTGTTATGAAGTTTTGATAAGATAAGCAGTGCAATGATAGAGCCTATTAATGTTAATGACATATCCCATTGTGAATCCCAAATGTCGCCTTGTGTTCCTAAGAAGTCTTTTGAAGCTTTATTGCCTTTTGAAATGATTGCGGCTAACCATTCTATAATTTCATATAACGCTCCAATTGAAAGTGCAAAACTTAATGTAACAGCCCATAACCATGCTCCTTTTGTTAACTGGGATTTTCGTATTAATACTTCTCTAATCACAATTGCAAATAAACCTTTTAGTAGATGTCCAAACCGATCATAGTGATTCCGTTTTAGGTCATATTGATCTTTTATCCAATTAAATAGAGGAACTTTTTCGTACGTATAATGTGCGCCGATAAACATAGTAATCGTAACAATCGCAATAATGATATAGGATAATGTAGTAAGGCGAAATTTATTATATGTAGCCATGACAAGGATCAATAGCACAATTGCTGGAAGTGCTTCCATCGTCCATATCAAGTATCCAGATGGCTGGATAACAGACCAAATAAGAACGGCTATTACTAATATTAGTAATAATAAAGAAGTTCCTCTACTTTTATCTTTTTCCAATTTTTTCACTCCATTATATTCATGTATTTTTTAATAGTAGGTTCCATCTGTATTCATTTCATGATGTTTATAAATAAAGTCTTTAATCATTTCATTAAGTTCATGTGCAGCTTTTGTAGGGATTTGATGTTTTACACCACTAATGTACTTTAATTCCTTACATGGCAATTTTTCATTTAATATTTTGGCATAATAGGAAAATATCCGATCCTTTTTACCATATACAAGTAAAACTGGCTGTTTGATTTTCTCTAGCTGATTGGTACAGTTATAATGCAAACTAAAACGGTAATACTGCTCAATATTTCTTGCATCTCCTTTTATAGCTTCTTGATACATCTTGTTAAACAACTCTTTCGTATTAGAATTGCTCCATGAAATTGCTAGCGCAAGCACTGGAAATTCTTTATTATTCGCAAGGGTTACTCCTACCGAAATTTTATCCTTTAAAATATCCCTCACTTCAGACATACCACTTATGACAATGCCTCCTAATGCCCGATCAGAAAAATGAAGCAAATATTCCAATACGATCGAACCACCAGTAGAATATCCGCATATCATTGCTTTTTTAATGTTTAAATGGTCCAAAATCGATATCATATCGTTTACAATTAGTGGATAGGTAATGGGTACTTTTGAATACTGACTCTTTCCATGGCCTCTAATATCAAAAGTAATAATTTGAAATTCTTTGGATAATTCCTCTATTTGATATGTGAAATTCATGTCAGAGAGTAAAGGAGGAGTAATAAAAATAATTGGAACTCCTTTTCCTTTCACATGATAGTACAAGCTAATACCATCTACGTCTAACATTGGCATGTAATAGATCACCTCAATAAAAATAATATCGTTTCAAAAGTCTTATCTTATTTTCCCTTTTTATTGTTTTTTTATTACTAATTGTTTTCGTAAAAAATCGGGAGGACATCTAGGTTCGAATATGTTATTGCTTCTTATCGAATATTTACTCGAAAATGCCGGAAAAATAGAAAAATCTCGAACTAGATAATTCTTTGCCTAGAACGAGATCTTTTTAATATTTTTATTGAAATAAGATTTTCATAAGTCTTTTCCATTATATAGATTTTGAGAAATCTGCATCGATACTAAAAAAACTAAACATGCAAGAATAAACGGAATCCATTCCTCAATAGAGCTAGATAGTTTGAAGTTTGTCAACTGATGTATTGGTATATTTTTCATTAAATGCGGAAGTACAAATGGCGTGATAAACACGATGAACATAGAAATATTTTTTGTTTTTATATAACCAAGCTTTATTTGAACCGGTATAAGTATGCCAAATAAGACGGTGATAATAAGTAAGCTGATACCGGTTGAAAAGATAGATAGTGTTGTTAAACCACGAGAAGCACCAAATAGTACTGCAAGTTGATACAACAAATAGCACCCTAGAAAAATAACTAAAATAAAAAGATATTTTGCTTTTACAACTCCACTGCGAGTATAGGGAGTAGTACATAGAAGTGCAGCACCTTTGTATTTTGTTTCTATCATGGAAACAGAACTAAATAAAATAAATTCGACATAAAACACCGTTATAAAAAAACTAATACTGCTTCCATTGCTTACATCGAACTTTGAATAAATGAATATAGGTGCTACGATCGAAAACACCAGCATAAATATTAGATATTTTTTGACTAAAATAAAGTCTTTTTTCACTAAATTAAATAGCATGACAACTACCTCCAATGTATGCAAGCATCACTTGTTCAATCGTTGGTCGTTCGGTAATAATATCCGGTATTTTTTTCTTTACCACATCTACTTGATTGGTTAAACCTTCAAAGCCATACAGTGTTTGTTGACTCGTTATAAATAAAGATTGGATATCATCTGTATAATACCTTTTGTCTCCTTTAACGACTCGATGTCTGTCTAATAAGTCATCTTTGCTTTCATTTAAGACAATTTTTCCATCATCAATTAAGATAAGCATATCTGCCACTTTATCTAGGTCAGTTGTTATATGGGTAGAAAAGAAAACACTTTTTCCTTCTTCCTCCATAAATTCTAACAATATCTTAGAGAGCTCTGTTCTAACTAATGGGTCAAGTCCACTTGTTGGTTCATCCATGATCAATAAATCAGCATGATGGGAAAGAGCTAAACTAAGAGCAAATTTCATGCGCATTCCTTTTGATAAAGTGGCAATTTTTTGGTCTAAACGTAATTGAAATCTTTTTATATAGCTTAAAAAAACGGTTTCATCCCAGTTTGAATAGGAAGGAGCAATTATGCTTTTCATTTCCTTTAACGTCATTTCTTCATATAAATATCCCTCATCTAGGACAACACCGATTCGATTTTTTATTTCCTTTTCGGCTTTTGTAAAGTCCTTATCATTAAATAGGATACTTCCATTATCCTTTGTATATAGTCCTAATATTGTTTTGATTGTTGTGGTTTTCCCTGAACCATTAACGCCAATAAATCCAGTAATACAGCCTTCTTTTAAAGAAAAAGATACGTTGTTTAAACAAAATCCATTAAATTGTTTGTCTAAGTTTTCCACTTGTAATATCGTATTCATTTTTCTTCCTCCTCAAAAAGTACATCCATCATTTGATATAATTCTTCTTTTGATATGCCGAAATCTTTTGCCATTTTCCATGCTTCTGCTAGTTTTTTTTCAATCATATATTTTTTGGATTCTATTAACATTTCTAGATTATCTGGTGCAATAAAAGATCCTTTGCCAGCTTTCGTAATAATAAAACCTTCTTTTTCAAGCTCCTCATATACTCTTCTTGTCGTGAGTACACTCACTTGTAAATCATTTGCTAACGAACGAATAGATGGCAGCTGTTCTCCAGTGACTAATTCTTGACGTAAGATGGCAGATTTGATTTGTTCTTTAATTTGTTGATACAAAGGCTTATCGGAAAGATTTTGAATAATAATGTTCATGAAAATTACCTCGTTTTTCAACTGTATATATATTTAATACACAGTATATACACAATGATCATTTTCTTCAACCAAATTAAGGAAGTTCATAAAAATGTCACATTTAGAAAATAGGTGATATACTGCTCGTGAACAACTACCTACAAAGTTATTGAAAAAAGAATCAAAGCATGTACGCTGCTTTCTGTGCTATTATGAACATATAATTTATAGACACTAAAGAATTTAGGGGGAGAACCAAAATGAAATGTGTATCGATTGATTTAGATGGTACATTATTAAATGATCATCATGAAATTACGGAAGCAAATAAAAAGATAATACAAAAACTTAAGGATAACGATGTACATGTTATTTTAAATACGGGCAGACAATATCCGGATGTAATCAAAGTTGCAGGTGTTTCAGAATTAGAAGTTCCGATTTTTTGCTTAAATGGAAGCATGATGTATTCTCCAACAGGAGAGTTAATATACGAAACAACGCTAACAACTGACCTATATTACGAGCTTTTAGCCGATTTACAAAAATTAGACGTCGGCCTTCTTGTTTATACGAATCAAGGTGGATTTCCAGCAACATTGCCTCAGTTAAGAGGGAAAGCATGGGATGAAATCCAAAAGATGTTTGATGCCCAAAATTATGACAGCATTCCACAAATAGAAGGCATCAAAATATATAAAATCATTGCGGTTGTTGCCGAAACGGAAATTGCGAAAATTGAGTCAGTAAAACAAACACTGCGAAACTACAAAACAATTTCGTTTTCCTCGTCTTTTCCAAATAACTGTGAAATTACTTCCAACGATGCACAAAAAGGAAAAGCAATTAGAAGATATGAAAATATCAAAAATGTAACCTTTAAGGAAATTTATTCGTTCGGGGACGGTGGAAACGATGTGACTCAGTTTGAAGTATCTACCCGCTCCTTTGCGATGGAAAATGCACCAGATGAAATTAAAAAAAGCGCAAGCGATTTAACGAAAAGCAATAATGAAGATGGAGTAGCATACGCTATTGAGCATATATTAAAATTGGTGTAAAGTATTTTGAGATAATGTACATACGTTTCTACTGTCCCTAAGTAGAAACGTTTTTTATATAAGGCTGTTTTCTAAAAGTTTGATGTTTTTGAATAAAATAATAAACGTGGCTAAAGCACTGAGCACCCTGAATACACGTAGACTCCTGCTTAGAAAAGCAAGAAAGACGAGACTTGTGCAGGAGCATAGCGACGAGGAGGCTCGGCACTCGTCCGCGGAAAGCGAAGTGTATTCAGGCTGTGGGGTAAATAACAACAATCTATACGAAAAGAGCGTTATATAATGCCAATTATTCAAGCATTTTTCTATAAAATAATTTATAATGTTTAATTGGTATAGTACATAGAATTACAATAAGATTCATAAAAGGAATTAACGTAGGGAGAATGATGAAATTTTGAAGAAAATTGTTTTTACTGGCGGAGGGACTGCGGGACATGTTACCCCAAATTTAGCCATTATAAAGGAATTAAATAAAAATGAATGGGATATCCATTACATAGGTTCAAAAAAAGGGATTGAAAAGGAACTAATTGAAAAAATCAACATCCCTTATTATTCTATTTCCAGCGGAAAGTTAAGAAGATATTTGTCTGTTGAAAATGTAAAGGATATTTTTAAAGTATTAAAAGGCTGTTATGATGCTAGAAAATTACTAAAAAAAATTAAGCCGGATGTTGTTTTTTCAAAAGGAGGATTTGTTTCTGTACCTGTAGTCATTGCGGCAAGCATGTTAAAGATTCCCGTTCTTATTCATGAAAGTGATTTGACGCCTGGTCTTGCCAATAAAATTGCGATGCGTTTTGCGTCAAAAATATTTACTTCTTTTGAAGAAACGTTAAACTATTTGCCAAAAGAAAAAAGCAGTTGTATCGGATCTCCGATTCGTAAAGATATTTTAACAGGCTCTGCTACAGCTGGAAGACACTTTTTAGACTTTACTAGCAGCAAACCTATTATTACCGTTATGGGCGGAAGTTTAGGTGCTAAAAAAATTAACAAAGCGATTCGCGAAAACTTGGACGTATTAACAAAAAAATATCAAATTGTCCATTTATGCGGGAAAGGCAATGTAGACGAAGCGTTAACAACAAATAGAGGCTATAAACAGTTAGAATATGTACATGATGAACTAGCCGATATTTTAGCAGCAACTAGTTTCGTTATCACAAGAGGCGGTTCCAACGCGATTTTCGAATTTCTTGCTTTAAAATTGCCGATGCTTATTATTCCACTAAGTAAACAACAGAGCAGGGGAGACCAAATTTTAAACGCAAAATCTTTTACGAAGAAAGGTTTTTCCTTAACGTTGGAAGAGGAAAATTTAACTTCTGTAACATTTTTAGAGACTGTGCAGCAATTGGATGAAAAACAAGCAGCCATTAAACAAGCAATGAATTCTAATGTAAAAAATGGTGGACTAACAGAAATTTTACAGGAATTAAAAAAATATTAATGAAATTGGCTTCCTTTTGGGAAGCTTTTTCTAATCGTCTAGGAAATTATAAACGAAATGGGATTGTGGATAACTTGGCGGTTGTGTCCGCATCCAGCTCCGACGTACAGGATGTACTAGTGCCGGCGTCGCCACAGGACGTGGCGTATTTAGCCGGCCAGCGCCTAGCTCTTGTGAAAAATAACCCCATGCCTCTAAAAGTAAAAAGCACTTTTTGAGTCATGTGAACATTTTTCTTCAGAGCTGTTCAAGGCGCTTGCGCTTTTGTACTTGATAATACGATTTTTCGCAGCTTTTTCTTGCTATTTTTGCTGGAAAAAGCCACAATAAGTAATGTTCAGTCGCAATTAGCGGCATTTAGAAAGTAGGGATACATTTGCAGGATTTTCAACAATTAGGAATTTCTTCTTTGTTGCAGGAAACGTTAAAAAAACATCATATTAAGAAACCAACACCGATTCAACAACAAGCAATTCCAACCATTTTAAACGGAAAAGATATTATTGCGCAAGCACAAACTGGGACAGGAAAAACATTTGCGTTTGCTTTGCCTATATTGGAAAGAATAAACAAGGAAGCGACTTATATTCAAGCATTAATTCTTAGTCCAACAAGAGAGTTAGCGATTCAAATAACAGAAGAGATAAACAAGATAAAAAGCGACGATATTGAAGTATTAGCGGCATATGGAGGACAAGACGTCGAAAAACAATTACATCGCCTTCAGCAAAGAATTTCCATTGTCGTGGCAACACCTGGAAGACTGATGGACCATCTAAAAAGAGGAACGATTGATCTTAGCCGACTAACTTGCCTTGTACTAGATGAAGCCGACCAAATGCTGCATATCGGATTTTTAGAAGAAATCGATTTTATTATAAAACAAACACCAAAAACGCGGCAAACGCTGTTATTTTCCGCCACCATTTCAAATGACATCAAACAATTAGCGAAAAAATACACCAATAATGGGACATATATTACGGTGGAAAAAAAGCAGGGGCCAGCGTTAACGGTAAAACAACAGTGTATCCATACGCCGCCTCGTATAAAGCAAGCTGCCTTAATGACGATCATTAAAAAGGAACAGCCGTTTATGGCGGTTATATTTTGCCGTACAAAACGGCGGGTAAGCAAATTATATGAAGCACTTAAAGCTTATCATTTTTCATGCAGTGAGCTGCACGGTGACCTTTCACAAGGAAAAAGAGAGCAAGTCATGAAAGAGTTTAGAGAAGGGAAATTTCAATTGCTGATTGCAACGGATGTAGCTGCACGAGGACTCGATATCGATGGGATTACCCATATTTTTAATTATGATATTCCGTTAGATGCAGAAAGCTATGTACACAGAATTGGCAGAACTGGACGAGCAGGTTCTGAAGGCGTTGCTATTACTTTTTATACTTCAGAAGACAGACCTTTATTAGATACAATCGAAAAGCAATTACAAATCAAAATAGAGAAAATGCAGCTGCCAAAAAAAGAAACAGAACAGAAAAAGCAAGCAACTGCGAATAATCAATATTCTCCTACAAAACCGGTTAGAACTTCAAAAAGTCGAAAGACAACCGGTAAATCGAAGGAAAATACGTTTTCATCGGAAAACCGAACGGCAAAAAAGCAATCCTCCCCGTCCATTCGAGGGAACAGCGAGGGAAACCAAAACAGAAAAACAGAAAAGCCTTTATTAAAAGGGAGAAATAGAAAAGCAACCGGTAGTGCTATTTTCAAGCCGAAAAAATCAAAAAGAAAATAATTTTTTTCCGCATGGAGGAACAACATGTTAAAAAAACAATTTCAACGCTATATTGAAAATCAAAATAATCAAAAATATCCTTTATTTTCAGAAGAAAAGGCATATGTATTTAAACAATCATTATTAGGAGAAGCAGAGATTGCTTTAGCAGATTCTCCAGCAAGATTTCAAAATTTATATCTCGAGCTGGTGAATAAAGAAAGCGATGAAAGGATTCAAGATAACATCAATCTAGATTTTTTATCAGAGAAAATGAACTATTTTGAGCAGCATTTAGATCATTATTTGTATCTCGAAACTGATACATTTGAAATAATTGGTATAGATGGGTTAATATTTGAGGTCGATTCTGTTTTTCGAACGTACGAAGTAATATTTGGATTAAAATTGCCTAAAAAGTTGGGAGATGCCATTCGCTCTTATTTTAACGAATCCATAAAAAAAGAAGGGCTTACATATAACCTGCTATTTAATGATCAAGAAGGGTTATGGGAAGTTAATTTTCCAATTGAAGCGTTAAACACTTTTTCGAAAGACATGGAAATTAATGAAGCGCTGCAATTAGTCTATTTATTTTTATTTCAAATGGAAGATGAAATAGAAGATAAATTATCATGATCCTACCTTAGGGGCTTACACATTATGTGTGGCTTCTTTTTTTCTACAAAGGGGTCCCGCCGCATGACCATCAAGTTAAGATATCATAATACCCCCAGAACGAAAATTTTGTGCATGTTGCTTGTTTTTATCGTTTTGGGGTAACTCGTTCTTGTTAGCTTGATGGCGATGTGGTGCTACCCTATATTTAGAAAATCCAGTTGACAGTCCGACTACTACGTGTTACGATTTACCTGTAGTAGGTCACACTGGATACCAACACCACTGAATAGTGAGGTTACAAAAGTATTTTTAAGAAAATTATTTGACACCCCCTCTACTCAGTGTTACACTGTACATGTAATAAGTAATACTGAATAGCGTGATTTCCCAATAGCTATTCAGTAAAAATTCCCTTAGTACTAAGTTATACTGAATATAAGTCAGACAAAATAGGGGAGGCTATGAAATGGAAAAATTAACTGAAATGAGGCTATGAACATGGAAAATTTAACTGAAATGCTGAAGGGTTCGCTGGAAGGCTGCGTACTGGAAATCATCAGCCGTCATGAAACCTATGGCTACGAGATTACCCGCCGCTTGAACGAGCTTGGGTTTACCGAAGTTGTGGAAGGGACGGTCTACACCATCCTCGTGCGATTAGAAAAGAAAAAACTTGTGAACATAGAAAAGAAGCCGTCAGATATGGGGCCGCCCCGCAAGTTTTACTCACTTAATGAGGCTGGCCGCCAGGAACTTGAATTGTTTTGGAAAAAGTGGAATTTTGTATCATCAAAAATCAACGTCTTAAAGTCAATCTAGCTTCATAAGATGTTCCGTCCGATATTTTTGGAGTGTCTTGTTCAGCTTTATAAAAAAGGAGGAAAAATAACATGATGGAAATGTTCAAAAAAATGATTGGTGATAAAAAAGAGTACAAGATGATGATGGCACGGGTTGAAGCCCTGCCAGAGGACTACCAGTTTGTATTTAAGAAAATTCAAAACTACATGTGGAATTTCTCAGCGGGAGGCGGGATGGATATGCTGCACATACAGTATGAATTAATCGAGTTGTTCGAAGCCGGTGCGGCGGAAGGCAGACAAGTGCTGGAAATCACTGGGGACGACGTAGCGTCCTTTGCCGACGAACTAGTGGCAAACGCTAAAACCTATGTCGCCAAGTATCGTGAAGATTTGAATCAGAGTATCATGAAGCGATTGGGAAAAAAATAAATTCAATAGATAATACCGACTGAATAGCTGGTTACAAATGTGAATTGCCACCTTCGCTATTCAGTTATATTTTCAACCTTGTAATAAGTTATACAGATTATCAGTCATACTAAATAGAAGAGTATAGGCAATCTAGCTCCGCAAGACGCTCGACCGGATAATTACTCCGTGAGAGCAACCCGCTCGCTTATCAGACAAAGCTCCGTAATTTCCGGATCTCGCAAGCGGCCTTGCTGCGCTTTTTATAAGGAGGAAAAAAGTATGAGCAATGCAGCGATTTCTGTAAAAGGGTTAAAAAAATCCTTTAAAGACAAGGAAGTCTTAAAGGGGGTGGATTTTGAGGTGCGGCGTGGCGAAATTTTCGCACTGCTGGGCTCAAATGGAGCGGGCAAGACGACGACGGTCAACATCCTCTCGACGCTGATGAAGCCCGATGGCGGCGAAGTAGGTATTTGCGGCTTTGACGTCCAGCGTCAACCGGATCATGTTCGCCAGAGTATCAGCCTGACAGGGCAGTTCGCAGCTTTAGACGGCATGCTCACCGGGCGGGAAAACCTGATGATGATCGCCAAGTTGCGGGGAGTTTCCAATCCCGCTCAAGTCGCCGACAATCTGCTTGCAAGATTCAGCCTGACCGATGCGGCCAACCGCCGGGCGGATAAGTATTCCGGCGGGATGAAGCGCCGGCTTGACATCGCTATGAGTCTGATCGGGACGCCAGCAGTCATTTTTCTCGACGAACCGACGACAGGGCTTGACCCCGAAGCACGGCTTGAAGTCTGGGATACCGTCAAGGAGCTTGCCGGCGGCGGCACGACCATCTTGCTGACGACCCAGTACCTGGAGGAAGCCGAACAACTGGCGGACCGTATCGCCATCCTGCATGGCGGAAAAATCATCACGACCGGTACCCTTACCGAACTCAAAGAGATGTTCCCGCCAGCGAAAGTGGAGTACATCGAGAAGCAGCCGACATTGGAGGAAATTTTCCTCGCGATCATCGGCAAAAAGGAGGAGATGTAAATGAAAAGCAAAACAGGGGTATTACTAGGGCGTTTAATGCGCAACATCATGCGCAGCCCGGATATGATTATTACGGTGGCGATTACGCCGATTATGATGATGCTGCTGTTTGTCTACGTATTTGGCGGCGCCATAGAGACAGGCACGGACAACTACGTCAATTATTTATTGCCGGGAATCTTGCTAATGGCTATCGCATCCGGCGTCGCTTACACTTCCGTGCGGCTGTTTACGGATGTAAAGAGCGGGCTGATGGCGCGTTTCATTACCATGCCCATCAAGCGCTCGTCGGTATTGTGGGCTCACGTGTTGACCTCGCTTGTTTCCAATGCGCTTACTGTCGTGGTGGTTATCCTCGTCGCGCTCTTGATGGGCTTCTGTTCCAGCGCTGATATCCTGGATTGGCTCGCGGTAGCTGGGATACTCGGGCTGTTTACGCTTGCGCTGACATGGCTGGCGGTCATTCCCGGATTAACAGCAGGGTCTATGGAAGGGGCGACAGCCTACTCGTATCCACTGATTTTCCTGCCGTTTATCAGTTCGGCCTTTGTCCCCACCGAAACCATGCCTAAAATTGTCCGTGCGTTCGCTGAGAACCAGCCCGTGACTTCAATCGTGAATGCGATTCGTGCCCTCTTGTATGAAGGGTCTGTTGGCAACGGTATCTGGATCGCGCTTGCCTGGTGCGTCGGCATCATGGTCATCGCTTACTTCTTCGCCAGTAAAGAATTTAAACGTAAGTTAGGGTAAGTACACCATTATGGGATTAGCCATATCAATAGTCAGCCGCTGCGATGAATGCATTTGCTATCACATGGAAGGCTGCTTAAATGCCGGGGCAACCATCGACGAAATCATGGAAACCCTCAAAATTGGTGTGATTGGTGCGGCTCGATCACTTATCCCAACGCTAGGTTTGCCATGCATGCTTAAAAAGAATTTACAGCGGGTAGTGCTCTTTCGCAGGAGGAGAAACTAAAAGAATAAAGCCCATAGATAAAATTGACAGTAAAAGAGTAGATTCCGAAGCAAAACCGCTTTGGTAATCAATGTCATTAAGTTAAGGAACTATGGATTACATTTTAGTTGGAATGTAATCCATAGTTTTTTTCGATTGAGGGCTATTTTATTACTTAAAAACAGCACACATTTTATTTAGGAATCCTCTTGAACAATAGTTAACTTGATGGGCATGCGTTCCCGCCGACAATACACGGATATTATACGATATTCGTGTTTTGTCGGTAGTACCCCTAAAATAAAAAATTAAATTGAATAAAAATCCAATATTCGATATATTGGTTTTATGAAAAAAGTTAAGATAAAGCCAATTAAACGGATGTCACTGAGAGAAGAAGTATATCAAACGTTAAAAAAAGCAATTATTACATTGGAATTACAGCCAGAGCAGCGTTTAAATGACAAAGAACTAGCAGAGGAATTTGGTATTAGCCGCACTCCTGTTCGAGAAGCTCTAAAACGTCTTGAAGATGATCGGCTTGTAGAATCCATCCCTGGTTCATCTACTCGCGTTGCTCCATTAAATCTAGAGGAGGCGAAACATGCATTTACTGTTGTAGCAGCTTTACACGCTTTAGCTGCTCGTTTAGCAGTTCCGTTCATAAAAGAAGCGGATATTGAAGCGTTAGAGTTCCATAATCATGCTCTGCTAAAGGCGATTGAGAAAAAAGATGTTTTTAAAGCAATGGAAGCAGATGAGTTATTTCACGATGTTTTTTTAGAAGCGGCAGGAAATCCTGAAATTATTACTGCATTAGAAAGAAGCATCCCAAAGATTCAGCGCCTTGAGATTTCGCAATTTACGTCTGTAAATGGTTTAAAGTCAGTAGAGCAGCATCAACAAATTATCGAAACCTGTAAACATAATAATTTAGAAGAAACAGTGCATTTGGTGGAACAAAACTGGCTAAGCCTTGGAAAAATACTGACTGATCAAACAAAATGAGGTGAATTTACTTGCGTCCAATTTTTTTAGGCAGCTGTGCTGCTTTCTTTTTTGCATTTACGTTTATTCTTAATCGAGCAATGGAATTATCGGGAGGAAACTGGATGTGGAGTGCATCGCTGAGATTTATATTTATGATTCCATTCCTCTTGCTTATTGTAATAGTTAGAAAAAATTTAACTTCTCTATTACAAGTGATGAGAGAAAATCCAAAACCATGGTTTTTATGGAGTTTTGTCGGATTCGGACTATTTTATGCGCCATTATGCTTTGCTGCAGCACATGCTCAAGGATGGATCATTGCTGGAACATGGCAAATAACGATCATATCTGGATCATTACTAGCACCTTTGTTTATACAGACGATTCAAACACCAGAAGGGCTTCTTAAAGAACGAGGCAAAATACCGATGAAAGGTTTGGCTATGTCCCTCGTTATTCTTCTTGGGATTATCTTTATGCAAGTGGACCAAGCAAAACATCTTTCTGCAACCGATATTATGTTAGGCATTATCCCAGTAATCGTTGCTTCTTTTGCTTACCCACTTGGCAACCGTAAAATGATGGAGATTTGTGGAGAGCGTTTAGATGTATTTCAAAGGGTGTTAGGAATGACTTTGGCTAGCCTGCCATTTTGGTTAATGCTATCATTGTACAGTTTTTTTACAACAGGAGCACCAAGTAAAGAGCAAACAATGCAATCTTTTTTAGTGGCGCTTAGCTCAGGGGTAATTGCAACGATATTATTTTTCAAAGCAACGGATATAGTGAAAGGAGACATGCAAAAGCTAGCTGCAGTAGAAGCGACTCAATCGATGGAAGTACTTTTCGCTGTGATCGGAGAAATCTATTTATTAGCTTCACCGCTTCCTTCCGTGTTATCGTGGTGTGGCATGTTGATTATTATGCTTGGGATGATTTTACATAGTTTTACTTCTCATAGAGGGGAAGTTATACGCAGTAAAGATGTAAGTGCATAAAGTCTATTAAAAATAAACAAATCCCAACTTTTCATCTGGACAGTTGGGATTTGTTTTCGTAAAAGAATTTGTCTTCTTTCTTAAAGCACAACACTTCATTTAAAATACTGAGTCAAACTTCAAAGAGTTGCAACAAAAAGTTGATTAGAATGACCATTTTATTTCAGTTTATCCAATGGAACGACCAACTCTAAATCCTTTATTTCTTCACTTTGACCTTCATTATCAACATCTTTAGGTTTGAAAGTCAAAGATTGAGGTATATTATCCATTGGAGGCAAAACTAGAATCATATGGCGTCCATTGTTTCCTGCCATGCCTTCTTGCAATTTTATTCCCTCATATACTTTACCTGTATCATCGACTACAGAGAACTCGAACCATGGCCATGTATCGTTTTCATCCATTTCAGCAGGGTAATCTACCGTTAAGTCTATTCTTGTTGATAGGGGGGAAAATAATATTTTGTCAGCTTTTAAAACATAAACCTTGTCCATTGTTTCAGCCTTTACTTCTGGATAGAACTCGTGTATATTTCCATTTACTTTTTCAAGTGGGAAGTCAACTTTCCACTTACCTTTATATCCAAATAAATTTTCCCCATGGACAGCAACAGCGATTTCATCACCAAACTCATCATAATTAGTTAAAGTGAATTCATGATACTGAACAATAATATTAGAATCCTTTGAAGTTTGTTTAGAAGAACCTATGGAAACATTAGCTTCTTTTCCATTGATGGTTATATAACTAAAACCTGTGTTTGCCTCATTATTTGAAAAAGGTTTATTTCCTTCGTACTCTACAGTTACTACTAAACGCCCACCATCATAGACTGCTTCCTTCACATTCATGGTTAACCCATCATGACTATCCTTTTTTTCAATTTTTGTAGAGAGATTATCATTTTGAATCTTTTCTGAGGCAACGTCATTAAATTGTTCATAAATAGGACCAATAAGTGGTAATTTGGATAATGCCTCTGCCGCACCAGGTAAAATAAAGCCGGATCCGAATAAGGAGATAAAAATACCGGATGCAATAAGAATCATGGGTTTTGTTTTCTTACCAATTTTTCGTTTTTTCTTCGCTTGGAACATAGCAACCCTTTCTCTTTCCATTAATAGTTCTTCTGGTACATTAATATCATCAATATAACGACTAAATTTTTCTTTATTCATACATATAGCCCTCCTTTAAAATCGGTTTTAGCTCTTTTTTCGCTCTATTGATGTAGGATTTTACCGTGCCTTCCGGATAATTCAATATGGTCGCAATCTCCTTAATAGACAGATCGTGATAATACCTTAATAAAATAATGGTCTTATATTTAGGGTCCAAGAATTTAAAAGCATCCGAAAGATCCATTGAATGAGCTATATAATCAACGTTTTCTTTAGAAATTAGCTCTGCAAATATCTCAGTATTATCTGTAGTAAAATGGCGTGAATCTTTTCGAATAAAATCAATAGATTTGAAAACAAGAATCTTTAAAATCCAGCTTTGAAAACTCTCTGGTTTTTTCAATGACTTTAAAGAAGTATATGCCTTATAAATTGTTTCTTGATAAATATCAAGAGCATCTTGCTCATTTCTAACATATGAATAGGCTGTTCGATACAATTTATGGCGAACAGAACTAATCAGTTGTTCAAACGCTTCATCATTACCCTTTTTCGCATTTTGTACTAATTTAGCAATATCCATTTTGACTATCCCCTCCGATACACCATAAAGTCGAATAGGGAAGTGAAAACGTTGCAATATAATTAAAAACAGCAACATTTCTACTTCTATTAATTTCTAACATACATTTACTGAACTACTTAAAATTCAAAAACAGCCATCATAAATACATGACGCTTTTTCCTCATAAGCACTCATTAAAATTGAGAAAAATAAAATATTAAAGTTATTCCTTAACCGACTTTATTTGTAATTAAACAAAAGTTTAATCATTTATTTTTTAAATTAAGTTAAATAATTTAGCGGGAAAATAGGCTAACTTACCTGTTATGTATTCACAGAAAAAGGCATGCAACCTATACAATAATACAATATATTAAATAACTATTTCTTTTAAAAAAAACTTTATTTTTAAGTTGCCGATAGTTACTGAGATTCGTTTATATCAGCGATTTTTTGCCCATACTGATTAGCTGAATAATAAAAGTAGGGGAGAAATGAATGAAATCCACAAAACAAATATTGTTATTTATGCTAGTTTTTTCTCTCATCATACAATTAAACGGGAGCAGAAATCAGCATGTTCAAGCAACTGGACATACAAGCAAGTTAAGCAGCGATATTCACACCATTTTGACAAGTGAACCTGATTTGAAAGGAAGTCTAGCAGCTATTAGCATTCGTGACCAAAACAGCGGAGTGATTGTTTATGAGCATTTAGGAAACACAAGATTGGCGCCAGCCTCTAATATGAAGCTATTAACAGCAGCGACTGCATTAGCCATTTTAGGGGAAAATTATCGATTTAAAACAGAATTGTATACAGATGGGATCGTAAAAAATGGGATATTGCATGGAGATCTTTATTTAAAGGGAAAAGGGGATACCAGCCTTGATGCTGTTGAACTAGATAAGCTTGCCAAAACATTAAAGAACAAAGGTATAAAGCAAGTTACCGGTAATCTTATTGCTGACAGCAGCTGGTATGATTCCACCCTTCTATCTATTGATTTAGCATGGAGTGATGAATCCACCTATTATGGCGCCAAAATTTCCGCATTAACCGCATCACCAAACAAAGACTATGATGCAGGGACCGTAATTGCAGAAGTTACACCTTCAAAAAAAGCGGGGCAAACTGCAAACCTTACAGTCAAACCGCAAACGAATGAAGTAAACATCATCAATAAAACAAAAACCGTACAAAAAGAAGGAAAAAAAGAGCTGCATTTTAGCCGGGAACATGGCAGTAATATCATTATTTATCAAGACCTAAATTTTAAAAAAACAATAAACATAGGCTGTTTAACATATTATACATGACTAATATGTAAACAGCCTATTTATTAGGAATACTCCTCAACAATCGCGTCCTTTAACAGAAGACTCGATTTCAAGATAACCTTAAAAGATAATAATAATGTTCTTTCACTATTGCTGCCAGTTAGTTCATCAAAAAAAGACCGCCGCAGCGACCTTCATCTTTAACTATTGCACCCGATAGTTTAAGTGAATTAGTTCACATTCTTGTTCTTTTCACAGTTTCTTTTATTACAGAAAGGTTCAGTGATAGTAAAATAACAGCTATCTAATGTTTATTCATTTGCAATTTTAAGTATGTGTTCTAAGTCACTATCTGTTAAAAATCCGCGTAATTTATCGTTTAACGTCACCTCAATTAAAGCGAGCAATTCTTCTCCTTCATTTGTTAGCGTAACAGTGTTACTCCGTTTATCTTCTAAATATGTGGATTTCTTTACAATTTGTTTATTTTGATAACTTTCCATGCGTGTTACCAGCCTAGATATTGCACTAAGACTAAGACCAACTTTAGGTTGAAGTTGAGACAATCTTAGTGTCTGATTATCTGCTTTGGAAAGGTAGTACAGAAAATAAAATTCGTTTAAACTTAGTTGGTATTGCTGTTGTAACGCATAATCAATACTACTTTGTAATCTAGAATAAAACTTAGCATAATTAACCCAGGAATCAACTATATGGTCAGAATTCTTCAAAACAATTCACCCTACTTTACAACTAAATATAAAATCACTATAACATGTCATGTGTTATGTTTTCTAATTTTTTATCTACCATACTGAATGTTTGACAAATATATAGGATTGAATTATTATTACTTGCATGCGCAAGCAATATAATACTAAATTAGTTGCTTGCACAAACAACTAAATGAAGGAGATGATTTTTATGGCAACTTTACCAACGCCATTTACCATAAAAGGGTTAGAACTTAAAAACAGAATCGTGATGGCACCTATGTGTCAATATTCAGTAGATAAACAGGATGGTACTCCAAACAACTGGCACTTTGTTCATTATGTTTCAAGAGCAATAGGTGGAACAGGACTTATCATCGTTGAAATGACAAGTGTTGATCCTGAGGGGCGTATTACAAATGGAGATTTAGGGTTGTGGTCAGACGAACAAATTCCTGCTTATAAAAGAATTGTCAATGAAGTTCATAAATACGGAGCGAAAATTGGTATTCAAATTGCACATGCTGGTCGAAAAGCTGAAGATGCAAATCAACCAGTAGGTCCCTCAGAGATCACGGTGGAACCTTTACCAGAAGAAAGCAAAAATGGAGAGTTAAAACCACCAAGAGCTTTGACAACAGAAGAAGTTAAAAAAACAGTAGTTCAATTTAAGGAGGCTGCACGTCGAGCTGTTGAAGCTGGCTTTGACACAATTGAACTTCACGGTGCACATGGCTATTTAATGCATCAATTTCTATCACCAGCAATTAACAATCGCACTGATGAGTATGGTCAAGATCTATCTAAATTTGGAGTGGAAGTTGTTCAAGCTGTGCGCAGTGTTATGCCAAAGGACATGCCCCTTATTATGAGAATGTCAGCTATTGAATATATAGATGGCGGTTATAAGATTGAACATGCTATTGAAATGGCTAAAGAATTTAAAAATGCCGGTATCGATATATTCCATATTTCAAGTGGTGGAGAAGGACCTCCAGGCGAATTAAAGCCAGCAAATCATCCGGCTTATCAAGTACCTTTTGCACGTGCATTTAAAGAAGCATTAAATATTCCTGTTATTGCAGTAGGTAACTTAAGTGACGCACAGGTAGCAGAAGCTACACTTGCAAATGGAGATGCAGATCTTGTAGCTGTAGCTAGAGGAATGTTAAATGACCCATATTGGGGATTGCACGCTATAAAAGTAGTAGCTCGAACAGTAACACCTCCTGTACAGTACGAAAGAGCAATTCGATAACGTTTTATAAAGCATTTCTTTCTTAAATAACTCTATAGTCTCGTTTTAAAATGTGTGCATACGCTTTTAAAACAATACTGATACTAATAAAACATTTAACAAAGGAGATTTTACAACATGACAAACATTACACGAGGCATTGACCATATTGGAGTAACAGTACCCGATATCGAAGAAGCTACAGTTTTCTTTAAAAAAGCTTTTGACGCTAAAATTGCTTATGATAATAAAAAATTAGAAGATGAACCTTTAGCCGGACCAGATGTAGAAAAAACATTAGGCCTCAAAAAAGGGACAAGAATTGTCCATATGCGTATACTTTCTTTCGAAAACAGTGCTAGTATCGAACTATTTAAATACGTAGATACTGATCAAAGACAACCGTCTATTGCTTCTGATTACGGTGTTCAACATTTTGGCTTCTATGTGGATGACATAAAAGAAGCTGCTAATCGTTTCGTTGAAGCAGGCGGAGAGCTATTAAATGATCCTGGCGAATTGTTAGGAGATGTTGAAGATGGAACAGGACATTTTGTATATGGCCGTGCACCTTGGGGAATGTTAATCGAACTCATTAGCTATACACCAAATGGATTAAATTATCCGGTAGAGAGTGAAGCAAAACGTTTTACACCTTAATGGCTAATTTGGTGACTAGTCATATTTAAAATATAAAATAACTCAAAAAGCAGCATTTCTATAAATATAGGAATGCGCTTTTTGTTCATTGAAATAGTAACCATATTTCTTATTCGTTAACTAAATAAATGATGCCAGACAAGTAATGATGAACAGTTAACCATCCTATACTTTTTAAAATTTTTTGTATCTATTGTGTATTCTCAAAAACTAAATAAGACTGCCCCAATTATTCATAAAGTTCTCTTTCTCTAAAAAATTGTTTACCATATACTTTAAGTACACATCGTAGAAGTTAATATATTATTTAAATTTATTATTGTCTCCCATTTTAAATGTCGTATGTAGATATGCTGCATTAAGTCGTTTAGCAATTAACCTACACCATAGTAGTTATTAGGTGTGTATATTAGCATACCTATTTTCATGGAAAAGGAAATTTCTTCTTCAACTAACCTTTTGTTTAAGTGCAAACATTCACAATCTCTACTCTATATTTAAACATAAATTATCCAATTTTATTGAAAACCTTGCTCAACAATCTGGCCCGATTGTTGAAGATAAAGACAAGTAGGAAGGGAGTTTTTCTCCAATCGATACTAAAATCTTTTATATACCTCTGCGTACGCTACTTTCAATTGGTCTCGTAGTTGCTTGTTTTCACCTTCTAGATTCTTAATCTTTCGTCTCAGTGATTCAATGAGAGCATCCTTGTTGCTCTCATTTATTTCTCGCTTAACTTGTTTAGGTGTAGGTTCTAGTGATTGTTGCTGCCTTAATGCTTCAATCCGTTCCCGAATAGCGACATTGTTGTAGAGGGTTGCTTTCGATACACCCGATTCATTTGCTACGCTATTAAAATTAATGTACTTATTGGCTCTCACGAGCTGTTTAATAGCTTCATCAACTTTTTGAGTGGTGGCAGCCTTACGGTGCTTATGTACTTGTTTTAGATGTTCTTTAAGGTCGAAATTAGACATTATTTTCTTCCTGCTTTCGTTTTAATCTTTCTAGTCGACCAAATATAATGTGTCCGCCCTCAATAGTGTTTAAAATACTTGTATAACGGCTTAAATTCTTTTTATTCTTTTCTGCAATATCCAATCGCCCACGCTTTTCTAAGGCATCAATCGTCTTTCTAGTTGCTTTTATCAATAATTCATATTTCTGTTTGTCTAAATCGGAAAAACCAATCGCTAGATCCTTACAAGGACTTCCACCGTTACAAGTTAGGCAAGGAGGTTCTTCTGAATAAGGACAGTTACCATTTATTCTTGCGTGGCAACTTCCATATGGATTATCAATTGCATTTAATTTATGATCACGCCATAGCATTTCGAGTATATCTGTTGGTATTTCATCATCTGGACTAATTTGTTTCATTTGGTCATTCATATCGAAGCTAAACAAACCCTGTTTCATAGCTTCTTCAAATACTCTTCGCTTGGTACTATCTAATAATTTTGCATACCGGATAATCATTTCAGGAGAGGAATGAGCTAATAGTTCCTGAACTGTAAGTATATCAGCTCCACTATTTAACATTTTAACTGCATACGTGTGTCTGAACTGATGGAATCTAAAATGATAAATATCGCCATTTTCATCCACTATTCTTCTTGCTTTCGCAAGATCGTTGAGTTTTTCACTTATCCAACCGTTCGAAAAGGGACGACCTTTTCGAACTCCTCTATACCTAACAAAAATAAATCGATTTGGGTTGTTTTCTTCATTGCTATTCTTTTTTGATTTGTCTATTAGCACAGCGAGAATATCTGCTAGTTCGTCATCTATTGGTACTGAGTGATCTGGCACATTTGTTTTAGAAATGTCCGTTACTAATTGATATTTTCCATTCAATTTGACTAAACAGTCATGGTTAAGTCTTAAAGTATCAGAAATTCGCAAGCCTGTTTTGAATGCTATCCAAATAATCGGTTGTACTTCCTCATGAAGATAACTTAAATTCTCAAATAACTGCTCTAATACATTATCCGGGATGAAGTTTACTTTTTCTGACCTTCTTTTATATTTTGGTTTATCTTCTGGAAAAATAAGTACTCTAATATCTTTTTCAGGTGCTAAATCCGAATGAACCTCTTGTAATCCCTGAAGAAATTTTTTAACTGCTGAAACTGATTTTATGATATGGTGTCGTGAATTTGTTACTCTTTGCTTAATCTTCACTTCCTTATTTAGTTTCTCTAGGTATTTTTCAATGTGACTTCTAGTTAACATGACCAAGTTGTACCAATCAGGTTCCAATGTAAAAATAAAATCTAGGAACGGAGGGATAAAACTCATATAGTTTCTAGCAGAACCCCATGTCAAATCATTTGACAATAAGCGACGTTTTAAATATTGTTTTGTTTCCTCACGGAATCTAAGATTTTTAATCACTGTAAAGTCGATTGTAGTATGACTTGAAGCTTGATTAAAATACACACCATACTCTTTATTCAGATTTTTAGCTTCCCAAATATCCTTTTCCCATTCATCGCGAAAGTCTATCAGTTTATTAAGCTCGGATAGAAGATTTGATAAGTATTTAGCTTGAGGAGACTTTACTTTATATCCGTCCCGTTTACTAATGTAAGTGGTCGATATTCCGTTTTTCTCTAACCAAAATAGCCACTCTCGGTTTGTCCTATCAATATTTAAATCAATTAGAGAGTTTAAATTGGGGTGTTTTTCATTTATAAATCGGTTAAATAATTGAATGTTATTCGCTTGTCCAACAAACATAGTGTTCATAGTCCATTCATCTCGAAATATTTTTGTATGTACAAAAAATTTAATTTCTAAATTTATTAGTTCGCTTTTGAATGGAATATGTATTGCTTTTCTGTTAAACGTAGGCTCTTTTAAATAAGGTTTAAACTGAGAAATGGCACTGAAAAAATCAATATGCCAAGAATTTTTATATAAAAAATATGGATTATTGACAATCTCTTTTTGTTCATTTCCATCTTCATCAATATATCGGTCTACATACGACGATAGTTCATTTCTCATGTAATCGTGTACACTTTCAAAACCATGAATCATTAAGGGATTGGTGCTCATTCAATGTTTCCTCCAGGATTATTCTTATTGTAAATTTTAAAAGCATCTTGGGCTTTTTCCCAATTATTTCGAATATCTTCTTTAGAAGGATGAAGGTATAGGTTGATGGTTGTTTGTATATTGCTGTGACCTAGCCGTTCTTGAACTTGTTTAATATCACCAGTTTGATTGTAATAAAGAGTCGCATGCGTATGACGTAAAAGGTGGGGGTGAACAGAGATGTTGCACTTTTTCCTTAATCGTTTAAAGAAAGCTGATACATCTTGATAATCCATGCCCTGGCCTGCATTTTTCCCACGTAATTTAACAAATATAAAATTTTTATGAATATCCATTTCATCTAAGATTTCGTATAAATAGTCATCATACAAATCCATTAATTCTTGGGAAACATATATTTCTCTTTCCCCTGTCTTCAACCTTGCTCCATTTTCTAATTCTCCCCGATCAACTAAACGTATCCGATGACCATTTTTATGATCAAACACGAAGTCCTCCAGGTAGAGAGAAAGTAGTTCTCCAATCCTTAGTCCTGTTTCAAACAGAGTTTGTAACAGCAGCCTATCCCTAATATTACTAGTTGCTTTAATTAATTCCCGTACGTCCTCTTTAGTTAATGTTTTGATTTTTCTCCTCTTCTTTTTGATTTTCAAAATGTTCTTCTGTACCGTTTTATTTTTATTCACATGGTAAAGGAAATCTTTATACTTCCTTTGTCCCCTGGTAAAAACCTGTTTCATAACTATATCATCCACTGCTGTATCCATTTCCTCATTGCGATATAAATAATTGTAAAACCCTGTAATTGCAGTAAGGGTAAGATTTATTGTACTTTCTGTCTTTCTTGCTTTTGCAGGGTGCAGAGGGGTAGCTTTTAGATTTACATGAGGATTTCTTAACCATGCTATAAACTCGACCAAATCCTCTAATTTAATCATCTTGTAGTCTAAGTTATTTTGCTTTAAGAAAACAAAATATTGTTTTAGTGCGTAGCAATAGGTTTTTTGTGTATTTCTACTTTTTTCTGTGACATCCAAATACTTTAAGTATTTCATGACGGGAATAACTGGTATTCCCTCTCCATCTACGAGTATGTATCTCTTGGCATTATTCTCTAAGTAAATCTCTTGAACCCTCATTTACTCTCCACCTTATGCTTTCAATAATGAACATTATTTTTATGTATGATTGGTTAACCTCCCATCTAGACATAATATAGTAAACATAGTAGACATATTTTTTAAGACCCATTTAACTAATTTAATATATTAAAAAAAGAGAATACATGCCCTTATAATGGACATAATATCCTCTTAAAATATTACTATAGTTAATCATTGAAATCACCGGAACGATTCCGATGGAGGCGCCTTTAGAGAAAGAATGGATTTCCGTTTGGAACCCTAGTACATTTGCAGCAGATTTATTTTTACAATCCTTGCAGAAAAATGGGATAAGCGTTGAAGGGAGAATAAAAGAAGGTACAACGCCAGAACTATCATCATTAATAACATCCCATTCCTCCATTCCGTTGTCTGAATTACTCATTCCATTTATGAAACTAAGCAATAATACAATAGCAGAAACGCTGTTAAAAGAAATGGGAAAAGTGGAAACAGGGGAAGGAAGCTTTGAAAAGGGCTTAGAGGTAATGAAAAAAGAGCTAGTTCACTTCGGGTTAAATCCAGACAATATGCTATTGCGGGATGCTTCTGGCATTTCACCAGTTGACTTGTTGACTGCCAATGATTTATCAATGCTTTTATTTACGGTGCAGAAGCAACCATGGTTTTCTACTTATTTACATTCCTTACCTGTTTCCGGAAACAAAGAAAGAATGGTTGGAGGGTCACTCCGGAATCGTCTTCAATCAGAAAATACAAAAGGAAAGGTTCAAGCAAAAACAGGAACTTTATCCTCAGTTAGTACGCTGTCTGGTTATGTTCAAACAAAAACCGGACATCAATATATATTTTCAATACTGTTTAACCATTTATTAGATGAAGAAAAAGGAAAGGTAATTGAGGATAAAATAGTGGAGTTATTAGCAAAACAATGAAAGTTATTGTAATAGTAGGGGTACCGCTAACATTTCACGTTTACCTTAACTTCGATGTGAGAACTATTGGAATATCAATGGTTCTCACAATATTTACATGCATTCAATGTAAATATTGGTTTACAAAGATATGATCATTTTTTGATGTCTTTTCAAGTAATGGGCACCCGTTAATCAATAAGTATTTTCTCTTTTGGGGGTCCCGCCACATCACTATCAAGCTAACAAAATGGATTGCCCCCAAAACAATAAAAATGAGTTTCATTACTATAAAATACATAAAATATCCGTTTTTAGAAAAAACTAATTTTTTTAACTTGATGGTGATATAACTCAATTCCTTTATATATTTAGCTAAATATGATTATCAGAATAAACTTAAAATAACTATGATTTCTAGAAATGCGAACTGATGTTGTGAATTAATTTAAAGCTGCTGGAACAAAATAAAACTAATTGAGCAAAAAAAAACTTGCAAAACTAAAAAGAGAGATGTATATTATTGACGTATCAATAATTGATACGTCAATTAATTTTTTAATAAGAAAGAAGGGGTGAGTTTTGAAAACATGTTGTTCAGAAGATGCCGAAATTTTATATAAGCTACAAAGTTTGAGCAAAGTAATTGGTGCGAAGTTTGAAGCATGCATTGGTATTAGTCAATCTCGATTGGAATTGCTCGCATTGCTTTATCATGTTGATGAAATTAGTCAAAGCGACCTTCAAAAAAAGGTGAATATTGATGGCGCAGCCATCACCAGACACGTTAAGCAGCTTGAAGCCAAAGGAATCGTATTAAGAAGAAAGAAGCCTGAGGATAACCGTATAACGCTTGTTCGGTTATCTGAGCAAGGACGAGAACGAATCGAGTCTTCCAAGAAAGAAAAGGAACGTTTTATGAAGGAAATGCTCGTAAATATCAGTGTAGAAGAACGCAATGTACTTATTCATGTTCTATCACAGATGCAAAAAAATGTAGAGAATATTAAAGGATAGAGGAGTGTTTATACATGGGAACTACATTAAAAACAAACGATTTTATGAAAATAATGAAAGGACGTCGATCCATACGTAATTAAGATCCAACAGTCAAAATCAGCAAAGAAGAGATGGCTGAAATATTAAAGGAAGCTACTACGGCACCATCCTCAGTTAATGCACAACCATGGCGCTTTCTTGTTATCGAAAGCTCGGAGGGAAAAGAAAAGCTTGCAAAACTCGCTAAATTCAATCAATTACAAGTTTCTACTTCATCTGCCGTTATAGTAGTATTTGCAGATATGGACAACAGTGACTATATAGAAGAAATATATTCAAAAGCTGTTAAGCTAGGATATATGCCGCAAGAGGTAAAAGACAGACAAGTACAAGCATTGACTGCACATTTTGAAAAGCTTCCAGTCCAAGAAAATCGCGAAACTATTCTGATTGACGCAGGGCTTGTCTCCATGCAGTTAATGCTGGCAGCACGTGCACATGGATATGATACAAATCCAATCGGGGGTTATGACAAGGAAAATATCGCTGGAATCTTTGGATTGGAAAAAGAGCGCTATGTACCAGTTATGCTTCTATCTATCGGTAAAGCAGCCGACGAAGGATATGCTTCATACCGTCTCCCTGTTGATAGAATTGCACAATGGAAATAGTATAAAACTGATATTAGGGAGTAGAGGGGGCAGAATGGTGTGGAAATAATCGCAGCTATTTTAGTCGGGATCGTAGCATTAGAACATTTATTTATCATGATCCTCGAAATGTTTTTTATTGATTCAAAAGTAGCAAAACGCGCTTTCAAATTACTGAAGCATTTAGAAGGAGATCGAAATGTAGCCATTATGTTTGCAAACCAAGGTTTATATAATGGATTTTTAGCCGCAGGTCTCATTTGGGGACTTATACTTGGGCTCAACCCAATTGGTTATATGGTTCAATTATTTTTCGTAATTTGTGTGGTGGTAGCAGCTATTTTCGGAGGTTTCACATCTAATAAATCAATTCTTGTGAAATAAGGACTTCCAGCTATTTTAGCACTGGTTGCCCTTTTATCTATGATATAGAACCAAAGCTTTTCAATAAAAGAACTCATTTTTGAAAAAATACGCTATTCTTTCTGTAGAATCATAGGAAATGAGGGTTTTAGTCATAATAAAAAAGCTTTTTCAACACATTAGTCATGTATAATATATCAAACAGCTTATGTTTTTTGGTTTTTAAAAATTTAGGTCTTGATAATTTTAAAAGCAAAAACAGGAAATTGCTTTTTTCGTTTGTAAACTATGAAAAAGAACGCAAAAGGTTTTTAACCCTGCGTTCTTTTTGTATAACTTCCCTATACCAAAGGCTCAATTATATATGAAAAGATTGCTATTTCTCTCATTGCTTTATTTACCACTTCAAAACGGTCCTCCATATTGTCATATTCCCCAACTTCAATATGAAATGTATACACACCTAGTGAATCCATATCATAAAAAGCGGGTTGACTCCCTGGCCTTAACGTCCATGATCCACCGTCTGGATTATGCATTTATGATTTAAACGAAGTTTTCCTTTTTTTAGCTCAATCTTATATATACATTCCAAAACGTGAAGAACGATACTGTCCCATCAAACGCTTGATCAATTAAAGGAATCCCCAGTCCTAAATACTTTCTTGTGCCTACAATATAAACAAGAACAACAACAATAAGTCCACCAATAAAGCTTTTAATAACTGGGTTAGGGAACAATTTTGTATAAGTTTTCTTTAACAAATGCGTTAATTCACTAAACAACGTACTAGTTAAGCCGAATAATATTGAAGCTATTACAATTTTTACAATTAATAACCACGATAATTCTGGAATCCTTCCAATATGATATTGGTGATGATATATGCCCCAAGCACTTGTCACAATATCCCCTATAAAGGCTGCAACAAAACTAGGAAAAATGGCTTCATGACGAATGAGTCCAATTACTAATACTTCTAACCCAAATACGGTACCTGCCAATGGCGTTCCGAATACTGAGCCAAAACCACTACTAATCCCACAAATCATAATAATTTTACGATCGATTTCATCTAATTTAAATAATTTACCTACTAATTCAGAAAAAGCACCACCCATTTGAACGGCGGTTCCTTCACGTCCTGCAGACCCACCAAATAAATGTGTCACAACTGTACCAAATAGAACCAAAGGTGCCATACGAAATGGTACACTTTCTTTCGCACCATGCGCTTGTTCAATAATTAAATTATTTCCTTTCGAAGAGTTTTGACCAAATTTCCAATAAAGCAAGCTAACAAATGCTCCTCCAATAGGTAATAAAAATAACAGCCATAAATACGTTTGTTGTGTTTTCGTAGCCCAATCTAAGCTTGCCAAAAAAAATGCAGAGGCCGAACCAGCCAGAATCCCTACTCCTCCACCTAATATGATCCATTTGAATACATAAAATAGCAGACCAACATGCATTCTCTGGGAAGAAACTGTAACAATACGTTGTTTTATTTTCTCCAATGCTCTCTCTCCTTTTTACTTAGTATAGTTCTTTTTAGACAAAAAAATAGACTCCTACTAGGGAAAGACCGTTTCAGGTCACATCTCTAGTAGGAGTCATCAGCTCTAGGGCGTTCATGGCGAACTCCATCGCCTATTCATCATGTCCTTTTTCACTATACAATATTACAATGTATGGCTTCAAGATAAAATTATAACTATTTTGTTACAACTAGATGTAAAAATAATCATATCACTTCAAGATATTTAAAGTGTTGAGTTAGTTTGAAAAAGCTAAGGTGTATTTGATCGTGGAGATATTGAGGTTATCCATTTTATTGTCAAGTTCAGAAGAGATTGTGAAGATTGCTACTTAAACTAACGGGTGGGTTGGTTTAAAAAAATGCCAAAGTATTAAGTAGATTCATAACATAGGTTCATGAATCGTGGTGAGAATTACACAAGATTTTCGTTCTGGGGGCACTAGAAAATATTAGCTAGATGGGCATGTAATGGGACCCTATTTCTTTTATTTCTTCAAACTCAAATCAGCCTCTTTGAGTTCTCCTTCTTATTAGTTAAAATACAAAAATATGGAATGAATTTTATTGTTTAGTATGTCACGTTGTGATATAGTCATATCATGATATATCTAAATGCGATATAGAAGATTGCTATCGCATTGTCATACAACATCCACAGTTGTACTGAAAAAGAGGTGGTTATTTTGGATATTAAAAAGATACTGAAAAAGTACATTCCCATGACTGAAACTGCATTTTATATTCTTCTATCCTTAACAAAACCTCGACACGGATACGGAATTGTCAAACATGTGGAGGAGATTTCAAAATCACGGATTAGATTAGGATCGGGTACCGTATACGGGACTTTAACGAAAATGCAGAAAGATGGGATTATCACTGTATTTGCGGATGAAGAAAGAAAAACAGTTTATGAAGTAACGGAAATTGGAAAAAAATTAATGACAGCTGAGATAAGCAGACTAAAAGAGTTACACGAAAATGCACGAAAATACGAGGAGGATTTTTTATGATTAAAGTATTTCGGCCATTTTGGAGCTATGATGTATCAAAAACAGAAGCATGGCTTTCCTCTATGGCGAAAAAAGGCTATTTATTAGTCGGGTTAAATCGATGGACACGCTGCTTTTTCTTTCGTCAAGACAAGTCCAAATCAATCACTTATCGAATAGGGTACGATAAAATTAAAGGTGTTTCATTGTCTACATCTTTATTAGAAGAAGACTGGGTAAAGGTAATACAGAGTGGAAACTGGTATGTAACGTCGAATGAACAGCCCATTGAACAAATAAAAACGTCGTCTGTTCGCGACGGTATTATCAAACACAACAGGAAAATTATGTACATTTTTAGCGCGGTATTAATATATTTTTTACTTAATCTGACATTCATTATATCTACTATAGGCATTTCTTTGTTTCAAAATGCATCTGGTAAAGTAGATGAAAGTCCTTTGTGGATTTTAACCTACACTTTTTTTGGAATGGAGATAGCACTAATTATTCTTTCCATCTATTCTGTAATAAAAATTAATAAAATGAATAAATACTTGATTAGAGAAAAAGCAAGTACACTTCAAACGAAAAATAATATGGAAAGAAGACTAAATAAAGAAAAAGAAAAGCAATTGAAACGTTCAGGACAAATGATTGTGAAAAGAAAGTTTGGCTGGTGGTATTCCCCGGATAAGCTTGAAAAGTGGCTTGAAACAATGGAACAACGAGGATATAACCTTTATAGAGTTAACAGAAGAGGAACAGCTTTTTATTTTATGATTGGCAGTCCTCGTAAGGTAAGTTATTGCGCTGATTATCAAAACATTTCTAACGAAAGCTATTTCGACATGCACCGAGATGCCGGATGGAAGAGTGTATTTATGTCAACTTCCTCGTTACAAAAATGGACGATATGGAGCCGGGAATACGCAGAAGGGGAAGAACGCCCACAAATCTATAGTGATAAATCCTTTCACTTAAAACAGGCTAGAAAAGTAGCTATTACCTATACAAGTATGTTTTTTCCTATAGTTATCCTCTATATTTTCATTATTGCAAAAATAGTTATTCACGGGTCAACGAGTTTGAATTTAACAAATACAGTACTGATTTTATGGTGTATTTTTGTCTTTGGTTCGTTCACATTAAGAACTTGGCTATATTATATGCGTATTAAAAAACGGTATAACTTTATTTGAACAACTATTATCCAAATATTAGTTAATCATCAAAAAATGTTCAATCAGCATACCCTATTGTAAAAAGCCCATTTTCTCTTTGGATAAATTGGGCTTTTTACATATTTATTTTCTGCCAAAGTCTGCTTTTATTTCTCCATAACGCTTCGTATCCCATTTGATTACTTTATTAGTATATGTATTTTCTTTTAACCATTTTTCGGCACGTTCGATCATTTGCCAAAGTTCTTCCGTTCTGCTGTCTCTTTTTAAAGACGTATTCGCTTTTTTATTGCGCACCCATGATAGTGCTGTCATGCTGTCACTATATATCGTAGTGTTTTCCCCTTGTTTTTTTAACAAGGCAAGTGCATGGACAATACCAAGAAATTCCCCAATATTATTCGTACCAAATACGGGACCATAATGAAAAATCGTTTCTCCCGTTGTTGTATGTACTCCTCTGTATTCCATTAAACCAGGGTTTCCACTGCAGGCTGCATCAACTGAAATGCTGTTTTCATCAATCGCTTCTTCGGTAATATTCGTATTCTTCGGTTTAGCGCCCGTTTTCGCAGGTCCGGAAGATCCAGTATTTTTTCCTTGTTTAAATGCATTCTCTGCTTCGTCTAAAGTAGGGAAGGATTTAAAGGAAGCTCCCTGGAATCCTTTCGTTTGTTGTTCACATTCTGCCCAGGTTGTAAAAATCCCGGTTTTTCTGCCTTTCCACACAACATAATACTTCTTTTTTGCCATTATAACACCCTCCAACATGCCGTCATTTTCCTATCATATCATATGAAAGAATATGGCATGAATAATTTCATGATTCTTCATGCATTAAAAGAATTAGGGTTTCGAATTTCCATTGATGATTTTGGTAAAGGCTATTCATCCCTTAGTTATTTAAAATACCTGCCCATTGATACGATAAAAATTGACAAATCATTTATTGATGATATAGAGCATCCCATCCATCAAGGATCGTTAGTAAAAGGAATTATTGATATGGGGCAAAGTATGAATTTTTCTGTATTAGCAGAAGGAATTGAAAACAAGGAACAAGTACAGTTTTTAATAAAAAACCATTGTAAATATGGGCAAGGGTATTATTTCAGAAAACCGCTCCCTGCCCTAGACATTGAAGAATTTATTTTTCCAAATTTAGAGCGTGCCGGAAATCAACATAAAAACTAGTCTAAATGCTAGTTCTTAATTGAAATTATCCATCTGTTATAGGAAAATAAATAACGTATTACATATTTATTTTTCTGGTCAAACAAGACAATATTAAAAAAGTTGGTGAGCAAAAGATGCCTTGTCAAACAAGTAAAGAATTAGAAACATTTTTAAAGGAAGCAAAACAATACACAACAATGGGGAAAGTCGCAGATTATATTCCGGCATTAAGTAAAGCAAATGGTGATGAATTATCGATTGCCATTTATTCTCCAGATGGCAATTATGTCTCTGCAGGGGATATAGAAGAAAAAATCACGCTTCAAAGTATTTCAAAAGTGTTAACTCTTGCTCTTGCATTAATTCAGCGCGGGGAAGAGTTTGTTTTCAGCAAAGTTGGCTATGAACCTACAGGAGACCCATTTAATTCTATTGTGAAACTGGAGATGAGCAAACCATCAAAACCGCTTAATCCAATGATCAATGCTGGTGCTCTTGCGGTTACCCATATGATTAAAGGGAACTCTGTTGAAGAAAGATTATCAAGCATTTTATCTTTTGTTCAATTATTATCAGGGAATAAAGAGATCCACTATTCAGAAGAAGTAGCACAATCTGAGTTTGAAACATCCCATTTAAATAGATCTTTATGTTATTTTATGAAGCAGCACGGCATCATTGATGAAAATGTAGAAGAGCTATTAGATTTATATACAAAACAATGTGCAATTGAAGTGAATTGTTTAGATTTAGCAAGAATTGGCATCGTTTTTGCTTTAGATGGCATCGATCCAATTACAGAAAAAAGAATTATGCCTGCATATGTAGCCCGTATTTGTAAAACGTTTATGGTAACTTGCGGCATGTATAATGCTTCAGGCGAGTTTGCGGTCCGTGTTGGCATTCCAGCAAAAAGTGGTGTGTCCGGCGGAATATTAGGTGCAGTTCCAAACCGTTTTGGCATCGGTATTTCGGGACCTGCACTTGACGATAAAGGAAATAGTGTTGCAGGTTTAAAATTATTAGAAATGCTGGCAGAAAAATATTCATTAAGCATGTTTTAATTAGGCATAGGATTATCTTATATGAAAGAATCCACTTTTTTAAAAGGGATACTCATATGGGTAATCCTTTTTTTGTTTAGGCTGTTTTCTCAAAGTTTGTTGTTTTTTACGTAAAAAAATGGGAAAAGAAGTACTCAGCAGACTGAATACACGAAGACTCCTGTGGGAATGCGAGAAAGACGAGACCCCACAGGAGCGTATGCGACGAGGAGGCTCGACGCTCGCCCACGGAAAGCGAAGTGTATTCAGGCTGCGAGTTTAAAAGCACTATCTATACGAAAACAGCCTTTGTTTAAAATTTTCTTAGCAGGGTAAGATAAATTTGAACTGTCATTTAAAGGAACAGGGGGAGAGTCGTTTTGAATTTAACACCGCAACAACGAATTGAATTACATGGGTTTAATAATTTAACGAAGTCCTTAAGCTTTAATATGTATGATATTTGTTATACAAAGACAAAAAAAGAACGAGAAGCTTATTTAAAGTACATTGACGAACAGTATAATGCCGATCGGTTAACGAATATATTAAAAGATGTTTCCGATATTATTGGGGCACATGTCCTTAATATTGCGAAACAAGATTATGAACCACAAGGAGCCAGCGTTACCTTACTTGTGGCAGAAGGGCCTGTTGCAGAAGCACCAAAAGATGTTTTTGAAGAATCTCCTGGTCCACTTCCCGGTACGGTTGTCATGCATCTTGATAAAAGCCATATTACTGTTCATACATATCCAGAATATCACCCAGATGAGGGGATTAGTACATTCCGGGCAGATATTGACGTATCTACATGCGGAGAAATCTCTCCATTAAAAGCGTTAAATTATTTAATTCATTCTTTTGATACAGATATTATGATCATCGATTACCGTGTAAGAGGATTTACACGGGATATACATGGTCATAAGCTGTTCATCGATCACGACATAAACTCCATTCAAAATTATATTCCGAACGATATAAAAAAAGTCTTTGATATGATAGATGCAAATATTTATCAAGAAAATATTTTTCACACGAAATGCAAGTTAAAAAAATTTGATTTAAATAATTATTTATTTGAATATCAAGTAAGTGAATTATCGGCTGCTGAACAAGCTTCCATTACAGAAAAGTTAACGATGGAAATGAATGAAATTTTTTATGGGAAAAATATACTCGGTTAACAAAATAAAGAGAGCGTTAATTCTATGTCAAATTTGCTCTCTTTATGTTTATTGAAGTCGACTCCTTCTATTCTTTTTTTCATTCATTTGTTAAACTATTTTAGTAGAATAATAGAAAGGCGTTGGATACTTGTGAAAAACAACATCATAGAAGCAATTGAACAAAATAAACATGATTTTTGTGAAATCAGTACATACATTGGTGAAAATCCTGAATTAGGTCACGAAGAATTTAAAGCATGTGCCATTTTAACAGACACTTTAAAAAAGCATGATTTTAGAGTAGAAACAGGCACTTGTGGTTTAGCTACTGCTTTTACGGCTACATTCGATAGCGGGAAAGAAGGTCCTGTTATTGGATTTATGGCAGAATACGATGCATTGCCTGAGGTTGGTCACGCTTGTGGCCATCATTTAATCGGCACAATGGGCGTGGCGGCTGGAATTGGACTTAGCAAAGTGTTACATGAAACTGGTGGGAAGATCATTGTTTATGGAACACCAGCAGAAGAAACTAAAGGTGGAAAAGTCACGATGGCGGAAGCTGGGATTTTTTCTGAATTAGATGTTGCAATGATGGTTCATCCATTACATAGCTATATAAAAAGCGGTACTTCTTTGGCTATGGATGCGATTCAGTTTGAGTTTTTTGGCAAGTCTGCCCATGCAGCTGCAAGTCCCCATTTAGGCATAAATGCACTGGATGCTGTGATTCAAACATTTAACAGTATCAATGCCCTTCGCCAGCATATTAAATCAGATGCACGTATACATGGAATTATCACAGAAGGTGGTAAAGCTGCCAATGTTGTACCTGATTATGCTGTTGCTCAATTTTATGTACGTGCTGGGAAAAGAGACTATGTAAATGAATTAGTGGAAAAAGTGAAAAAATGTGCAGAAGGTGCTGCCATGCAGACAGGGGCCGAGGTTACTATTTCCAATTATGAGTTCTCTTATGATGATATGATGACAAATAACGCTTTATCAGAAGCATTTACGGAAGTATTAATTGCTTTAGGGGTAAATGAAGAAGAAATATCCGCGCAACGCGATGGATCCGGATCTTTAGATATGGGAAATATAAGTCAAGTTGTGCCAGCTATTCATCCTTATGTAAAAATATGTAACGAAAACTATGCATGCCATACCCATGAATTCAGGGAAGCTGCCATGACAGACCAAGCGAGAGAAGCAATGATACTTGGCGCCAAATCAATGGCGTTAACAGGTTATGAAGTATTAACAAACAAAGAGCTACTTCAGCAAATAAAAAAAGAATTTCAACAACAGAAAAACAATAAAGAATAATTGTTTACACCATTTTTCTCTTTTAACCTTTACAAATAATTGATAATTTTATACAATAATGGAAATGTTAAAAGATGCGATGATAAGGACATGAGTTTTTCTTGACGGTTTACAGAGAGGGAAGGTAAGGCTGGAAACTTCCTAACACGACAGAATGACTTACCACCTTGGAGCAGTATTGGTGAAATAATAGTAGTCAATACCGTAGCTGCTACGATACAGCAAAACGAGCCATCATTTTCATAAGATAAGTGTAAATTTTTTTAAGTTAGATTGATGTCTAGCTTCAGGGCTAAACAAGCCGCTTCCGCTTTTCTTATTTGATGGGAACTTGGGTGGAACCACGAGCTAACACACACTCGTCCCTTTTTTAGGGATGAATGTGTGTTTTTTTATTTTTAACTTAAATAAATAACTGCAATGAAAAGGACATGAGTTTTTCTTAACGGTTTACAGAGAGGGGAGGCAGGCTGGAAAATCCCTAACACGAAAGAATGACTTACCACCTTGGAGCATGTATGGAGGAACTAATAGTATTCTATACCGTAATAGCTGCGATAAAGCGTTAATGAAGCCATTATTTTTATAGGATAAGTATGGATTTTTTTAAGTTATGAAGTTAGATGGATGTCTAGCTTCAGGGCTAAACAAGCCGCTTCCACTTTTCTTATATGATGGAAAGCTGGGTGGAACCACGGGTAAAAGACACACGCTCGTCCCTTTTTTAGGGATGCGTGTGTTTTTTATTTTCAAAAAACTAGGAGTGTTGCATGATGAATCAAAAAGAAGTTGTGATGAAATTTCCAGATGGAAAAGAAAAGAAGTATGAGAAAGGCATTTGCTTAGAGGAAATTGCCCAGTCGATTAGTCCAAGTTTAAAAAAGAAATCTGTTGCTGGCATGGTAAATGGATCATTGTATGATTTGACACGCTGCATTATGGAAAATGCTGAGATTAAGTTATACGACCTTCATACTTCAGAAGGAATAGAAATTATGAGACATACAACTGCACACGTACTCGCTCAAGCAGTCAAACGTTTATATGGAGACGTGCATTTAGGAATAGGACCTGTGATCGAAAATGGTTTTTATTATGATTTTGATTTAAAAGAAACGCTCACAATAAATGACCTAGAACAAATTGAAAACGAAATGAATCACATTATTTCAGAAAATCTGGAAGTAAAACGGGAAGAAGTTTCTCGTGATCGAGCAAAAGAAATCTTTGCTCACGATCCTTTAAAATTAGAACTGTTAGAAGCAATTCCAGTGGATCAAGTGGTGACAGTGTATCGCCAAGGGGAGTTTTTTGACTTATGTCGAGGTCCACATTTGCCGGCAACTAAGGCTATTAAAGCATTTAAATTAACACATGTTTCCGGCGCTTATTGGCGCGGTGATAGCAATAATAAAGTACTTCAGCGTATTTATGGTGTGGCATTTGCTTCAAAGGAAGAATTAGATGAATATTTTCATTTTGTAGAGGAAGCACAAAAAAGAAATCATCGAAAACTTGGAAATGAATTAGAATTGTTTATGTTTTCGGAAGAAGCACCTGGCATGCCATTTTATTTAGCAAACGGCCAGCTTATTCGCAATGAACTTGAGTCTTTTTTAAGAAATCTTCAGAATTCCTTTGACTATAAGGAAGTTCGTACACCAATGATGATGAACCAAAGGTTGTGGGAGCGCTCTGGCCATTGGGATCACTATAAAGATAATATGTACTTTTCGGATGTAGACGATCAGCGTTTTGCCTTAAAACCGATGAACTGTCCTGGACATATGCTTATTTTTAAAGATAAGCTGCATTCCTATCGTGACCTTCCGATTCGTATGGCTGAGTTTGGTCAAGTTCACCGCCATGAATTCAGTGGTGCGTTAAACGGCATGCTGCGTGTTCGTACATTCTGCCAAGACGATGCACACATCTTTGTTACACCTAACCAAATAGAAGCGGAAATTACATCCGCTTTAAAATTAATCGATTATGTGTATCAAACATTTGGATTTGACTATGAAATAGAGCTTTCTACTAGACCTGCTGACTATATGGGAAGTGGTGCATTATGGGATCAAGCTGAAGACGCTTTAAAAAATGTTTTGAAAAAATTAGGTTATAACTATTCCATTAATGAAGGAGACGGAGCATTTTACGGACCAAAAATTGATATTCATATTAAAGATGCACTGAAAAGAAGTCATCAATGCGCTACAGTGCAATTAGACTTTCAAATGCCAGAAAAATTTGATTTAACTTATATCGATGAACAGAACAATAAAGTCCGACCAGTGGTGATTCATCGTGCTGTCTTTGGGTCAATTGATCGCTTCCTTGGTATTTTAATTGAACATTTTGGCGGGGCATTCCCTGTTTGGTTGGCACCAGTTCAAGTAAAAGTGATACCAGTATCCAACGAAGTTCATAAAGAATACGTAGAAGAGATTACAAAACGATTAAAACAAGAAGAAATAAGAGTGGAACTGGATGTAAGAGAAGAGAAACTCGGCTATAAAATAAGAGAAGCCCAAATGAAAAAGGTTCCATTCATTATCGTTGTTGGGGATAATGAACAAAAAAATCAATCGGTTCATGTTCGACAATTTGGGCAAAAAGAATCTAAAGAAGAGAAACTGAATGATTTTATCGCTAATCTAAAGTGGTCTATTGATAATAGATGCCTGAATTAAAGTAATGCAATTTCGAAGTAAGAATAAAAATAATACCTTCCAATCATACTAAGGATGATGATAAAGGAGGTTATTAAAATGGCAAAGAAAAATAAAAAAAATGATCCTCAACAAAAAAATAAAAAAGGCTTTGATTCTGCAGTATTAAATGAAGAATTCGCTCATGAAATCGGCAGTGCAGCAACGAATAAAATTCATCACGATAAAGCAAAAAAAGAAAAAGCATCGAAAAACAATGGCGAATATAAAAAGTAAAAGAGTGTGGCTGACATCTTTCCAATTGGCAAATTCCTATTGGAAGATGCCAGCCCTTTTCTTTTTTATAACATGGATTCCTTTTACTATTATAGAATGTTAGCGTATAATAATAACCGTCCTATTTAGAGGAAATGAATATACAATTACGTAACAAGAAATGAACGGAGAGAAAGAAAATGATTGTAAAAAATGAACAAGATGTAAATGGATTAATAGAAATTGGAAAAATTGTCGGCAAGATTCGCGACGAATTATGTACAAAAACGGTACCGGGAATCACAACAAAAGAATTAGATGAACTTGCTGGAAAACTATTCGAAGAGAATGGAGCAGTTTCTGCCCCAAAATCTATGTATGATTTTCCTGGATATACGTGCATATCTGTGAATGATGAAGTAGCACATGGGATACCAGGCAATCGTGTCATTCAGGAAGGGGACTTAGTCAATATAGATGTATCCGCTAGTAAAAACGGTTATTTCGCAGATACAGGCAAATCATTTGTCGTAGGAAATGGAGATCCGAATCTGGAGAAATTATGTGAAGTGGCAAAAGAAGCGTTTGAAGAAGGATTAAAATGTTTTAAACCTGGTGGCAAAAAAAATCGCATCGGAAAATTTGTTTTTAATACCGCGAAAAAAAATGGTTTTACAGTAATTAAAAACCTTACTGGTCATGGGATTGGAACATCCTTGCATGAAAAACCAAACCATATCTTAAATTACTTTGACCCTTGGGATAATGAATTATTAAAAGAAGGCATGGTTATCGCGTTTGAACCATTTATTTCAACAGATGCGGAAGAAGTATATGAAAAAGAAGATGGTTGGACATTCTCTACAAGAAATAAAAGCTTCGTCGCTCAATATGAACATACAGTGATTATTACAAAAGATAAACCAATAATTACAACTTTATAAAAAGTCAGTGGTTGTCCAGTAATGTACTCGCCTTCTTTTGGTAAAAAGATAAGTGGGTTGCTTTGCTGGCAGCCACTTTTTAATATAGTAGAAAATCTTTCCATCTATCTCTATCACTATAACCTTGTTTCAAAATTCTAGTAAACAAGGCTTCACTTCACAATTTAATCATTTTTAAGAAAATTAGAAATACTTTTCTATCATAACTTTTTCGATTGACTTCCTGATAAATATTCCGTATTGTAAAAGATATAATTTGATAACAAAAATCCTTATCAGCTCAAGATGAGGTAGAGGTCGCGATTTTTATTAGTATAAAGATGGAGAACCAGAGAACTTGCAGATATCTTTAGAAAGGAACAATCGCCGAAGCACTATTATTCTCTGATAATATGTAGCTGGGCCTGTATACGAATAGGTACAGGACTGTCATAGGAATTACTATGATGAACTATCCTTTTAACTGGTGGTGTTTTATATGCTCGCACCATACAAGTGGTGTGTTTTTTTATGATCATTTATTCAAGTTCTGGTACTCTATTTTAGATAATACACAATAAATATAGTGAAACAATTAAACGCTCATCATCATTTTTTACAGATTAATAGGATTTAACGAGTATCCTAAAATACTCGTTAATCCAGGATACTCGATTCAAAGTAAGTTCTCCTATTTTGAGCAAGAGGAAAAGAAAAGGAGACATCAACATGAATACTAAAGGAAAACTTGGACTAGGAATATTAACGTCCCTTGTAGTCGGTAATATGGTCGGATCGGGTATTTTTATGCTGCCTCGTTCCTTATCGGAAGTAGCAAGCCCAGCTGGTGTACTTGCTGCATGGCTACTAACAGGAATGGGTGTTTTAACAACAGCTCTTGTGTTTGGAAATCTCGGAGGAAGAAAACCTAACTTAATTGGCGGATCACAAATATATGCAAAAGAATTATTTAAAGCTGGCTCTAAACAATCCTTGCTTGCAGGATTTATGGCTACATGGGGATATTGGATTGGTAATTTAGCAGGGAATATTGCCATTATTACAACATTTGCAGGCTATCTTTTACCTTTTTCCCAATACTAACGAGCGAAGCGGTTGTATGTACAGTTGGGGCCTTTACATTAAAGGTTGGCAATGTATTAACCTTTTCCGTTTGTTCGATGTTATTATGGGGTACGCATTTCTTTATTTTAAGAGGAATTGAAAATGCAGGAAAACTTAATTTTGTAGCAACAGCTGCAAAGGTTACTGGTTTCTTATTATTCATTATTGTTGCAATCTTCGCTTTCCAAAAAAGCAATATATTGCCATTTATAGAACCAAGATTAGATGATCAAGGAAACACTGTTAGTCTTTTTGGGTAAATAAATAATGCAGCAATTACCACGTTATGGGCATTTATTGGTGTGGAATCTGCAGTTGTTTTTGCTTCAAGAGCGAAAAAGAAAATTGATGTAAAACGAGCGACTATTTTAGGCTTATTTATCGCTTTAGCCATTTATATTGGGATAAGCACGCTAGTAATGGGGATTTTAAGTCAAGACGTCCTTGTTTCTTCACAAAAACCATTAATTGATGCGATAGAAACAGTTATAGGGCCAGTTGGAGGAAAAGTACTTGCCGCAGTCGGTTTAATCAGCTTATTCGGTTCCACAATAGGCTGGATTATGCTTAGTACAGAAGTGCCGTTTCAAGCTGCAAAACAAGGAATCTTTATCCCTGCGTTTTTAAAAGAAAATGAAAAAGGCATTCCAACCTTTTCTTTAACGATAACAAATATACTTGGCCAGATTTTTATTTTTTCTACCATTTCAAACAGTATTTCCGCTGCTTTTGATTTTGTTATTTATATCGCAACCTTATCGTATTTAGTACCTTATTTAATCGCATCTGTATTTCAGTTAAAACTTACCATTACTGGTGAAACGTATGAATCAAACAAAAAAAGAATGACGGATGGCATCATTGGTGGACTTGCGACGATCTACTCTATATGGGTAATTATTGCAGGAACAGCTGATTTCAAAACATTCACATTCGGTATACTATTATTATTGAGTGGTGTATTGTTTTATAATCAGGTAAATAAACCGCAAATAAATAAAAAACCGTCACAAAAAGCATCGTAATCTTTGAAAAAGCATCCAAATAAGAAAGGATGCTTTTTTATATAAATGACTGTATTTACTTAAAGTTAATAATTATGTTTTAATAGGAATATATTGGGTTATTTATGTTAAAATAGATCTATATGCATAAAGAAATATTGTTATGCTTTTCACTTGTAATTGATATTCTCTTCATTTAATGTAATAGAACAATCTTGCTGAAAGAGGTTTTTGTTTTCAAATGACTATTATTTCAATGACAGTTACATATTTTTTTTGGGCTAAAGCTGTAAACATTATTTTAATTGTTTTTCTTGTTATTACAGTTCTTTATTTTTTGAATAAAACAAAGGTGCTCATCAGAGAAAGTAAACGAATGAACAAAGATTTAAAGAAAAAAAATCTACTAATTCTCCAACTGCAGAATCAAGTAAAATCACATCAATCATTGGTTCATTCCATAGGTGGATTATTACTATTTCGTCCACCTAAGAAAGAGTATTATTTTTCGGAAAATTTCGAAATGCTTATTGGATATCCAGCAGATAAGATAATTGAAAATCCGCAATTATACAGACAGATTATTATTACAGAGGATTTATCTATTATTGATGAATTAATAAATGCTTTAAAAAAAGGGGAAAGCAAGCAGGTAGAATTCCGTATAAATCATCCAGAGGAAAAAGAAAAATGGATACTCTGTTTTGCAAAATCGATTATTGATTCAAATGGCACTATACTGCAAATAAATGCGCAAATCCTAGATATTTCAAAAAGAAAAACATTAGAAGAAGAATTAAAAAAATTAGCCTATACAGATCATTTAACCGATTTATCCAATCGAAAGGCACTAGACCGACATTTGCATAAAGCGATTGCAAGATCAAAGCGACATCAACATACGTTAGCCATTATGTTTATTGATTTAGACGATTTTAAAATAGTAAATGATACATTAGGGCATCATGCTGGTGATGTATTATTAATGGAAGTGGCAGACCGCTTCCACAAAAGTATTAGAGAAGAAGATTATATTGCTCGAATAGGCGGCGATGAATTTATTATTGTGTTTGAGGAAACGAATAAAATCGAAATGAAAAAAATTACCGAACGGATTATACATTCTGTCTCGAAACCATATGTTATCAATCAAATGGAAGCATCGATCACATTAAGCATCGGGATCAGTTTATATCCTGATGACAGTGATAATAAAGATAAATTAATAGCCTACGCAGATAAAGCAATGTATATGGCAAAAGATAAAGGGAAAAATCAGTATCATTTTTATGCATCTGATAGTACAGAAGCGGAATAAACCAGAGACATCCAGTTTATTTACACTCTGGTGCTGTCCAAAATAGGAAAATCAGATAAAATTTAATATTCTCGTATATGAAAAGGGGCTTCCTAAAGTCGAAAAAACGACTTATTTGGGAGCTCTCTTTATTTAAATGCGTTTATTTCTTTTAACCTAACTTTTTTTCATAAATTTATCAAAATCTAATTGCATATTTATTAAATATATTGTATAAATATTATTAGTTGATCTTTAATGAAGGGGAATGTTTATGAATTATTTAGTTACCGATAAAATACCTGAATATAAACCATTTGCTCATTTGCACGAAGTGAGTGGATTATTAAAAAATAAAAAAGGGAATTACACACAAGAACAATTATATACAGCTGCAACTAATAGCTGGTTTTGTTTATCTATATACGATGGAGAATCTTTAATTGCTTTTGGCAGAATGATATCTGATGGAGTATATCAAGCATTAATATGTGACGTAATGGTAGATCCTTCTTATCAAGGAACTGGATTAGGTAAAGAAATTATTGAAGGTCTATTACAGAAATGCCAACAAAGCGGTATTCAGTCTATTCAACTTTTTTCCGCAAAAGGAAAACAACAATTTTATAAAAAATTAGGCTTTCAAGAAAGAGAAGCAGATGCTCCTGGAATGTCTATCGTAATATAAAAAACTCATTGGAAAACTATTTCAGTGAGTTTTTTATATTACGAGCAAAATATCCCTTTAAAATGCAGAAGCCGGATTCCTTTTTCAGTTGACATATTTTCAAATACATGGTATTAAAATAGTGGTTAGCACTCTTTGTGATGAAGTGCTAAGCTATACTATTTTTACATAGAACTAGAAAAAAAACTGAAGGGAGAATATTTTATGGTACAAACAAAAGAATTTAAAGCGGAATCAAAAAGACTATTAGAAATGATGATTAATTCTATTTATTCTCAACGTGAAGTGTTTTTGCGAGAGTTGATTTCGAATGCAAGTGATGCGATTGATAAAATTTATTATAAAGCATTAACAGATGACAACATCTCATTTAATAAAGACGATTATTATATTAAATTATTTGTTGATAAAGAGAAGAAGACCCTTACAATTTCCGATACTGGCATCGGGATGACACAGGATGAATTAGAAAATAACCTTGGGACCATCGCAAAAAGCGGATCCTTGGCATTTAAAACAGAAAACGAAAGCAAAGATGGACATGATATTATCGGCCAATTTGGTGTTGGCTTTTATGCTGCCTTTATGGTCGCAGATGTCGTTACCGTTATCACAAAAGCACTTGGCAGCGAAACCGCCTACAAATGGGCATCACATGGGGCAGACGGATATACAATAGAAGAAACTGAAAAAGACACAGTCGGCACCGATATTATTTTACAAATAAAAGAAAATACAGAAGAAGATCAATATGATGAATTTTTAGAAGAATACCGCCTGCAATCGATTATCAAAAAATACTCTGATTTTATCCGCTATCCTATTAAAATGGATGTAAAAAAGCACCGTGCAAAAGAAGGAACGGAAAATGAAACAGAAGAATATACAGAAGAAGAAACAATTAACAGCATGGTTCCAATTTGGCGCAAAAATAAAAACGAATTAACAGAAGAAGATTATCAGCAATTTTATCATGAAAAACGGTATGGATTTGATCAGCCGCTTCAGCATATTCATATTAGCGTAGATGGCAGCATCCGTTACAATGCTATTTTATATATACCCGAAAAAACGCCATATGACTATTATTCAAAAGAATACGAAAAAGGGTTGGAGTTATATGCTAATGGCGTATTAATTATGGAAAAATGCGGAGATTTACTACCTGATTATTTTAGCTTTGTAAAAGGAATGGTCGATTCTGAAGATCTTTCCCTTAATATTTCAAGAGAAATGCTCCAGCATGACCGTCAATTAAAAAGAATTGAAAAAAATATTACTAAAAAAGTGAAAAGCCAATTACAAAGCTTATTGAAAAATGAAAGAGAAAAATATGAAACGTTCTATCAATCTTTTGGCAGACAATTAAAATATGGTGTGTACAGCGATTTTGGCGCAAATAAAGAAATGCTGCAGGATTTATTATTATTCCATTCATCTAAAGAGAAGAAACTTGTCTCTTTAGATGAGTATGTTGCCAATATGCCGGAGGATCAAAAATATATTTATTATGCAGCAGGCGATTCCATTGAAAGAATTGAAAAGCTTCCACAAACAGAACTTGTGACCGATAAAGGCTATGAAATTCTTTTCTTCACAGATGATATTGATGAATTCGCCATCAAAATACTGATGAACTATAAAGATAAAGAATTTAAATCTGTATCAAGCAGTGATCTTGGCATCGATCAAGATGACAATGCTGAAGACAAAGCATCGGAAGAAGAAAACAAAGAATTATTTACGTATATGAACAACCTATTGTCTGGAAAAGTAAAAAAGGTAAAGTTATCCAATCGTTTAAAATCCCACCCTGTTTGTTTATCAACAGAAGGGGATGTAACGATTGAAATGGAAAAAATCCTAGCTGCTATGCCTGACAATCAGCATGTTAAAGCAGATAAAGTATTGGAAATAAATAAAAACCATGAAGTTTTTCAATCTTTAACAGCTGCCTTTGAACAGGATAAAGAAAAGTTAACCTTGTATACAAATCTATTGTACAATCAAGCACTTTTAATTGAAGGATTGCCAATCGAAGATCCAGTTGCCTTTACGAATGATCTTTGTAAAATAATGAAATAAAATATTGATCATAAAAAAACAGTCTTGTTCATACTATTTGAATAAGACTGTTTTTTGGTGTGGAAAATTCTATACAAAAATGAAAAAGGTTATGACTTGACTTTTATTTTTTATCCTGTTTTAATTATTTGTACATTTACTAACCATAATACATCTTATCCAGAGAGGTGGAGGGAAACGGCCCTATGATACCTCGGCAGCGGGTTCTTTCGAATACTGTGCCAATTCCTACAGACAAATAATGGTCTGAAAGATAAGAAGAGAAAAAAGCAGCTTAAATCCTCTTCTGTCTTCAGAAGGGGATTTTTTGTTCATATGATGTTTAAAGCATCAGAAATTGGAAAAAAATAATAAGTATATCTTCTTTTTCATATTATCAAAGGAACATAATTAGCACACAACATTTAATCCGACTAAGGAAATGTGAATAATATATTTATTTAGAAAGGGGAAACCTAACTATGGAAAAACAACTATCACAAGTAGAAAACCAAAAAAACGAACTGATTGAAAAACTACTTCATCATGGTATCTATAAAAAAGAATCTCTGCATTTATTCGAGTTAACCGTGATAGAATTAGAAGAAGAATATAATAAAGTAATCGATCAAAAAAATACGGATTACTGAGTGCCTACTCAAAGAGTTCGTAGTTTTTTTTTTACAAAAAGTATGGTAGGATAGGAATGATTATAACAAATAATAGAGGTTCTAGCCCCCCTCTTTAAAAAAACTAAGATGAAGCAGTACTTCCATCTTGGAGTGCTGCTTTTTTATTTGCGGCTAAGTACTTAACAAGTTTATTTTAATTGTATTTTGATAATGAATGTTAAGAAGGGAGTATATACGATGTTAAAAGATGAAAAAGCGGTAGTAGTGTTTAGCGGAGGGCAGGATAGTACTACTTGTTTATTCTGGGCATTAAAAACATTTAAAGAAGTAGAGGTTGTTACCTTTAATTATAATCAGCGCCATAAAGAAGAGATTGAATGTGCAAAAAAAATCGCGAAAGACTTACATGTTTACCATCATGTACTGGATATGGCGTTATTAAATCAGCTTGCACCGAATGCACTAACAAGAAACGATATCGAAGTAAAAGAAGGGGAAAACGGAGAATTGCCATCCACTTTTGTACCAGGACGTAATTTACTTTTCCTTTCCTTTGCTGCTGTTTTGGCAAGCCAAATTGGTGCGAAGCATATTATTACAGGTGTTTGCGAAACAGATTTCAGCGGCTATCCTGATTGCCGCGATGCTTTTATCAAATCGCTTAATGTGACGATTAATTTAGCAATGGACAGCCAATTTGTCATCCACACCCCATTAATGTGGCTAGATAAAGCGGAAACGTGGAAGCTTGCAGATGAATTAAAGCAATTAGACTATATTCGAGAACATACATTAACTTGTTATGAAGGCATCATTGGAAATGGTTGTGGAGAATGTCCGGCTTGTAAATTAAGAAAAGCAGGATTAGATAGTTATTTACATTCAAAACAAAAGGTGGAAAAACAGTAATGGACCAAAATATATTCGGCTTTCGAATTGTCGAAGGCCTGCAAAAAATAGATGAAGATATTCAAAGAAATGAATTAAATTATCATAAAAAAAGAGTGCTTGTCAGCAAAGAGTTTACATTTGATGCAGCCCATCATTTGCATTGCTATGAAGGAAAATGTAAAAACTTGCATGGACATACGTATAAAGTCGTATTTGGCATTAGTGGTTTTACAAATGATATTGGTTTAGTCATTGATTTTGGTGACATCAAAAAAATCTGGAAAGAAAAAGTCGAAATCTATCTTGATCATCGCTATCTAAATGAAACATTACCTACAATGAATACAACGGCGGAAAACATGGTGGTCTGGATTTATGAAAAAATGCACGATGCATTAACCAATCCATCTTCTATTTCACAAGGTACACGTTTAGAATTTGTCCGCCTTTATGAAACACCAACAAGTTATGCAGAAGTGAGACGGGAGTGGATGGAAGTTGAATAAAATTCCCGTACTTGAGATTTTCGGTCCAACGATACAAGGAGAAGGCATGGTAATTGGCCGAAAAACGATGTTTGTACGAACTGCAGGCTGTGATTATAAATGTTCCTGGTGTGATTCGGCTTTTACATGGGATGGTTCAGCCAAACAAGATATTCAGCAATTAACAGCGGCGGAAATATGGGAACAATTATCCCTTTTAGGAGGAGCATATTTTGACCATGTTACCATCTCAGGTGGAAATCCTGCCCTCTTAGCAGCTTTAGACAGTTTGATTAATTTATTAAAAGAAAAAGGCATTTCGGTCGCGTTAGAAACGCAAGGAAGCAGATGGCAAGACTGGTTTTATAAAATTGATGATTTAACGATTTCACCAAAACCACCAAGTTCAGGTATGCAAACAAATTTCTGCATTTTAGATACTATTATAACGAACTTACAAGAAAATAATAATGATTTTAGTGTTAAAGTGGTCGTATTTGATGAAGTGGATTTTGCGTATGCAAAAAAAGTCCATGCACGTTATCAACATGTTCCTTTTTATCTTCAAGTAGGAAACGATGATCTTACTAACTCAAATAATGCAGAATTAGGATCAAAATTATTAGAAAAGTACGAATGGCTCATTCAACAAACAATCGAATCAGCGGAAATGAATGATGTGAGAGTATTACCTCAGCTGCATGCACTAGTTTGGGGAAATAAAAGAGGCGTTTAATCTAGGCATTTTGGCAAAAAACCGCCATTACATTCTGACTTTTGAAGGATTTTGTAGAATTCATTCGAAAAATCTTAAAAAAGATTGTATAATAGAAACTTAGGATTGTAGATTCTAAAAAGAGGGAGGACCTTAAACGATGGAATGGACTTTAGCCATTTTGTTTGGTGCAGCCTTACTCCTATTTATTTTGTCGATTGTAAAATCACAACAATCGTCCAAAGCAGAACAACGAGAAATTGATATGATTCACTTTTCTGTACTGGATGAAGTGGAACAGCTGCAAAAACAATTACGAAACGTTGAGCTTGATTTAGAGATAATTGAAAAAAAAGCAGGGATTAAATTATCTTCTAATGAAAGAATCATGATGCGCGAAGTATTAGACTTATTTAAGCGCAACTACTCAATAGAAAGCATTGCTGCAGAAAAAAATCTATCTGAAATGGATGTAGAACATATGCTATCTCCTTTCTTAACAGCAAAAGAGGAAGGGAGAAAAGTCGCAAATGAAGTCTAATATAGTTACTAGCTTCTCAGCAGGACTCCTTTTAGCTACGACAGCATGTGGGATCATGTACTTCTCAAACAAGGGAGAAGCGACAAATGCTCAAACGGAAAACAAAAAAACAGAAGAAACTGCTGTAGCAAAAACACCTACTATTGATGAAATGAAAACTTTACTTGCTTCTTCCGGTTATGTAGTGCAAACAAAAGAAGAGATAGATAAAAAAGATGCTGCGACAGAAGACGAATGGAAGAAAAAAGTCGCAGAGGCAGAAGAATCTGCTAAAAAAGCAAATTCCGATAATAAAGACAATGATGGTAAGGTCGTTTATCGTACGATGATTACCGTAACAAATGGTATGACTAGCATCGATGTTGGACGAGCATTAAAAAGTAGCAAAATCATTAAAGAAAGCGCCTTTGACTTTTCCCGAAAAGTGGATAAAAAAGGGGTTGCCGAATACTTGAAGCCTGGAACATACGAAGTAGATAGTAATATGGAAACAGATAAAATCATTTCCACTATATTCAAAAAACGATAATATTTAAGGATATCCAAAATACACGGATATCCTTTTTATATTAGATGAAAAGCCTTATCGATAGTTAGGAAATACTCTTCTTACAGTTTCAGTAAACTCATTAAACAGTCCACTTATTGGCTGGCCATTTTCAATATCTTGTCCATAATTAGTCATTCGATCAAAAAAATCTGGGTTGGAGGAAACATATACATTGTCAACATCTTTGTCAGCATCTCTAACTTTATCTGCAATTTTTTCCTCGAGTCTATTTGTTACATTGCCTTCTTGGTTTCCAGTTAATTGGACTGCAACAAAAGCATTTTCGTCTGTTTTAAGTACAACTGCTCGTTCCACTTCTTTTAAATCCGTCACCATATCCGCTGCTTTATCTGCTAAATCAAGATTATCAGTTCCTCTATTATTTGTTTTATAACCAACATTCTCAACATCTACATTGCGGTTATTGTTTCTTTCATTCAAGGCAGTGTTATTATCATTAAAATTACAACCTGTCATTATTGCCATAGCCCCAGCTAAAACAAATAATATTTTTGCTATTTTCATTCCAGATCTTCCTTTCTATTTTTACTTCAATATTAATTTTCCCAATTATGCAGATATCATACTTTTCTTGATAAGGAAAAGCACGAATGCTTTTGATAAGGAGTAATATAATAAACATAAGCATAAAACTGAAAATAAAAATTGAGTTAATTCGTTCAAAATAACTGTCTTATTATTTCAAATATTGAATCAAATGAATTAAAATAAAAAATAAGATGAAATCTAGGAGGGAAAAGGCATGAAAAACGTCATCAATCAATTCATTTCTTTAGGAATCGGGGTAGCTGCAGCCAGTAAGGAGCAAGTAGAAAAGCTTGTGAATGACCTTGTAGCTAAAGGAGAAATTAGCAAAAACGAATCAAAAGATATCGTCAATCAATTATTAGAAAAAGGCCAACAAACAAAAAAAGAAATGGATGGTATCATTAAAACAAAAATTCAACAAGCACTAAAAGAGTTGGATGTTGTTACGATGGAAGAATACCGAGAGTTAGAGCGCAGAATCGCTTTGCTTGAGCAGAAGAGTGAATAATTATTTTTTGTTATCTTGGGAGGGATGGAAATGTTCAGCAAAAGAATGAAGCATGCTCATCGTTACCAAGAGATTATTCGAGCTTTACTTCGAAATGGATTTGGCTATATGGTAAAGGACCTAGGTTTAACGGAGGCATTTTCTCCTATTATTAAAAAGATCCGGAAATCACAAACCTCTTATCGGCGTACATTAGGAGAAAGAATTCGTATTGTATTAGAAGAACTAGGACCTACTTTTATTAAATTCGGGCAAGTGATGAGCACAAGACGAGACCTTTTTCCTGAACATATTATCCATGAATTAGAAAAGCTGCAGGATCATGTACCGCCTTTTTCTTTTGCGGAAGTAAACGAAATTATCCAAACAGATTTAGGCGGAACGATTGCTGGGATTTTTACAGAATTTCGTGAAGAACCAATTGCTTCTGCATCCATTGGACAAGTGCATTTCGCCGTCCTTCATACAGGCGAACAAGTAGCGGTAAAAGTGCAGCGGCCAAATATTACGAAAATTGTTAACACGGATCTGGAAATAATAAAAGATCTGCTGCAATTAGCTAAATCCAAACTAGAATGGACGAAAAAATATCCAATAACAGAGCTTCTCGATGAATTTTCCAGCTCTTTACGAGAAGAATTGAATTTTACAATTGAAGGAAGAAATGCAGAAAAAATAGGAAAACAATTCAAATCGAGCGCAATTGTCCATATACCTGCTATTTTTTGGAATTATTCAACCGAAAGATTGTTAACAATGGAGTTTTTAGACGGGATAAAAATCAATGATCTAAAAAGGATGGAAGAATTGGGGTATAACCGTAAAAAAGTCGCCGAAAAATTTGCAAACAGCCTTCTTCAGCAAATGTTAGAATACGGCTTCTTTCACGGTGATCCTCACCCAGGAAACATCCTTATTTTACCAGGAGAAAAAATTGGTTTACTAGATTTCGGCATGGTTGGCAAATTAAGTACAGAAATGAAATACCAATTTGTTTCGTTAGTCATTTCATTAAAAAGAGGAAACAATGACAGTATTATCAAGGTTCTGTCTCAAATGGGAATATTGCCTGATGACATAACCTTACCTACTATTCGGTTCGATATTGAAAAAATGCGGGACAAGTACTACGATATTCCCCTTAGTCAAGTAAGTTTTGGTGAAATCATTCACGATTTTTTTCAAATTGCCCAACGTCATCAAATTCAAATACCAGCTGAATTAATGATTCTAGGAAAGTCGCTTATGACGTTAGAAGGAATTGTCGAGTTTCTTGATCCGAGCTGCAATATTATGGGGTTAGCTGAACCATTTGCTGAACAGTTGGCAAAAGAACGATTCCACCCAAAAAACTTGGCGGAAAATGCCTGGCACCATCTAAATGATTATGCAGAATTGCTGTCCACTTTTCCAAAAAGTATGAAAGAATTATCAACGGCCATTAGAAAAGGGAAGCTTCGTTTTGAAATTTCCACTCCGGAATTACATATGATATTAAAAAAGATGGATCAAATCTCCAATCGCTTATCGCTAAGCATCGTGTTGCTTGCCTTTAGCATTTTGATGGTGGGCTTAATCGTCGGATCCTCCATCAGCAGACAATCCACCATCCTATGGAAAATTCCAGCAATCGAAATCGGATTTGTGGTGGCAGGATTGATGTTTTTTTGGCTAATTATCTCTATTTTTCGGTCAGGGAAGTTTTGAAAAATCGTTATTAATTCATGAATACCAAGAATTGTGAGCTTTTTCTCTACAAAGGAGGAAAAGCTTTTTGATGTTGTTTCAAAATAGGGTACAGCCACATTTCTTACATAAATACCCAATTTAATATAATAAATGGAAAGGTTTCAAAAAAATTCTTGACCTAGAGTAAACTCTAGCTATTATAATAAACAGCATCTTACTGAAAGAAAGGATGGAAAAAACATGTTGAATATCAAAGGGAAAGTAGTCGTTTTAACAGGAGCATCTAGTGGAATTGGTGAAGCAACAGCTAAAGTGCTTGCCAAAAATGGTGCTAAAGTAGTTCTTGCTGCTAGACGTAGGGAGCGATTACAAGCCCTGAAGGAAAATATAAACAAACAAGGTGGAACAGCTGAATTCAAGGTAACAGATGTAACTTCCCAAAAGGAAGTAGAAGAGCTTGCACATTTTGCTTTTAATACCTTTGGACAAATTGATGTGCTGATCAACAATGCAGGCATCATGCCTCTTTCATATTTACACGAAAGAAAAGTAGCGGAATGGGACCAGATGATTGATGTTAATATCAAAGGTGTACTTTATGGTATTGGTGCTGTTCTTCCATACATGCGAAACAAAAAACGCGGTCATATAATTGATGTATCTTCGGTTACAGGACATATCGTAAACAAGTCATGGGCTGTCTACTCAGGTACAAAGTTTGCTGTACGAGCAATCACAGAAGCTCTAAGACAAGAAGAAGCAATAAATAATATTCGCACGACGATTATTTGTCCTGGAGCGGTGGCAACAGAGTTGGTGAATACTGTTACTAATGAAGAAATCAAAAAAAATATTGAGGAGGGTTTGCAAATTGCAATACCTCCTGAAGCTATTGCAAATGCAATCCAGTATGCCATTTCTCAACCAGAAAATACCGCTATAAACGAAATGATTGTAAGACCAACGAATCAAGAATTATAAATGGGGGTTAAAACACGGGCTATACAATCGGTCAATCCGAAGCAAAAGGAATCTATTCATATTTTGCGATATTATGAGAATGAAGGGATTATGCCTTTTATAAAACGCAATGACAATGGAATACGGATTTATGAAAAAGAAGAATTGGATCTATACGCTGTCTTCGAGCGACGGATTAGCCGTTAAAAATTGGAAGAAGTTTGTTTCTCTTATTATGCAGGGAAATAAGACTATTGCTTACTTTCAATTAATTAATCTTTTTAATTTTACCACTAAGTTCCACTATTATTTCAGTAAATTAAGATAGTATTATATATCTTATGTGCAGATAGAAAAATAGGAGGAACAGTTTAATAGTGAAAAAGATTTTTAGTTTTTTAATTATTTTTTTAATAGTAGCAAGCCTTCTACCTAGCAAAGGAGTGGCAGTCTCTAATTCTCTAACTATTGGTTCTGTCAAAGTAGACAAAGTCAATGTATATAGTTCAGCAAAATTAAGTTCACAAATATTAACTGTGCTGAACAAAGGGGAAGAATATCCAATTATCACTTCAGTCGCAGGGGATTCTACAAGTTCGATTACTCATACAGTTGTTGCTGGCAACACATTATGGATTATTGCAAATCAATATGGAACAACAGTAAGTGAAATACAAAAAGTAAACAAACTAAAAACTACGCACATTACCGTTGGCCAAAAATTAAAAATTCCACAGAAATATACTACTCACACAGTTGTTTCTGGAGATACATTATGGAAAATTTCTCGTAAATACAGTGTAATCGTAAATGATTTAACAAAGGTAAATTCTCTCCGTACGACAAAACTTACGATTGGGAAAAAAATTAAAATTCCGATTTATTATTACCAAGTTCAATTACTTGGCGGAAAAAAAGGATGGATTAAAAAGTCCCTTGTTCAAGCGTCAACTAAAGACCGTATCATTATGGGATGGAATTATAATGGAACGACAGAAAGCTACATCCAACAATTGCAAAATAAAAAAAATCTAGAGGTAGTATCACCACGTTGGTTTTCGTTAAATAGTTCAGAAAATGTAGTGACTGTTTCTGCCAATGCTAAGTACGTTCAAGCTGCACACGCATCAGGAAAACAAGTATGGCCGTTGCTTGGAAATAAATTTGATCCAGTTTTAACGGATTCAATCATAAGCAATCCTCAAAATCGCCAAAAGCTTGTTTTAACATTACGTGATTCCTTGATCCAAAGCAATAGTGATGGAATAAATGTAGATTTTGAAAACATAGATATAAAAAACAAACAAGATTTTGTCCTATTTATTAGTGAGCTAAAAACTGCTCTTAAACCCTCTGGAATTGTAGTTTCTGTAGATGTTACCCGTACAAACAACGATCCATTTTGGTCAGGGAGTTTTGATCGCAAGGAACTTGGAAAGATAGCTGATTACATTATTATGATGGGTTATGATGAGTATTGGTCAGGAGGAACTCAGTCAGGTTCGGTTGCTACCTTGCCTTGGGTTGAAGAAGGAATTCAACTGTTGATGAGCGATGTACCATCTCATAAAATCATTCTTGGTGTCCCATTTTTTACAAGAGAATGGGTTACCAATTTATCCACTAATAAAGTAAAAAGTATAGACCGAACAATGACCGAAGTGAACCAAATTATTGCTGCAAATGGCTTGCAGGAAGTATGGGATGAAAAAGCTTCCCAAAATTATGTTGAATTCATTGCGAATGGAGAAAAACATCAAATATGGGTTGAAGACAAACAGTCACTAGAACTTAGGCTAAATATTGTAAAACAAAATCATTTAGCTGGAGCTGCAGCATGGTATATTGGTTCTGAAACTCCAGATATTTGGGATATTTTTCATTTTAATCAATAATAAGTTTAAATATCGTTTCATCTAATGCTCGGATAAAGTTATCCGGGCTTTTTTTTGTATACAATAATTTGTCTCTATGTAAATAAAGATAGTATCACAGCTAAGGAAAAGAATTACTTTAAAAATCCAAATAACAAATTACAAATTATAATATTTGTCATTTGTTATTTGTTATGTTAATCTCAAATCAGGAGGTGAGAGCAGCAATATTTTATTGCTGATTATGGAAAAGAAAAATACTATTTTAAGTAAAAAAGACATTCTAGATGCAGCCGAAAAAACATTTCGTCACTATGGACCGAAAAAAACATCTGTAACTGATATAGCAAAATTGTTAAATGTAAGTCATGGAACGATTTATAGACATTATTCCAGTAAAACCGTATTAAGAGAAGCTGTAACAGAGAGATGGTTGGAAGAAGAAATTATTGCTCCTCTGCAAGCTCTCATCAATTCTGAAGCAGCAGATTCAGAAGAATTATTGAAAACATATTTACTTCACTTAATTTCTCTTAAGCAAAATCATGCCCTAAATGATGAAGAAATGTTTGAAATGTATGCAGAAGTGACAGCTGAATCAGCTGCTCTTATTCAACATCACGTTAATTGCATTATCGAACAATTAATCTTCGTCATCGAAAAAGGGATTAATGCAAATATCATAAAAGAAGTAAAGGATAAAAATAAGTTAGCACGATCTATTTTTTTCGCAACGGCAAGATTTCATCATCCTTCTCATGCGTATGAATGGAAGAGCAAAACAATTAATGAAGAGTTCGATCAAGTATGGGATTTAATAAAAGAAGGCTTTAAAAAAGTATAAAATCCGGTAAGCAACAAAAATAAGAGAAAGAAGGGATTATACATGACGACAAATATAAGCGGAAAAGTAGCGATTGTGACAGGGTCTTCAAGAGGAATAGGAAGGGCAATAGCTGAACAATTAGCAAGTTTAGGAGCTAAGGTTGTAGTTAATTATTCCAGTAGTCGCAAAAAAGCAGACGAAGTTGTAAAAAGCATTCAAGAGAAAGGCGGGGAAGCGATTGCATTAAAAGCAGATATTGGTAATATAAGTGATCTTGAAAACTTATTCGCTGGAACTATTCGTGCTTTCGGAAAATTAGATATTTTAGTTAATAATGCTGGTTTAATGGTAAACAAACCTCTTTTAGAAGTGACAGAAGCAGATTTTGACCAGCATTTTGCTATTAATGCAAAAGGTACTTTCTTCGCTTGTCAATTGGCAATGAAGCATATGGAGAAAGAGGGGCGTATTGTGAATTTATCCACTTCTGTAAACGGGCAGATGTTCCCTTCCTACAGTGTCTATGCTGGAACAAAAGGAGCTGTTGAACAATTCACAAGACAGCTTGCAAAAGAATTTGGACCTAAACAAATCACAATCAATGCAGTTGCACCAGGGCCAGTTAACACAGCGCTTTTCACATTTGGCAAATCTGAGCAACAAATTGAAGGGATAAAGAAGTTGAATGCTTTTAACCGCATTGGTGAACCAGAAGATATCACGGATGTCATAGCATTTCTAGTAAGCAAGCAATCACAATGGATAACAGGTCAAACAATTCGAGTTAATGGTGGGTTTATTTAATAGATTAAAAGTTCAGTTATAAGTCCTTCTGCCTTTTTTGACCTACAAGGGCCAAGTGCAGGCTCTTACCAAAAAAAGAAAGGATCATATTCTCGTTAATGCTAAAGGGAAAAGCTATCGTTCCATCAAATAAAAAGATGTTTTTCCTGTATATAACGAAAGGACAATCTATTTATGAAATAATATTTAGAGTAACAAAGAAAGAGATCGATAATATGCTGAGAAAATATCATACAAAAGAAAAGACTATGTTTTTTTTCCGAAAAGTAGGTAAAGAAGAAATAAAGAAAACTAAGTATTTGCCTGATTACGGATGGACTTTCAATTGGTTGCACTAAGTCTAGGAGTGATGCTAAGGTGCAAAGAGATATTGAAAGATTCGGCAATGCTTTTCCCAATGGTGTATTTGCCTTTCCACCAAGTTCAGAAGCACCAAAAGTAAAGATTAGAGCATTAGGAGAGTATTGTAAAGCTAAAGGTATCGAACCAAACGATTTAAGCCCTAAAGAAATGGAGCAATTTTTATATTTTGAGTAAGATAAGAAAGGAAAAGTCCGTACATATAGGGGCTTTTTTATTGAATATGCAAATAATCTATTCTATTTTTTGAAATTGTATTCACTCCAAAATTATAATAAGTAAATGAATAGGTTTCACACTGAAAACATAAGTGGTAAAGTCAAAAAGGAGAAGGAGTGAAAGTGAAATGATGAAAAAATATGTTATAGAAGAGGTGTCCATTCCTAAAAATTCCTTGGCAAGCCAAGCTTTTACTTATAAACATTATTCAGATGCATATAAGGCTCTACTACCTGATAAGGCAGATTTTGATGTAGATACAATAACGCGGTTGTTTTTCACTTCTGTTCCTTCTTGGGTTTCTCATTTAATGATGGTGCGAGATAAAATAGTTAGGCTTATTGGGTTAAAGACATCTAATCGGTTTGAAGTACAAAATATGACATTTGAGCAGGGAAGCAATACGGGAATATTTCATGTCAAGAATCGTTCATCTAATGAAATATTGCTAGGGGAAGATGATCGTCATTTGAATTTTCGTATGTCCATTTTATTAAACGAAGGGAATGGATCAACATATGTAACGGTATCGACTGTAGTTTATATGAATAATTGGTTAGGAAGACTGTATTTTTTTATGATAAGTAAAATTCACAAATTCCTCGTCCCTGTCCTGTTAAAGAATATGATACTAAATATAAACAGGATGTGATAGCATGAAACACGCTTTAGTAGTTGGTGGTACAGGAATGTTATCAAATGTATCTTTATGGTTAATGAACAACGGATATCACGTATCTGTAATTGGTCGAAACCCAGAAAAAATGAAGCGTCTCATAGAAAGAGCTGAAAATGATTGTTTGATTACACCAATTTTGGTTGATTATCAAAATGAAAACGAGCTTAATGAAAAAATGGAATTTATCATTAATAAAAACGGTGAGATTGATTTACTGATTGCTTGGATACACTCTTACGCGAAAAATGCACTGGAAATTATTTTAAAACACAATTCTATAAACCATAACCAGTGGACTTTACTTCATATTTTAGGAAGTAGTTCAGATTTATTAAACATTAAGAGAAATATTAAAGTACCAGCTAATTGTTTTTATAGAATCGTACAGCTAGGTTTTATTATTGAAAATAATTATTCGAGATGGTTGACACACGAGGAGATTTCGAATGGAGTAATTAAAGCAATTGATAATGCGAATACAATAAATATTATAGGTGTTACAGAGCCTAGGGAAAAGCGTCCATAATTATAAGTTTGAATTACAAGAATACTAACATCGAAAATAGAAACAGAATACGGATAGATTTGACTAAAAAAATTGCTGTATACTATATTAGAATATATATAATTGTGTTCAAATGGGAGAGCTTTGTTGTCTACTGGGGTAACGACGTGACGAAGTAAATCGATAATTAGGCTTCTCGAACTTTTTGAACAACTTTTATATGGAATGTTAATGAAATCATTCGTGCAACGATGGAGTCTGTTCCTTCCAATTGGAAAATCGTAAAAAATCCTTCGATTCACACATGGATAAAACTTTTAACGCTGTGAAAGTATCTTCCATGCCAGAAATAGAGGAAGTGCAAGAAACGAATTGAGACGCTGACGGGGTATTTGTTGCAGGTTGGTGTGTAAGTAAATATGACAATTAGAGAGGTTTGAATGGGAAAGACAAGACGTGGCCATTATTGTAGAGGATGTGGATGTTATCGACCTAATGAACAATTTAGTGGAAAAGGACATCGTCAACATCTATGTAAAAATTGTAAAAAATCTAGAAGAAAAGAGATAAAGAAAAATATTTCCAATAATTTTGAAGAATGGGACTCTATTATTGAATCAGATGAACATTTTGCATTTATCGTCGATTATACAGAAGGTGGAGCACCTATTGGCATTACCCATGAAGAATGGGAAGAAATTGAACGAAATGAAAATAATAGGAGTGAGGAGCAAGTTTTAATTACTGTCCCAAAAGACGTAGCTTCCAAACTGAAATCGATAAACAGTCAGCAATCAATAGACGAAGCAATTCATACTTCTTTTGCGATTACTTTATTTTTGGCAAATAGAATATCCATTGAAAGAGCAGCATACATAGCAGATTGTCACGTAAATGACTTTATTCACCTTTTACAGCAAAATCAGATTCCTTGGAATATAGATGAAAAATCAGGAAATGAAGACTATCAGCGAAGTATTAATGATTTATTAGTCAAAATTGATAATATAATAGAGAGAGAATGATGAAATATAAATAAACCGAAATATTTAATGCTATACTTGAGTCAAAAGGATATACGTATTGCTACTTTATCAAAACTTTGTTAGGGGGTCTTATTAGTGAATAATAAAGAAAACGTAATTTTAATTGCCTCCGCTCCAAAAGGATATGGACAAAAAGTTGTAACAAATCGATTGAATCAAATGAGCGAGATAGAGCAAGTTTACAAAATAAACTGTCCAATATTAAAAATTCATCACGCTACGTCAAATAAACAGTGACCAACTTTACATTTTTGTAAAGTTGGTCTTTTTATGTAGACCCAACAAATGATGGAGAAGTTTGATAAAAAAATCTTATTCTTATTGATGAGATGGTAGAATGTGAAAGGGGAATTTCTTTCGGAAAATAACAACAAAACATGGGCATTTTCTATGTAGGTAAAGCAAAAACAGAAAATTTTTGAATGCGGGATTTACTTTATTCTAGCTTTGTGATACCAATTTTTTTGATAAAAATGTCTGTTCGTTACTTATTTCAATCAATCCATATAAAACGCTACTAGTCTGAAATTTCATGTATAATGAACATATTCAGATTTTGCATAAGATATTTCCATTTGGAGAATTCTATATATAAGTTGAATAATAATATAAAAAGAGGTTAATACATGATTGAAAGTAATTTTGAGGAATTTCCATTAAGCAATGAAATAAAAAGAGCACTTACTGTGTTAAAGTACGAAACTCTTACAGAAGTTCAACGTGAAGTTTTGCCAAAAGCATTGAATAATCAAGATCTTGTCGTGAAATCTCAAACAGGCAGCGGGAAAACGGCCTCCTTTGGTATACCTATTTGCGAAATGATAGATTGGGAGGAAAAAAAGCCACAAGCATTAATTCTTACACCAACTCGGGAGCTTGCTGTTCAAGTACGTGAAGACTTAACAAACATCGGCAGGTTTAAACGAATTAAAGCGATGGCCGTTTATGGAAAAGAGCCCTTTTCGAAACAAAAGGAAGAATTAAAACAAAAAACGCATGTTGTTGTCGGTACACCTGGTCGTGTGATTGACCATATTGAAAGAGGAACCCTTCCTTTAGACAACATAAAGTATTTTATCATTGATGAAACCGATGAAATGCTAAATATGGGGTTTATTGATGAGGTAGAAGCAATTATAAAAGAACTTCCTTCGAATAGAGTGACAATGGTATTTTCTGCAACATTGCCAAAAGATGTTGAAAATCTCTGTCATCAATATATGAAAAATCCTATTCATATTGAAATTAATGCTAACCAAATAACAACGAATACAATTGAACATCGATTAATCGAAGTGAAAGAAGAAGAAAAAATTTCCTTGCTTAAAGACGTAACAGTGGTTGAAAACCCAGATAGCTGTATTATTTTTTGTAGAACAAAAGAACATGTTGATTCCGTGTTTAATGACCTGGAAGAAGCCAATTATGCTTGTGAAAAACTACATGGTGGATTAGATCAAGAAGATCGCTTTGCCGTTATGGATGGTTTCAAAATCGGGAATTTCCGTTACCTTGTCGCAACGGATGTAGCTGCAAGGGGAATTGATATTGACAATGTAACGCTTGTTATTAACTATGATGTTCCAATGGAGAAAGAGAGCTATGTTCATCGAACAGGAAGAACTGGTCGTGCTGGTAATAAAGGAAGAGCGATTACGTTTGCAACTCCGTTTGAAGGAAAATTTATTAAAGCAATTGAAAACTATATTGGCTTCGACATACAAAAAATGGAAGCTCCATTACAAGAAGATGTAGCTAAAGGAAAAGCTGCATTCGAAGAAAAAATGAATGGACGCCGACTTGTTAAAAACAACAAAACGGCACGAATAAACAAAGATATTATGAAGCTGCATTTCAATGGCGGAAAAAAGAAAAAGCTGCGAGCAGTCGATTTTGTTGGAACTATCGCGAAAATTCCTGGAGTAACAGCAGATGATATTGGAATTATCACGATACAGGAACAGTTAACCTATGTCGATATACTGAATGGCAAAGGTTCATTAGTCTTACAGGCTATGCAAACGACAACAATCAAAGGAAAGAAAGTGAAGGTTAGCAAAGCAATTAAGTAATGCAATCAAACATAAATAATGAGCTTCAAATTATATAAACAAAAATCAAGCACAGTTCTTTAAAAAGGATTGTGCTTTTTATTTATTTTCAACATTGTACACTAATTCGGATATTATTCATTTAATTAACTATTTTATTATGTTAATGTAGTTTATTTACACAAATATGCTAAAATTTTCGAACTTAGACTCCAGAAAAATAATCTTACTATAATAATTACAGTGAAATTTGACTGTTTTAATCCTTAAAGTTTATTCTTCCGTTAAATGGTAAAGATAACATTAAAAACATTAAATGGAGGATTTTTAGTGATAAACAACAATCATAATAATGGGAAATTGCCACAAGACCCTGAATCCTATTGGACAAAGGATATTCAATTGCCTGATTTTCCGCGTTTGGATGAAGACATACAAGTTGATGTCGTTATTGTAGGAGGGGGCATTACCGGCATTACCTCTGCGTATCTTTTAGTGAATGAAGGCTTTAAGGTTGCCATTTTAGAAGCGGGGAAATTACTGAATGGGACAACAGGTCACACTTCAGCTAAAATCACCGCCCAACATGATGTCATTTACGATGAGCTTATTCGCTATACAGGTAAATCGATGGCAAGTTTGTATTATGAGGCCAATACAGAGGCTTTAATGTTTATTAGAGGATTGGTAGAGAAGCATCAAATTGATTGTGATTTTGTTAACCAAGATGCCTATGTATACACTACAACTGAAAAAAATGCACGTAAACTAGAAAATGAGGCGCATGCTTATAAAGAACTGGGGATAGAAGGCGGACTGGTTGATACCATTCCGTTTAACATCGAAATAAAAAATGCGCTTGTGATGAAAAACCAGGCACAGTTTCATCCGGTTAAATATTTGTTTCACCTCATTCAAACCATTACAGAAAAAGGGGGACAAATATTTGAAAATACTACTGCAGTGAATATTAAAAATGGAAAGCAGCCAGTCGTTCTTACTCGGGGAAGCGCGTCTGCTTTAGGCAACTATATTCTATCCTGTTCTCATTTTCCATTTTATGAAGGAGCAGGTCTTTATTCTACAAGAATGCATGCAGAACGTGCGTATGTTATCGCTGCTAAAGTAAAAAAAGAGTATCCAGGCGGAATGTATATTAGTGCTGATCAGCCAACAAGATCTCTCCGTTCAGTAACAATAAACGGGGAGGAAATGGTACTCATAATTGGGGAAAGTCATAAAACTGGGCAAGGTGAAGATACATTCAATCATTACAAAGCTTTAGAGACGTTTGGCCAAGAAGTTTTCGGACTCGAACATATTCCTTATCGCTGGTCAACCCAAGATTTAACAACACTTGACAAAATCCCATATATCGGAGAAATAACTTCCGGAAAAAAGAATGTATTGATTGCATCTGGATTCAGAAAATGGGGAATGACAAACGGAACGGCGGCAGCACTGTTGTTTAGAGATATGGTAGCGGGGAGAAAGAACAAGTATGAACAATTATTTGCCCCTTCACGCTTCCATATGAACCCAAGTCTGAAAAACTTTTTAGTAGAAAACGCAAACGTTGTCAGTCATTTAATTAAAGGAAAATTGGAAACTCCTTTTAATCGAATCTGTGATTTATCCAATGACGAAGGTGCTGTTATTACGATAGATGGGCACAGAAAAGGTGCTTATAAAGACAAAGAAGGGAAGCTCCATATTGTCGATACAACCTGTACACACATCGGATGCGAAGTCGAATGGAACAGCGGAGAGCGGTCTTGGGATTGTCCGTGCCACGGATCTAGATTTTCGTATACTGGTGAAGTAATGGAAGGTCCAGCTGAAAAACCATTGCAAAAGTACGATTATAAGATGATTGATAACTTGACATCTGAGGATTCTGGGTATTAGATGTAACCAATAAGATACAAACAGCCAAAATAAACCTTGGCTGTTTGTATTTTTTCTAGAGTAGTAAATACGAAAACAAATCAGATGTTTTATTTTTCCAATCCATGTATAATTATAGAAGAAAGTGTTATTCAATTAAAGACCAGAAAAAAAAATTGGAGGTTGCCATTTGTTATTTAGTCCAAAATGGAGTAAAGCAAAAAAGCATTTATCAAATTTTATATGTGAGCCATTGCGTAAGAGAGTGGATTTTCAAGTGATCAATTACCGGAAAGCTCATGATCAATTAGGCAGAGCTGTAATTACTGTTGATAAAGTGGAAGTATTAAGCATGTGTACCATTACAGCGGAAATTGAAGAATATTATAGAGAACGTGAAATACGAGCCAAAACTAATCAATATAACTGTGACTATAATGATGTAACCAAAAATCGTGCTATACAAGATCAGGCTCATAAAATGCTTAAAGCAGAAGGAATTTATGGTCAATACGATTTTTTCTCAGCATTAGAAGAATACTTTAACTCACCAATTGAAGAATTATTAAAGTCTTCAGAAATTCTGATTAAAATTCTTTGTCTATTAGATCGTCGCATCGGTAAAAGAACATTACGCAAGTTTGAAATGGAAGACGAGCATGAACTTGTTCAATATTTTTATAAACTTCGTTGTGAGGTTGAAAAAATAAAAGTAGTTACATTATTTCTTAAAAAATCGGTTGTTAATTTAGGAAAGGAATAGATACAATAACATCGATAGCTAAAAGTTTCCTTAATTGGAAAATTTTTTTATTTGCAGTTAGATTTAAGAAAAAATATTAGGTGTACTGATTAATCAATAATATCCAAAAAATAACTCCTTTCTTAAAAGAGATGTATAATTAGGGAAAACTAAATCGTCTGAAAAACCACTGCAAAACAGCCAAAGTGATGATTGGCTGTTTTTTATTAGTACGTTTTCTGCTAATTGATGGATACTTTTTTTAGAAATTTGTTCAAATAATGAACATTGCTCTTAAACTGTTTACAAACGGAATATACGTTCGTAAAATTAATCATAAGAACATTCATTCTAAGAAAAATAAAAACCAATCAATTGCACGAATTCACAAAATTATTAAGATGGCAGAATATTAATATCAGGGGGAATAGTATGCCGAGAAATCCAGGAATGACAGATGAAGTAATTATTAAAATGTACAAAAGTGGAATGCCCTTTAAAAAGATGGTACCAATTGTAGGCATCTCTGCTCAAGCTATTCGTAATGTGATGTATAAGCATGGTGTGAAAATGAATCGGGAACAATCATCAGGGCAGCCACGTAAGCATAGAGTAAATGAGGATTTTTTTAAAATATGGACACATGAAATGGCATGGGTATTAGGTATTATTTTAACAGATGGAACAATATCTAAACAGACACATACTATTACCATTACACAAAAAAATGAAAGAATTCTTCATTTGATTGCCGATTATTTAGAAGCAAATTGGAACATATCAGCAATATACCCAACAAGAAAAACGCCAACACTTATAATAAATTCTAAAGAAATAAAAATGGATTTAGAGAAGTTTGGTATTATACCAAATAAATCCTTAACAGTTCCATTTCCAAATATACCAGAAAAATTTCTCCCTTCTTTTATTAGAGGTGTAATCGACGGGGATGGGTGGGTTCAAGATAGAGGATATGTAATGAATGTAACGACAGGAAGTATTAAATTTGCTGAAGGATTGCTATCTGTTTTTAAATCATGGAATTTACGGACTGAGATAACTTCTGATAATAGATTCTCAAAAAATACAATATTCCGAGTTTGGGTAAAAGGTAAATACGATCTGCCTAAATTAGCAAAAATAATATATAATACGACTGAGGATAATTATGTATTTTACAAAAGAGAACGAATGGAAAAACATTCTATATAACTGCAGATATAATATATACTACATTCTCACATTTTGGAGGTAATAAATATGTGGAAATTAACAAATGGAAAATTAATTCAAGAAACTGATGTAGCAAGAATCCCGTTTAGAACAAATATTAGTAAAGTATTACTTAAAGAATTAAATGAACTTGCTGAAGAAAATGATACACATATCAATTATTTAATTGAAAATGGCTTACAGTATGTATTGTCTAACAAAAGTATTACTTATAATAAAGATTTAAGACCTAAAGATCGCATTCAATACAAAACAACATATGATAAAGAATTACTTGCTAATCTAAAAGATTTTGCAAAACAACATAATTTATATTTAAATGATGTGATTGAATATAGCTGCCAATTCATTAATATGGACGAAATAAAAAACAGAAGTTACAAACATAGAGTGGAATAGCTATTTTGCTATTTCATAAAACGCCATCACCATAATATATATTATGATCAGCAATTAAATAAAACAAAAATTCCGTCTCATTATTAAGTATACTTTTAATAGTGAGACAGAATAAAAATTTATTAACTTTTTATTTAATATTTTAAACTTTTAAATTTATAAAAATTTGTATTTTGCTGACACTATTTCTTTTAAAACTACTGAGCAACGTTCGTCGATTACTGGGTTCACTTTTTAAACAGAATTACTTTACAATAATGACAAAGTCATGCTGATTCATTCGGATATACGTACTAATTCGTTTCAAGCTATTAGGAACAATCTCCTGAAACCTTTCATATAATCGATTTACTGTATAGGATAGTTCATTATCTTGCTCTAGATCTTTAAAAGAAGCAATCCCATTAAACTTATTATTCCGCTCCTCAATAACCTTATTCGTATCTTCAAGTAGCTGTAGCATGTTTTGGTCCTCAAAATAAAGCAGTCCCTCGGTCACTCCTGGCCAATACCCCGGAGTCTGAAGCAAATAAGCTACCCAAGAATAATACTCGATTGCCGAATTCTTAGCATGATCATAAAATACCCTGAACATACATAATGCCTGCTGACCCTTGTTCAAACTAGTTATAGCCTGCGCCTTAGCAGTAGCATCTTTCCCGCGAATACTTAAAAGCGTTGTCTCCCCCACATGCCCATCCCAGTCTTTCGTCACTTAATGTATCAAAATCTGATTGCTTCATAGTCACTAATGTCATTTATACACCTCTTTTTTTGATTTACACGAATGTCAATATTAAGGGCAAAAAAATTTACTCCGGTATGACGATAGCTAAAGCTGTTTCCGTCACTTGCTCCAGTACAACCATTAATTGATCTTTTATCTCTTGTTCAGAAGTCTCATTCTTGTGAAGTTCCTGTTGCAATTGGCCCAGATAGTTCATACCTTGAGATATGGCTCCCCAGAATTGCATGGCTATGAGGCTCGGGTTCCCTTGACGAATTGTTCCTTGCTTCATGCCCTTTTCAATGGTAGATGTCATAGGCTGAATGAAATCCTTCACCCATTCAAAGGAAGAGAATTGTTCTTCCGTGTACAAAAAATGGATATCTAGACTGATGCGCATATAAAAGCGTGATATCGCTGGTTCTTCCAGAACTTTCCTGCAAACTAACCGTGCATACTCGCTTAGCAATTCCAGTGCAGATCCTTTCTGCTCGAAATGGGAAACAGTCGTCCTTTTGGTCTTGCCCATCATATGTTCATACAACTCACGAAACAAGGCTTGCTTGTTCTCAAAATAATGATACACCAAACCGCGTGCAAGACCGGCCTTTGCAGCAATATCACCAACCTCGGTAGCTGAGTATCCTTTATCCGCATACACAAGTATGGCTGCTTGCAATATTTCCTGTTTTCGCTGTCTTCTAATTTCTTCATTTTGTTCTTTTGTACGTGGTGACACAAGTATCCCTCTTTTCATTGACATTCATGTTAACCAAAATTATACATGTAAGATTGTTACATGTCAATTTATACCAATCTCCTCGAGTACTATCTTTTAGACTTTTTAAACAAACGTATTAGAATCACTCTTTTGATGCATCTCATCCAATCTTTGACTTCACGTATTTTGGCTGCACATACAGGATCATATTGAGCCTACTCAATCCAGTGTGTAGAATAACTTAGCCGTGAATGTTCAATTCCTTTATAATTCATATAGTGCACATTTTACGAATTGTTAAATAATATATACTTATCAAACGTACGTTTGGTATAATAAGCATAAAAATAAAAAAGCATTCCGTATTAAAGAACACTCTTTTGCAAAGTCGGTTAATTTTTATACACTCATATGAGTACGTATAAGAATTAATTTTTCATATTTTTATTTGCTCACTTGAGCACGAATATATTGGTTATACACTTTTTAGACTAATAAAAAAGAAAAAATAGCTCAGCCCTGCCGTGTCGGTAGCGGGGAAAAGCTATTTCCGTGCATGTATTACCAGCTCTACAAAACGGTAGCGGAGAAAGTAATACGATATATTTTATGATGCAATTATAACATCTATACATTGTAAGTCAACCAAAACATTTAGGAAGTGTGGTATGAATTACTTAATATATTTTGACGAATCGAATAAAATTGACCAATTTAACAAAGAGTTCTCTTATTATGGAGCTTATAGTGGCACAGATAATGCGTTGGCCAACCTTGTAAAACAAATTAGAAAAATTTATAAGAAGAGCCAGTCTAACAGAGAACTTCATTTTCGTGAATATACAAAGGATACTCATATAAAAAAATATTTTCAAACATTACATACAGTTATTAATGAGAACATTAGAATTAATATATTAATAGTTAATAATGAAGATGCCTTTTCTGCTGCAGATAAAATTGGATTGTCGGCTACTGAGTTACGAAACCTGTTCTATATTAAAATACCTGAAAGGCTTTTTTATGGATTAACACGTGATTTATCTCACATTGGCAATAATAGTGACTTAGTTAATGTAAAGATAAAAATAGATAGCAACGATGAATATGATAAATTGTTTTTAAATGATAAAATCATTGAACAAATGAATGCTCATTCTGCTTATAGGAATAAAAATTATCGTGTAAATAAGGTAATATCACAGGATTCAGAGAAGTCTATCCCACTACAGATTGTTGATACTTTTATGGGAATAGTAGTCTTTTTGTTAGAACAAGGTTTTTTAGAACAATCTGACCATTCTATAGTGAAGAGTGACTTAATATATCGCTTTTTATCAGTTGAAAATAATATCAATCGTTTCCAAAAACAAATAAGGTTATTCAAATGGACAGGAAATGAGGAATTGACTCAAATAAATATTGCAGAATACCTCTCCCCTTTTATAGTGTATAAAACAAATTATGATATAAATGAAATAACTAAAATTCAAAAGTTATTGTTAGAGTATCCTGAAATTTCTACCAAAGAGTTACGAGTCATGCTGGAATATCCAAATACAAGGTTAAGGCAGCTGCTTGGATATAAAGACCAAATTAATGGGATTGGAAGAAATACATACCTATTAGAAGATATATATAAATAAGAAATCAATAAAATATAACCTCCTTAATTTACCAATAAAATCACTGATTTGATAGCTAATTAAGGAGGTCATTTTTATTTGCCTTCTCTTTTGAAATTTTTATTACAATAAATTACTTGTTCAAATATTAACAGCAAGTTCATGAATAGCACGCTTTACCTGCATCTTATCAAAATGATCTCCAATGAAAACGGCTACTGGTTCTACAGACTGTTGAAGGTTTATTTTTACAAATTCTATTTCCCTATAGGCATATTGAAATAAATATTGCTCATGATCCTCTATGAATTTAATCACCCCTTTTGCTCGATACACTTCAGAAGGTATTTCACTAAACAGTTTCTTAAATTTTTGACGATCGACCGCTCCATCAAATCGATGCGTATAAGTCATGACATGGTTATGCGTATGATGATGAGTATACTCGCTCGCTTTTTCAATAGAAGGATACTGCTGTTCATTTTGACCACGAAGTTCTCCTTCTCTATGGATAGAAGTAAACAGCACGTCCATATCTATGTCACAACGTAATGTTTCTATAATATTAGCATGCGGGTTTAATTGCATAAGCTGGTTTTTGACTTTTTGGTTATGCTCGTCTGTAAGTTGGTCTGTTTTATTAAGGAGAAGTAAATCGGCACAACGAATTTGTTCCTCCATAAGGCGGCGCGTCTTTCTTCTTTCATGCGTAAGCGCAAGAAAATGCGGTGCTGAGACAACTGTTGTTACAAGTTTTAACTCAATATCAACTTTTAAAGAAACATTTGTAATTCCTTCGATGAGCTCCAGTGGATTGGCGATCCCGGTTGACTCAATGATAATAATATCTGGTTGGAATTGGTGGTACATGTTTAAAAGAGTCGCACCCAAATCTTCTCTTATCGTACAGCAAATACACCCGTTTAACATTTCTGTCATCGGCACATCATGATCTACTAAAAGCCCGTCTATATTTACATCTCCTATCTCGTTCATGATAACAGCCGGTCGTTTCCCTTGCTGTTTAAGATAATTTAACATACCGGTTAATAAAGTCGTTTTTCCACTACCCAAAAATCCTGATAGGGCATATACAGGAATTATTTTCAATTCATTTTCCCCCTTATTTGATTTGAATCACTGGTGATGAACCTGTTCGTTAACCCGAAAAAAATGTGTAAATATGCGATTAGCTTTATGTAGAGTGTATACGAATGAAAGATCCTTTCTTCTATCATTAAATTAATGATGTAAAATTCACTTAATACATCTAAAGCAAGAAAGATTGCTCTGTATCCTCTTTATGATCATTCTCTTAGTAATAACGGAAAAATTCGTATGCAACAATTGGAGGATGAATTATTTATTATATCAAATTCTCGTAAAAAAGATGTAAGACTCATAGTAAAGAATGCATATGTAAGAATAGATAACTTTAAAAATAGATTATTAGCTAAAAATATAAGTGGCGCTGGAGATGGAGACAATAACGAAGCTGAATTTTATGTGAGAGTCTACCAAGCGTATACTGATGACTATATACTGCTGAAGGATTTAATTGATAAAACATGAAGGGTGTCGTATTCTGACACCCTTTTAATATGAAATTTTTTTATTTCTTATTTCTCTGATCCAGCAGTGTGTTTATAATCTAACATTCTTATTTCAATATTCCCTTTTTCATTTTTGTTTGGTTCTACTCCAAAAGTGATAGTGTCTCTTCCTAATATTCCTTTTTTCTGTGGTGTAACATTAATTTTTACTACATAGGAATTGGGTAATTCATGCCCTTTCCCACTTTGCACCATTTCAATTACAGGAATATCCTTGCTATCATGACCATATTTAATAAAAATTGAATCAGAATTTGTGGAAATTTGATAAACCCTAATATTACCATCATTTCCTTTAAAATATTCATAACCAGCATTCTTTCTATTGTTATAAAAATTATTCGCTTTTTTGGAATATCCCATTTCTTCATATTTTGATAACCCAAAGTCTGGAGCATGTCTGTATGTATAATCAGCTAACGTTTTAATACTTCTCCAATTATATGGATTTTTAACCCTTGTATTTTACTTGCAGTACTTGTTGTAACATCTTTTCCATCTTTTGCTACAAATGATATAACTTGTTGTTCATATCCATGTGTTTGAGGATTATGAACTGATTTTAGTAGCTTCTTTCCTGGTTTTATGTTCTTAGCGCTAATACTTATTTGTCTAACAAGAACCCAGTTACCCTTTTCATTATATTTATTAACTATAAAATTTCCAGAAAGTGAATCGACAGTATCTACACCAATATTAGAAATATATAAATCCGTATCATCTCCATTAGCTAGTGGTGCAGTACTCTTCTAAAAGCTATTTCGGTGATATGATTCTTGCTGGATTGCCTACTGCTGTATGTTGAGCTGGAACATCCTTCAAAACAAGAGCCAAGGCTCCGATTTTTGCGCCTTCTCCTATTGTGATTGCTCCTAAAACTGCAGCTCCTGCGCCGATAAAGACACGATCTCCTATCTTCGGATGACGTCTTCCTGGCTTATTACTTACGCCTCCAAGTGTGACACCTTGATAAATAATAACATCGTCACCAATCTCAGCTGTTTCTCCGATAATAATCCCTGTTCCATGATCAATCAGTAGTCTTTTCCCAATGGTTGCTGCAGGATGAATTTCTACCCCTGTTAGCACACGAGCAAGCTGCGAAATCAACTGTGCAGCTAAATGATGATTCCTCGTCCACAATAGATGGGATAACCGGTAAAACCAAACTGCATGTAATCCAGAATATGTGAGAATCACCTGAGTGTTCGAGGTAACGGAAGGATCGTAGTCCCGAACCATTCTGACCTCCTCCCAAAAAGATGATTTCCTCTTGAACAGAAATGGTTTGTTGCTCATTTTCAGTAGTTTCATAACGTGTTCTCCACATCCGTAATGGCTTGATCAAGAATGGAAAGTCCTTCATCCAGCTCTTCGTAACTCACAGTGAGCGGTGGCGCTATTCGGAAAACCCCACCCATACCAGGCAAACAGACAATGTTCATATGGAGACCTAACTCAAGGCATCGTGCCGTAATTCGATCACCAATCTCTTCTGAGCGTTCTTTGCTAATCTTATCCTTTACAATCTCGATTCCTTGCAGCAGACCTCGCCCTCTAGCATCGCCGACGACTTCATGTGTTTGCACCATCTTTTTTAGTACTGCAGCTAGATATTCCCCTTTTTCTCGGACCTGTACAAGGAGACTCTCCTGTTCAATTACATTCATGACCGTGCACCCAACAGCTGCTACGAGTGGATCATTGACATGCGAAGTGTAAAATACAAAACCATTATCATGGGCTTTTTGCTCAATTTCTTCTGTTGTCACGAGAGCAGCAAGTGGTAGTCCTGCGCCAAGTGTTTTTGATAATGTCAAAATGTCTGGGGTTACACCGTCGTGCTGGAAACCGTACCAATGCCCTGTTCTACCAAAGCTTGTTTGCGCCTCATCAAAGATTAAGAGCATTCCTCGCTCCTGACATTTTTTCTTAAGTGCAGCTAAATATCCGGGCGGAGGAACAAGGATGCCACCACCAGATACAATTGGTTCTACGATGCACGCTGCCAAGCTACCCACAGATTGGGCATCGACCATTGCAAAACCATAATCTAGCTGTTTCTGCCAATCAAGATTCCCATTTTCATCCACGAAATCTGGCCGATAGTCATAAGGAGTGGGAATGGCCAACTGTCCGGGTGAGCCAGGTAATCCACTTTTTCGAGCAGAAGCATACGTTGCTCCTGCACTGGCTTCTGTTAACCCATGCCATGATCGGTTAAAGGAGACAATCTCGAACTTCCCTGTGACCAACTTTGCCATTCTTAATGCAGCTTCATTCGCTTCCGAACCAGTCGATAGAGGGATGACTTTGGATAGAGGAGCCGTTACTGTCTGGGCAATGTGTGTACATAGGTTAATGCTAGGTCTTGAAAGCATCCCACTGAACAGATGATCGAGTCGACCAGCGGCTTCACGTATAGTTGCCACCACATCAGGATGAGAATGGCCGATTGTCGAGGACATCTGACCCGATGTGAAGTCTAAGATTTTTCTTCCTTCTTCCGTGTATACATAGCTCCCCTCGGCACGGTCGATTATTTCTGGGATGAAGAATGGTGCACCATATCTTCCAACGTGTCGTTCCACGTCCCCCCAAGGATTCGTTCTTTTTTCATATGGATTCATCATTTTTCTTCCTCGCTTTCCTTCATAAATTTGCTCTTAATGTACTTAATGTTTATTATTAATTAATATTAAACACAAAACAATCAAGTTTTCCTTAACAATATGTTTAGTTATGCTGAAAGGAGGAATCAAATGCTCAACACTTGGCGATTACAATTACTTGTACAATTTGAAACATTAGGAACCATGCATCGTGTTGCCGAAGTCATGTATATTAGCACAGCAACTGTATCGCAACAGCTTAACCTTCTGGAGAAAGAAACCAATACAATTTTGTTTGAAAAAGTGGGACGAAGAGTTCAATTAACACATGCGGGGCGCGCTCTGGTGGAACAGGTTAAACCAGTGCTTAATCAGCTTGAATTGATTGAGAACTCTCTAAGTGACACTTCTGACGTCATTCAGGGGACTGTTCGGATTGCCTCCTTCTCAAGTGCTTTGCGTGCAATTGTTATTCCAGCTGTATCGAAATTGTCGAAAAGATTCCCTGAGCTTCAGATTAGGTTATCAGAAATGGAACCGGATGGGAGTCTTCCTGCGCTTGACTCCCATCAATTTGATCTAGCTGTTGTCGCTTATTTTGAAAAGCCTCATTCGCTCAAGCAAAACGATCGACGTCTCATCAAACTTGGAACAGACCGTCTGATGGTTCTAGTCGGTGATGAAAATCCACTGATAGACCACCCTCATGTCAGTATAGATGTGCTTATGGAGGAGAATTGGGTAATAGAGCCTGATGGTACCTACCTTTCAGAATACACAAAGAACCTGTGTCGAACTGCTGGGTTCCAACCAAATGTTATGAATATCTTTCAGAGCTATTCGTCCATACAGACAGTGGTTGCTCATAATCTTGCTATTGGCATTCTACCGAAACTAGCAGTAACAGAGCAGGTAGAAGGTGTTCATCTTCTAAACCTACAACCAGAATTGACACGCCATATTTACCTTGTTGCTCGCAGGTCTCAAACGACACTTCGTTCCATACAGATTGTTACCGAAGCGATCAATGAACAATCGAGACGTGTGTTCACTGATCATTAGTGGTGAATCGATGTGAAAAATAAAAATAGACAACTAACTTTGGTATGTGAAAAAAAACCAAAGTTAGTTGTCTATTTTATTACTAAAACGCTTCACTTATGGTACGGTTCACCGCGCTGTCTGTAACGGCAAGTTATAGGCCCTTGGCGATGTATAGCAGGAGGATATTACTATATCTAGCCGCACCATAAACACCATCCGCCAAATATCGCTGTTATTCCAATATCCCCGCTTCAATCAGCTTCCAGACCCCTTCAAATTCTCTTTTAATATCAATCAGTAACCACTTTTCTGCAAAGGCAGGTGCGGAAAACCAGGAGAATGCCAACAGAAGGGCATGTAAAAGCCCGTTGTCTTCGATTTTACTTGCCGCTTTTAAGCTTCCCACTAAATCTTCAATGTGTCGGGCCCATACAATTGGATTTCCATCAATATAGGTAGTATATAACTTGAACATTTCTGGCTCATGTAAATAAGATTGATATTTGGATTCGCTTAAACTCCATAGCCAGTCATGAACGATTTCCTTTGTAGATGAATAATTTTCAGTTTCAAAAGGAAAAAGTATTGCCAATTCATGATTAAGCCATGAACTTGCAAGAGCGGTCCATAGTTCTTCTTTTCCTGTGAAATACTTATAGATCGCCGCATGAGTCGTTCCTAGTTCATTTGCGACTTTTGAAAGATTAACTTTCTCCATGCCTTGTTCAGCCACCATTCGGTGAGCGGTTTCCAATATTAGTTCTCTGCTTAAACTTTTCATGCATTCATTATACATACAAACACTTCCAGTTACAACTATTGACTTTTGTAACTTAACAGTATATCTTAATATTATTACTTAGTTACAAAAATTAAAATTTGTAACTAGCAAAGGAGAATCTATATGGAGCTTAATAAAAATACAATTATCATCACAGGCGGTACCTCAGGTATTGGTCTTGCCTTTGCCAATGAATTGTTGAAACGTGGCAATAAAGTCATTGTTGTTGGTCGTAATCAAGAAACCATCGATAAAATAACAAAAGATAATAAAGGACTAGTCGGGCTTCAAGGTGACGTTTCAAATGCGGATTCTGTTCGCAAAATGGCAGCATTCATTAATGAAAACTATCCCGAGGCCAATATTTTAATCAACACAGCAGGCATCATGCGTCCATTTCAAATGCTAGATGAAAATGTTGATCTAGAGCAGGCAACTTCTGAAGTCGAAACGAATTTAAACGGGACCGTATGGATGACAAAAGCATTGCTTCCCCAATTCTCCAAACAAAGGGAAGCAATAATCGTAACCGTAAGCTCTGGTCTTTCCTATATTACTTCGCCCATTCATCCTGTGTATTCCGCAACAAAGGCAGGCGTGCATATGTTTACCGACGCACTTCGAATACAGCTAAAGAAATCGAATAAAAATATTCACGTAATGGAGCTTGTCCCACCCCTCGTTGCCGAAACCAATCTTCAACCGAACATGCAGAAAGGAGGTCCAAATATGAGTTTGAAGACTCTCGTTAAGCATGGAATCAAAGGTATGGAAAAAAACAAAAAACGTGTAGTACCTGGTTTTTCAAAATTTTTGCGTTTCGCTGGTAAATACTTCCCCGACTTCCTTCCCAATTTGATGGCGAAAGAATGAATGAGCCTTGAGTGCAAATAGATGCTGGAATACAGGATGGCATTGATGAATGATCAGCAAAATCCCAATAAATGTTAGCGGTTCGATACTCTGATTAAGTCTGCAGATACATCAAAGCATTTCGTGATAAGCCATTCAGCTATATATAGAATCCAATTAATTGAACAGACAATATATGTTCCTTTTGAAGCCCAACCTGCACCTGGATTAAAAACCTGTCCAATTTCCTAGACGACAAAAAAGGCAAAACCTGCCCTATTATTAGATTCAGGTTTTGCCTTTTTATTTACTGTTTTTTAAAACTAGCATCCGCATTTCTTCTTTTTTATCCAATAGGTGAAATGTCCATTTCATTAGTGGTGGGACACAAAATAAGATAAATAATAATCGAAATAATTGATAGGTTGTAATGATTGTCAATTCCTCATTCACTGCTTGCCCTAATACTGCCATTTCCGCAATACCACCTGGTGCTAATCCGATAAATGCAGTAATGATGCTAATATTATCATCCAAATTAATTAAGATAATGCTTAGCAATAAGGAAAAAGCAACTAATAGTAGTGATGAAACAATGGCAACAGTCGAAAATACCGCTTTATTTTCAATGGTTCCTAATTTCACTCGTAATCCTAAATCGATACCGATTAAAATTTGCGAAATACTGATGATGCTGACAGGTACTGTTGGCACATGAATACCTCCTAATACAAGTGCAGCTATCACCACCATCGGTCCAATTAAAAACGGGGTTGGAAACTTACATTTTTCTACAACTTTTGCAGCAATAAATGCAAAAAGTAGATAAAGAAGAATCGTCCAATGAAACGGATTTGCTTGCTGAACAATCACACCCCCTGCATGTTCCTTACCATGCAGCAGCGGACTATAAACAAGAAAGGGCACAAGCATAACAACGGAAATAATCCTTGTTACTTGTATAATTGTCACCACTGCAAGATCGACGCCTTTTAATTCTGCACATAATGCTGTCATTTGTGTTAGTCCCCCAGGAATACTTCCTGTAATTGTAGACTTATAATTCGTACGCGTAATTTTTGTTGTGATAAATGCAAGAATAATACTAAAAGCGATCATAGCAACAGTCATTGCTATCATGGATGGTAAGTGGCTGGCCATTTCGTTAAACGTGTCTTTAGTAAAAGTGATTCCAATCGAGTAGCCAATGGAAATTAACCCTATATTTCGAAAAGAAAACGGTAGTTTCGGATATTGTTTTGTTACTTTGCAAAAAATAACCGTCGCAATCATTGGGCCAAGCAGCCAGGTTAACGGTAAATTACAGACATAAAAGATCAATCCGCCTATACAGGCAGAAAAGCTAAGTTTTAATAATGACATCACAATATTCCCTTCTAGCCTAACGTCCATCGAGTACCTCCATTATACTACTAATTAAAAAGGAATAAAGGTATTATCAGCAAAAATAGGCGGTGTCTGAGAAAAACATGATAAAAAAATGCAAAAGAAGATGCCCTATCAAAAACGGCTCTCCTTTTGCACATTCAAACCCCATTATTCTAATGACTTTTTTTGCTTACTTCTGTCACTTTTATTTTTTCTAGCTTCCAATCCTCCTTATTTCTTGTCCAAATCGTTTCCATATAAGCAATGGTATCTGTTTCGTCTATACCGCTTATTACTTGTGTTCCTTTAAATGCTGGTTTTTGATGATAACGTATGGCAAGAAATGAAGAATATGGCTGCACAATTAACTCTGACGGTTCATTTAATTGCCCCTTACGATAAACACCTAATTGATCATAATGGCCTTTTCGCTTAAATAAATTAAAAGAATACGTTTTCATCCCTTCAATCGTTAATTCTGCTTTATAATCTGCTTTAAATTGACTAGTTATGCTTGGCAATTCAGGAATTATTATTTCTGTTAATGCGTTAGATGAGAAAGTATATAAATAAAAATTAGGTTTATTTCCTTTTTTATCTGTAAATATTTTAATAAATATCGCAGGATGTTTCTCTCGATCCATATTCACAATTTGCAGAGATGGATTATATCCTCCCTCTAATTGAACATGCTTCTTCACACCATTCGTATCCTGAACTTCTAATATGACCTCTTTGTATAAATCCTTTTCCTCTTCGATGGAAATACCCATTAAATGAATCGTTTCCTCTTTTCCATCATGAAGAAAATCAACCTTATTTGTTGAAATCGTCGTTGCTGTTTCCTCTTTTTCTAAAGCATATGCACCTGTAATCGCACTTAACGATAAGAAAAAGAAAGCAGTAAAAGCAAATAGCAGTTCTTTTTTCATACCATCCCTCCATCGTTCAACATAAAATTATGTTGTCCATTTATGGAAAAAACATGTAAGACAGGAAAAAGAAAAAATCGACAGGAAATAGCTAACAAGTGAGGGACGTTTAACAACCGATTTTCAAAAGATTGTAACTTGGAATAAAGTTTGATCCAATTAATACTAATAACTTTGATAAACGAACAAGAGAAAGAGCGTGTTTTGAAAAAAGATCGATCAAAACACGCTCTTAATATATTCAATTGAATAAATAACTCGTACTAGCACCGTCCTTTATTGGAAAAGATGGTGCAGTAACCGATCTTTATCAGCAAAAAACTGTTTCATAATCGAATAATGATTTGTGTCTTCCAATGTTGATTCACTCATTCCGTCTTCTGTAAGCTGAATAATTTTAGCATTTGGGTAAGCCATAATAATCGGTGAATGGGTTGAAATGATAAACTGAGACCCTTGATTAACAAGCTCATTGATTCTAGCAAGCATCGACATTTGTCTTAATGGTGACAAGGCTGCTTCTGGCTCATCTAAGATATATAAACCATTACCTTGAAAACGTTCGATAAACGCTGCAAAAAAAGATTCCCCATGAGATTGTTCGTGCAGTGATTTTCCTCCATAGGAATCGATAATCTTACGGCCAAACGATGATTCCTTATCTAAATCCTCTATATTGGTTGCTACATTATAAAAAGTTTCAGCTCTAAAGAAAAAATAATCCTCCGCCCTATTTACTCCCTTTACTAATCGGAAGTATTCGTCTAAATTCGAGTGGGATTCATAACTAGAAAAATTAAAGTTTAACGTGCCTCCTTCTGGATTAAATCCTAAAGCAATAGCAATACCCTCAAGTAAAGTTGATTTTCCCATTCCGTTTTCACCAATTATATAAGTAACACTAGGATGAAATATTAATTCTTGGAAATTCCGAATGACTGGAAGATTAAGCGGAAAATGATCATAAGATGAAATATGATCTCTTTTAAGATAGACAGCCCTAATGTATTGAGAATCTTGATTTAACATGACCAATTAAATAATCACCTCGTTTTGAAGATAATACTAATTAACTATTATTATTTAAAACCATTTTAGGTGAATATTAAGGTTTCTTCTACAATAATCCACCGTACTTCAAATAAGAGCTTAATCAAAAGAAAATATAAAAATTAAAAAGTTAATATATCCAATTTGTCACTCATTATTGATAAGGATAAATATTGGCTTAAACATATGATAATAATTATACTATTTTTGTCATAAAAACTAAACGCAGCTCCGCCCCTTATCCACAAAAAGAGCACTTACTTTTCCGTAAGTACTCTAAGAGTGCAGACAAAGTGATTTTTGCAGACACTGCAGGCTGATCGAAAACGTTTGTCTTTCGAGGCGTGAAGCCTTGGGAGGAGCGGAGTTACCGTGGTTGGGTAATGAGCATCCGAGTAAGGCGAACAACGAAGAAAGCGAGCGTTTGTCGACAGCCTGAGAGCACTTACTTTTCCGTAAGTACTCTTTATTATCTATTCCTGTTTTCTCTCAGACCACATTTCCAATACTTTTCCTGCATCTGTTTCGTCAATGACAAAGGATCCATTGGAGTATCGGTCATTAAAGCGGATTGATTCTACGTCTACTTCTTCAACCATTCCTTTTTCTGTTTCAAATGACACTTTATCCTGTTTCGTAACAATTGCCATGCCTACGACTCTATGAGGATTTGATTTTAACTCTCTTAACATAATAAATCCTCGTTTTGCTCGACCAGATGATTCAAATTCAGAAAGCTTCATTTTTTTGATCGAGCCTCGTTGTGTTAAGATGACAACACTTTCTTCGTTTGGATTCGTTATTAATTTACCAGCAGTAACAAAGTCATCTGCTTTTAAGTTAATGCCTTTTACACCTGCCGCTCTTGCACCAACAATATTGACTTCTTCTTCATGGAAGCGTAAAGAGTAGCCGAAATGAGTGGAAAGCAGCACTTCAAACGTTCCATCCGTTACAAACACATCGACTACCTCATCATCACCTTTTAAATTAATCGCGACCAATGGTTTAGAGTATCTTTGTGCTTTATAGTTAACTAATTCGCTTTTCTTTGCCATACCATTTTTCGTAAAGAAAAGAAGATAATGTGCTGGATTAAATTCTTTTATTGGCATTGCTTGAATAATATATTCGTCACGGTCAATAGGAATAATATTTGAAATATGCTGTCCTAAATCTTTCCAACGAATGTCTGGAAGTAAATGAACTGGACAATATAAGTAGTTTCCTTTGTTTGTAAATAACAACAGAACATCTGTCGTATTTACATCTATTTTCCGTAAAATTCTGTCGCTGTCTTTCATGCCGAAGTCCTGGCCATTACTAGCAGCAAAAGATCGTTGACTCGTCCGTTTTACATACCCTTCTTTCGTAACCGTCACAATGACATCTTCACTTGCAACCAATACTTCAAGATTGATTTTTATTTCTTCAATTTCTGCTTGAATAACCGTTCTTCTTTCTGTTGCAAATCTTTTTTTCACGTCTTTTAATTCTTTTTTTATGACCGATACTAGTTTCTTTTCACTAGCTAAAATAGATGACCATTCTTCAATTTTTTTTGCCAGCTCTTCTGCTTCTGCTTGCAGTGCCGTAATATCCGTATTCGTTAAACGATACAGCTGCAATGATACAATCGCTTCCGCTTGCGGCTCCGTAAATTGAAAAGCCTCCATTAAATTGTTTTTCGCATCTCGTTTATCTTTTGATGCTCGGATCGTTGCGATTACTTCATCTAAAATCGATAAAGCTTTCATTAATCCAGCCACAATATGTTCCCTGTCTTTTGCTTTTTGCAAATCATATTGAGTCCGTCTTGTCACCACTTCTTTTTGGTGTTCAATATAAGCATCTAATAATTCTAAAATACCCATTAATTTCGGTCTTTTATTATGAATGGCTACCATATTAAAACTATACGTAATTTGTAAATCCGTATTTTTATATAAATAATGCAAGATCCCATTAGCATCTGCATCTTTTTTTAATTCCACCACAATACGTAAACCTGTTCGATCCGTTTCATCTCGAACTTCTGCGATGCCTTCTACTTTGCGGTCGAGACGTAGTTCATCAATTTTTTTTACTAAGTTGCTTTTATTTATTTCATACGGTATTTCGGTTAACACGATCTGCTGTTTTCCGCCGCGAATTTCTTCCATCTCTGTTTTCCCGCGGACAATCACTTTTCCTTTACCCGTTTCATAGGCTTTTTTTATTCCATCAATCCCTTGAATAATTCCGCCTGTCGGAAAGTCTGGACCTTTAATATGCTTCATCATATCTTCAACGGTACAGTTTGGATGATCCATTCTTTCGATTACCCCATCAATGACTTCTCCTAAATGATGTGGAGGAATATCCGTTGCATACCCGGCTGAAATACCGGTTGATCCATTTACTAACAGATTCGGAAATTTCGCAGGCAAAACGGTTGGTTCACTGGAGGTATCATCAAAGTTTGGAATAAACTCCACCGTTCTTTTTTCAATATCTTTTAACAGTTCTGCTGAAATGGCAGAAAGTCTAGCTTCCGTATAACGCATTGCAGCAGGCGGGTCCCCGTCAATGCTGCCGTTATTTCCATGCATCTGAATAAGCACATTTCTTACTTTCCATTCTTGACTCATCCGCACCATGGCATCATATACGGAGGAATCTCCATGTGGATGATAGTTGCCAATAACGTTTCCTACTGTTTTTGCAGATTTGCGGAAATTTTTATCATGTGTATTGCCTTCTTCATGCATTGCATAAAGGATGCGGCGCTGTACTGGCTTTAACCCATCTCTAGCATCAGGCAGCGCCCGCTCTTGAATAATATATTTACTATAACGTCCAAAACGGTCGCCGAGAACGTCTTCTAAAGGCAAATCACGAAATTGTTCTGCTGAACTCATGATGAACTTTCCTCCTCTGCCACGACAATATGTTCATTTTCTAAAATATTGCTTTCTTCTTCTAAACCGAAAGCAACATTAGATTCAATCCATTTTCTTCTTGGTTCTACTTTATCGCCCATTAAGGTCGTGATACGGCGTTCTGCTCGGGCAATATCATCGATTTTTACTCTTATCAACGTTCTTGTTTCCGGATTCATCGTCGTTTCCCAAAGCTGGTCTGCATTCATCTCGCCCAAACCTTTATACCTTTGCAAAATATAGCCTTTGCCGACTTTTTTGATGGCATCCTGCAGATCGTCATCACTCCATGAGTATTCAATCACTTCTTTTTTCCCTGAACCTTTGCTTACTTTATATAAAGGCGGCAAGGCAATATACACTTTTCCAGCTTCTAAAAGGGGCTTCATATATCGGTAAAAAAAGGTTAACAAAAGTACTTGTATATGAGCGCCATCAGTATCTGCATCTGTCATAATAATGATTTTATCGTAATTCGAATCACCCACATTAAAATCAGCGCCAACTCCAGCACCTATTGCATGAATGATCGTATTGATTTCCTCATTTTTAAAAATATCAGCTAGTTTTGCTTTTTCGGTATTAATGACTTTCCCGCGAAGAGGCAGCACTGCTTGGAAACGTCTATCTCTTCCTTGTTTGGCTGAACCGCCAGCAGAATCCCCTTCGACTAAATAAAGCTCATTTTTCATTGGATTTCTCGATTGTGCAGGGGTTAACTTTCCGGAAAGAACCGCTTCTGCCCGTTTTCTTTTTTTACCGCTTCTTGCTTCTTCGCGAGCTTTTCTTGCTGCTTCTCTTGCTTGAAAAGCCTTTATCGCTTTTTTAATTAGAAGAGAGCTTGTTTCTGGATTTTCTTCCAAAAAATAAGCAAGATGTTCTGATACAACCGCATCAACAGCAGATCGAGCCTCGCTTGTCCCTAATTTACCTTTTGTTTGGCCTTCAAATTGAAGCAAATCTTCTGGTACACGAACAGAAATAATAGCAGCAAGCCCTTCTCTAATATCCGAACCATCTAGATTTTTATCTTTTTCTTTTAAAAGATTCACTTTTCTCGCGTATTCATTTAACATTCTCGTCATCGCAGTTTTGGAGCCAGCTTCATGTGTCCCACCGTCTTTAGTGCGGACATTGTTGACAAATGATAATACATTTTCGGAATAGCCATCATTAAACTGAAAGGCAAACTCGACTTCAATTCCATTGCTTTCTCCTTCAAAGCTTACTACCGGATGAAGTGTATCCTTTTCTTCGTTTAAATATTCAACAAAAGCTTCAATGCCATTTTCATAATGGAAGACAGCTTGCTGACCGTGTCTTTCATCGACTAATTCTATTTTTAACCCTTTTAATAAAAACGCAGATTCTCTTAAACGTTCACAAAGCGTTTCATAATTATACGTAGTTGTCGAAAAGATCGTTTTATCTGGTTTAAAATGAATCGTTGTTCCAGTTTGGTTTGTCTTGCCTGTTTTCTCTAACGTCATAACAGGTTTTCCACCATCTTCAAAACGTTGTTCGTAAACAAATCCAGCTCGTCTAATCTTGACGATAACCCATTCTGACAATGCATTCACAACGGATGCACCAACACCATGCAAGCCTCCGCTCGTTTTATAACCGCCTTGTCCAAACTTTCCGCCGGCATGAAGCACAGTAAAAATGACTTCTGGTGTTGGCTTTCCAGTTTTATGCATTCCAGTAGGCATTCCCCTGCCTTTATCTTGAACACTTATACTATTATCACGATGAATTTTCACGATGATTGCATCGCCGAAGCCAGCTAATGCTTCATCCACCGCGTTATCAACTATTTCATATACTAAATGATGCAATCCTCTTGAATCCGTACTTCCAATATACATACCAGGGCGTTTTCTTACAGCTTCCAGCCCTTCTAACACTTGTATGGCATCATCATTATAATCAAATGTTTGTTGATTTTTTGCCACAGACATACCCCTTTCACTTTCCAAAACGACATGTTTACTTTTTATATAAAACATGTCGAACAATTGTTTATGTATTCGTCTAATAACTTCATTTTCCTTTTAATTTTCTATATTTTTTCGAAAAGCCATTATTCCAAAGTCAGATAGTTGTCTAGCTCCAGTGTCTAGCCCTTGTGAAAAATAACCATTTTCCTTTAGGGCTGAACAAGACGCTTCCGCTTTTCTTACTAGACGAGAAGAAAAGAAGGTCATGAATAACCTTCTCTTTTACCTTACATACACTTTAAGCTTTCCAAATGGCAACTAACTCATCGTTATTAAGGTCTATATATGATACATTAAGAACAAACGTTCTGCATGTAGTATTATACCACTTTTTTTAGTAAACGACGACATCTTTGACATTTTTCATTCGAATGAAGTAAAAAAATGCATCAAGTAAACTAAATAATATACGAAGAGAATAAAAAGAAAAAGGAATTTTTTTTCACTGTTTTTAAAAAACACCAATATTATGTTAACACAGAATATGTCCAAATAAAAAGGGAGCCCTTTATGACGCTGTTCAAAACGTCCGGAAACCTAAACCTGTGAATCGTCTTCGTGACTTTCGTCCATATTGTAATAAAAATAATCTCCTATGTATTGAAAAACTTAACTACTCACAAAATCAGAAAAAAAGCGGAATATCAGGATGCAAATTCAGTCATCCCATTCCACTTTTTATAAGAAATTTTTAACGCATGAAGGCATGTTCCACTTTAATGCAACGATCCATAATTACCGTGTAGCCTTTATTTTTTAAGGAATGAAAGGTTTCTTCGTGGATGATGCCTAATTGTGCCCAAAATACATCTGCATCGATTTTTTCAAATTCTTCTGCTACTTTTGGAAGATGTTCTGGTCTTCTAAATATATTGACAATATCAACATGTCCTTTTATATCGGATAAACGAGCTACTGCTTTTACTCCAAACACTTCATCAACTGTTGGATTAACAGGAATAATTTCATAGCCAGCATTTTTCATTGCATTTGCTACCATATAAGAAGTTTTCTCTGGATTATTGCTTAATCCAACAACCGCGATTCTTTTTGCTTTTTTTAAGATTTCACCAATTTCTTCTCGACTTGGATTTTCAATCGCCATGATGCATCTCTCCTTTTTTTTTTGAATTTCCTTCACTCAGAATAAAAACCAACAAGAAAGCGGTTTCTATCCTTTGAATAAAAATTCAATTTTTTTGCTCTGTTAAACTTGACTGTTGATTTCCTCTCCAGGCGTTCGCTTTCCGCGGGCGGTCCGGGAGCCTCCTCGGCGCTGTGCGCCTGTGGGGTCTCCCTCTGACTCGCTTTTCCCGCAGGAGTCTCACACCTTCCGCTCCAATCAACAAAGTGTCAATATCAACAATGAGCTTTAGCACAGCTTTTTTTTTAAAGAATACTACGTCATATAATTGAATTTTATCCTATTATCTCCTATTTGTGAAATTTATCCACTTCCTTTTTGAAAACTAAAATTGTGACGAAAATGTGACCATTAACAATTCCCAACATTTTTTATCAAAAAATGATTGAATCTTTTCTACTAATCTTATAGTGTAAATACTGTTATTAACTACACAGCTTATCAAAACGAATCAAGAATCTGAATTTACAGAAGCTGTCGCTATAGATTTATCAAAAAATGCACCATAACTGCTGCAAGAAGGAGTAATGATGTAATGGAAGCTATCAAGAGAGAATCAATAAATCAACATCAACAAAACTCTCTATACAACATTGTATGGAGATGGCATTTTTATGCTGGCATTATTTTTGCCCCATTTCTTATTATTTTATCGATAACTGGTTCTATTTATTTGTTTAAACCACAAATCGAACAAGTCCTTTATAAAGAGTACTATGAAGTGACAGCAAATGGAGAAAAAGTCCCAGCATCCGAACAATTGAATACGGTAAAAAAACAATATCCTGATGCTTTGATTACAAAGTATCATCCAGGAGAAAATAGCACCCGCTCTAGTGAAGTAACGATTTCGATGAACAATGAAACATATACCGTTTTTATGAACCCTTACACCGGGGAATCGATTGGAAAATTAAATAATAAAGACAGAATCATGGACAAAATTGAAGAAATTCACGGCGAACTAATGGCTGGTACAATCGGAGACAGAATCGTCGAATTAGCTGCTTGTTGGGCTGTAGTACTTATTGTTACTGGGCTTTATTTATGGTTTCCTAAAAAAAACTTCAAAATTTCCGGCATTCTTATTCCAAGGCTTCATAAAGGGAAAAAAATTCTAACAAGAGATTTACACGCAGTCCCTGCCTTTTGGTTAACCGCTGGAATGCTTTTTTTAATTATGACAGGTTTGCCTTGGTCAGGTTTCTGGGGAACAAATTTTCAACAAATCGCTACCAATACAGGTAAAGGCTACCCTCCTTCCATTTGGGTAGGCAGTGCTCCAACCTCAAAAATTCAAACAAAGGATATTGCAGAGGTACCATGGGCAGCAGAAACTTTAGGCGTTCCTACTTCAAAAGTACAAGGTTTTGTTCCATTATCAATAGATGATGTTGTGATGATAGCGGACCGTGAAGGAATTCACCCAAGTTATACCGTTTTTATTCCGAGTACAAAAGACGGTGTTTATACGTTGTCCGCATTTCCTCCAAAAGCACAAGATGAAGCAACGATGCATATTGACCAATATTCAGGAGCAGTACTTGCTGATTATCGTTATGAAAACTATGGAGTGATTGGAAAAATCGTTGCACTGGGAATTACATTGCATAAAGGATGGCAATTTGGTCTCCTTAACCAATTGGCAAGTCTGATGATTTGCTTAGGAATTATCTTTGTTGTTTGCAGCGGGTTCTACTTATGGCTAAAACGAAAACCAAATAAAGCCATCGGGGCACCAAAAGCTCCAAGTATGTGGAAACAGAAAAACTTTCTTATTCTGATGGCAGTACTTGCAATCTTGTTCCCGCTTGTCGGTTTATCGCTTTTAGTGGTCGGACTGATGGATTGGCTTATTATTCGACGAATACCGAGAGTGAGGAAGTTGATGAATGAATAAATGGATTTTGTTTATGATCGTTTGTTTAATTAGTATAGTATTAAGTGCTTGCTCACTAAAACAAGATATTGAAAAAAGCTACAAAAAAGAATCACCTCTTGATGCAAACATATTGATCCCAGAATCTTTTGCAGTAAACAAACAAACAACTATTAAAATTATGATTACACAAGCCGGAAAAAAAGTCGAACATGCAGAGTATGTTCAAGTAGAAATATGGAAACAAGACGGATCTTTTCGAAGTAAAAAAGAATCAGTAATGGAAGAAGGTAATGGTCTGTATAGTTTGAAAAAGAAGTTTGATCGTGAAGGACTACACTTTATTAAAGTATCAGCTAGTAACGGCGGTTCGATCATAATGCCTACAAAACAATTTATTGTCGGCAAACTGACGGAAAGTGATAAGAAATTTCTGCAAAAAGATGCTCCAAAACAAAATGAACACGAGCATCATCACCATTAATAGAAAGTTCTAAAGAATAAAGCAGGAAAGTCCGGTTAATAAAAGTAACCGGACTTTCCTGCTTTATTTTTTCTCAGCATCCCCCAGCGCCAATGAAGTCCACGCTTCTTCACTAGCAAAATAACGAGACCAGCTTGCTACTCCTGCTAGCTTATACTTATCGACCAGTTTTGCTCGTTTCGACAAGGATAGTTCGTCTTCCAGCCAAATTTTGTACGTTGATTTCGTTTTTTTATCGTAATATTCTGCGTAATTTTGTCCGGTTGTTTCATCATAGGTTGGTGTTACCTTATATTTTTTCAGCCATTCTTCTACTTTCTCCATCGATAAGCTTTGAGAAGAGATTTCTCCATTGGCTTTTTCTTCCCAAAGTCTTGCGTAAAGAGGGACTCCTAACACAAGCTTTTTATTCGGTACTTCCTTCAATAAATTTTCAAGGTTTGCTTCTACCCATGGAAAACTGGCCACACTTCCTGCGGTAGGAGAGCTTGCCCAATGTTCATCATAGGCCATTACTACCAAATAATCGACAATATCAGAAAGATGTCCTCTTTCATAAAAGGCAGAATAATTTCCTCCTGCAATAAAAGTAATATCCATTGATACCGTTAACCCAGCTTCATGTAAATAGGGGGTCAATTCCCGTACAAACTGGGTGACATATTTGCCGTCTTCTTTATTTACATTTTCGATATCAATATTTATTCCGTCTAGATGATACATTTTACTGTAAACTAACAGCTGACGAATGACTTTTTGTCTTTTTTGATAGTCTTTTAATACTTGATGTGTTTTGTCAGGATCAAAGTCATTAGAAAATAAACCCCAAACTTGATAGTTATGCTTATGAGCCCATTTTACATATGCTGCTGATCCTAAGTTGCTGACATTCCCGTTATTTCCGGACAGTTTAAACCAAGTGGGTGATACCACATTAACCCCTTCCATTTTTTCCAACTTAGAAGTATCTGGATTCTTTGTATAAACCGCTTCCCATGTTAACTGAATAGGTCCATCCACTTTAGATAATTTTGGTTTACGCTCTTCTCTTTTCACTTGAACTGTTTCTGTTTTTCCTAGCTGAATGATGTCTTTTTTCACGAAGCCAGCGACGCCATTCTTTTTTCTGACATAGTAAAAATCTCCGTCTTCTTTTTCCATCGTAACCGTCTCATTATTCGTAATTTCTTCTGTATAAGGAGATAAAAGACTTGCCTCTGATCGCAGCTTCATATATTTTTCATTGACTTTTTTGCCAGTCACAGCAGCCTCTGTTTTTTCTGCTCCATTTTGCTCTAACAGTACTGCTTGACCATCATTCAAAACAGAATATTGAATGGGATAAAAATTTACTAAAGGTTCAAGCGCGACATATACTTCCCCATTTTTGTCTTTAATCGGCGGAAACTGCAAATCTACTGCTTTATTATTCACAAAGTAAGAAACAGTCTTAGAAGGAAACTGAACCACTTTATTTTTTGTAGTCACAATCACTGAGTTGCTGTTGGTGTCATATGTAATGGTGTCATCAATATTTTGTTGCCAAACAGATAATGGTACATAGACGTTTTTCTTTATGACCATTGCATTGCCGATTTGTTTTCCATTTAGAAGAATAGGGTTTTCACCAGTAAAATAATTCGTTTTCTCCTTGCTCGCAAAAGGATACAATAATAATAGAATGCTAGACATTATCATAAATATTCCAATGCAGAATCCAACAATTATTCGTCTCTTTTTATTGTTTTTATGTGCTTGAAATTGTATTTCTGCCATCTTTTCCTCCTTAGCGTAATTCTGTAGGTGTTTTTTCTCCCTTATAGAAGACGAATCGATTGCATGAATAGTTTCTTATTAACATAAAAAAGAACCAAGAATTTTTTTCTGATGGTTCTTTTTCTACTATTTATGAGGATAGTGTTTCTCCGATTTTTATTTGTTTTTTACGGATTTCTTCTGGAACAAGGCTGCCGCCTGTTCCCCAGAATATATGGGTTGCCTTATTCATTTTATGCGTAAGGTTATATTTCTCTATATAGCTATTGCCTGTATTACTATTAAGTGCAATTGGTCCATAAAATGCTGCCAAGGCAGAAGGCTCTAAGTATTGCTGCTCTGTATGATATAAAGCAGCCACCAATCGAAAAAGCGAAGAATCGGAAACAGTATAACATCCATTTATGAGCGTACCAATATGTCCTGCTACAAAATTAGAAGCTTTCCCAACTGCTAATCCATCTGCTTCCGTTTGATTGTCTATGCCTAAATCTTGCACAGAAATATCCTCCATACCGGTATATAATCTAGTCAACATGGCTGGAGAATGGGTTGGTTCTGCAAAAAAGCAATGAACATGTTCGCCAAAAATTTTTTTTAATCCATAAGTAATGCCGCCAGGCGCACCGCCAACTCCACATGGCAAATATACAAACAGCGGATGCTGTTCATCTACTTTTATCTGTTTTTCTTCCAGTTGTTGTTGCAGTCGATACGCACCAACTGCATACCCTTCAAATAAATGCTCGGAATTTTCATCGTCAATAAAATAGCTGGAAGGATTATTTTCAGTTTCTTTTCTTCCTTGTTCCACTGCTACACTATAGTCTTCCTCATGCTCTATTACTGTTGCACCAATTTCCCGCAGTTTTTGTTTTTTCCATTGTTTTGCATCTTTTGACATATGTACAACGACTTGAAAACCTAATTTTCTGCTAATAATGCCAATGCTTAACCCTAAATTCCCAGTTGAACCGACGATAATCGTATATTTTTGAAAAAGTGATTGCATCTCGGAAGAAAGAAGTGTTGTATAACATTGTCCTTTTTGTGATTTTCCAGCTTGTTCTGCTATGCTTTCAGCAAATTTCAGAACTTCATATATTCCTCCTCTTGCTTTAACCGATCCTGATATAGGGAGAGCGTGGTCACATTTTAAATACCATTTTCCAGGAAACAGCGTATTCTTGCTTTTTTCCATATATTGTTTCATGTTCGGTACTTCTAGAAGGGAAGATTCTATCAAGCCATGATTTGGTTTCGTTTCAGGAAATAATGTACTTATTACAGGAGCAAAACGCTCCAATCTACTAATAGCTCCCTTTATATCCACTTTCTTAATGGCCGTAACAGAATTTCCTTTACACGCATCCTCATTAATCCAAAATACTTCGTCATATTCTTTTATATTATTTACTAGCGGAAATGATCTCTGTAATGAGGTGATAAATTCAAACGACATGTTTTCTCCTCCTTTCCTTTTTCATGAAAATGTAGGTGGCGTCACTACCCAAATACTGATGCATTCCGTTTTCCCATTATTTTTATAATAGTGAGGAATACTCGCATCGTAATAAATGCTATCTCCTTCTTCCAGCTCATATGTTTCGTTACCAATTTGATAAAACATGCTTCCCTTTATAACAAAACCAAATTCTTCTCCTTTATGGGAATGAGGTTCTGTTCCAGAAGCTGCACCTGGCTTTAATGTTACAAGCACTGCTCCCATTTCTTTATTTCCAGATGGAGATAAAAGCTCATAAAAGGTTGATTGGTCATTTGCTTTCATGATGGTGACACGCTCATCTTTACGAACAACTCTGGAATTCTCTTGCTGATCCTGAAAAAATTCTACAAGTGTAGTAGATAATGCTTGAACAATCTTTCGTAAGTTTTCAATGGTCGGGCTGTTTAAATTTCGTTCCACATTACTAATATACCCGTTAGACAGACCTGTTTTTAATGCAACATCTGCAATCGTTAACCGTTTTTGTTTTCGTATGTCTTTTATTTTTTCACCTAAATTCATTCACCTGGTTCCTTTCATTTTCCTTTCCAACTTACAAGATTTTATAATTATATATTATTAATCTTTCATATTGTGAAGAGATATTTTTTCATTATACTAAAAATTCTTTCATTTACATACATATTCCTTCTTATCTAAAAAATCACCTTTCAAAAATGTTAAAATTTTCAACTAACTGTGGTAGTATGCATATAACAACGCTAAATGAGTTATTAAGGGGTTGCTATAGAAGAAATCCGTATCTTCCCATTATTTGATTTGGAAGGAAAACGCTACGAACATTTAGATAAATTAATAAGTAAGGGGGTTCATAAAAATGAAAATTGCTACGCTCTATGATATTCATGGTAACTTTCCAGCGCTAAAAGCAGTTCTTGATGAACTTGAAACAATACAGCCAGATTTGATTATAATTGGAGGTGACATAGTCTCAGGACCGATGCCTGTTCAAACACTGGATTGTCTACTGAATTTACGTAAAAGAATAAAAGTTAAATTTATTAGTGGAAATGGTGATAGAGAAGTTGTCGAAGCATCAATAGGATTAAGGTTGCTCCAATTATCAGAACAAGGTCGTAAAACCCAACAGTGGGTAGCTGATGAATTAACTGATAAGCATCTTGAATTTCTTTCGAGCTTGCAAAGCATTACGGAGATTCATATGGAAAATCTCGGTGATCTTTTATTCTGTCATGCGACACCAGAAAGTGATGCAGATATTTTTACTCCCCTGTCCTCAAAAGAACGGCTTGAAACACTCTTCGCTCATGTTGAGCAACCAATTGTTGTGTGTGGGCATACTCATATACAATTCAAGATAGAACTCGGGAAAACGAGTATCATTAACTCAGGAAGTGTTGGGATGCCCTTTGCGAAGCGACCAGGTGCATATTGGCTACTTATTAATTCAGATGGGATTGAATTTAAACAAACGCAATATGACTTTGAAAGAGCAGCAAGAGATATAAGAATGAGTAACTATCCAACTGCTGAAGATTTTATTAAAAATAATTTTCTTCACATTCCAAATGAGGAAGAATCAATGGTATTACTAGAAAAAATGTCAAAAAAATAAATTAAAATGAGAAAAATATCTATTGAAAAAATAGTTCAAATGACCAAAAATAACGGTTCATTATAAACTACGATTTTTTATATTTATTAAACAACTCTATTTTAAAATAGGATAAAATTACAACGTAAGAATGCGGCTTCATGGTTTCAAAGTTAAACAACCTTATTAGAACTTATCAACGATCGAAGAAATAAACGTACTATCGCATTTTATATTATACGAATAATTAAAATAACCAAACCAAAAGAGAAAGCTGTTTTCATTTTCGCTTCCTCTTTTGGTTTTTCATTTTTTTATTTATCTTTTCTAAAAGATCAAAGAGTTCCATATAAATACCAAGTTAGGAAGTTTACTTAATTTCTAGTAATAATTTTCTCATCTTTTCATGAGCATTTAATTCTCTTGCAAAATCAGGGTACTTTTGTAAATGTTCCTTTAAATTTTGATACTCGGGAAACAATGTAAAAAAGTCTTTATTTAGCAATTTTCGTTGATTACGAGGTATTCTTTTGTTGCTAAGCACATAATCTAGACTTCCACAAATGAGGGAACAATAACTATCAAAATCCCCAGTAAAATAGTGTTCTTCACTATCTTTAATGATATCTTCTTCTATTTTATTTATATCTTCGGTAGGGAAATCATTTTCTAACAATTTTTCTACTTGTTTAAGCTTTATTAATAATTCCGTGTCTATTTTCATATATTGAGAGATTCACCTCTTTTCATTGTGTGAAAAAGTTGCTATTTTTTATCTTATATCCCTTTTTCCCTGTCATTAAGGTGTGAGGCTTTCGTAAGTGATTATTTGATCGATAGAATGCCCCTGCCATACATGAAATGTAAACCTACAGGGGAATATAATAGTAATAACATTAAAGGAGTTTTTTAAAGGAAATGAGAAAAACAATTCTCGCTTTTATGCTGGTTATAACGATTATTACTACCTTTCAAATTAAAGCAGAAGCAATATCAAAACCAACTCAAGATTCTGAACAACTTAGACTACAAGATATGCTTTTGAATTTACTAACTCCATATATAAGAGAAGATCTAGATAAGTTTTATCCTCCAAATATTTTAAAAAAGTTTTCGCCTGAAGTTGAACCCTGGAAAATAGAAGTTATTCAAACCAAAAGAATTAACGGTTTTCGTGGCTTAATATTGGAAATTACATTTGAAATAGAACCTTCAACGGCACATCATGTTTCTATTGGCAGGGACCGAATGACTTATCGAATTTCTTATGGGCCTACGGTGAACTTAATAAATTACACCCACCTAAAGACATATAATTTGCTTCCAGATCTACAATAAATATACTTTATCAAAAACAGGTCAAATTACCATATCAAAAGTAGAATACTGTGATCCATTAGAACTATATTCATTTCTACTATAGTCAAATAAATAATCACTGCTCCACTCATCTTTAAAATACATAATTTTTTTAATAGCTGAAGTGATCTTATATATCTCTTCATTGCTCATCGTTGGGTGCAAAGATAAACGAATCCAGCCTGGTTTATGAATAAAATTGCCTTCCTTTACTTCTTCGCTGATTTGTTTAGACTGCTTTTTATCGAGATTTAATAAATAATGTCCATATGGTCCAGCACAAGAACATCCGCCGCGAACTTGGATGCCAAACCGGTCATTTAAAAGTCTAACCATTAAATCATAATGCATGTCTTTACATATAAAAGAAATGATGCCAAGACGATCCTTATTTTCACCATCTAAAATCGATATTCCTTCGATTTTATGAAGCTCTGTTAACGTTAACTCTACAAGCTCTTTTTCTCGCTCTTCTATGTTTTTTATTCCCATTTTATCTTTTAATTTTATCGATAAAGCTGTCTTAATCGCCTGTAAAAATCCAGGTGTTCCTCCATCCTCTCGCTCTTCTACGTCTTTTTTATAAACAATATCTCCCCATTGGTTTGTAAAATCAACCGTTCCTCCCCCTGGCAAATCTGGTATTTCAGACTTTATTAACGTCTTATTCAAAATAAGAACTCCACTTGTACCAGGGCCGCCTAAAAATTTGTGTGGGGAAAAATAGATAGCATCTAATTGGTCTTCCGGATTTTGTGGGTGCATATTGATTTCCACATACGGTGCAGAAGCGGAAAAATCAACAAAGCAAACGCCACCGTATTGATGCATCATTGCTGCTAGTGCATAATAATCCGTTTTTCTTCCCGTCACATTTGAGCATGCTGTGAATGCACCTATTTTTTTATCCCGGTGTTTATTTGCTTCAAGCATTTCCCGTAAATGTGTTAAATCGACATCTCCAGTAGATGTCGGGCGAATCATCTTAACCTCAGCAATCGTTTCAACCCATGAAAGAAAATTAGAATGATGCTCCATATGTGTGACAAACACAATCGGTTTTTTTTTATCAAGCATAGCAATGTTATGTTCAGGATTACCTTGTTTTTTCAACCCTAATATTCTCTGTAATTTATTCACAACCGCTGTCATGCCAAATCCAGCAAAAAGGATAACATCCTCTTTATTTGCATGTACATGTTCCTTAATAATCGTTTTCGCTTCTTTATAAGCTTTCGTCATATACGTTCCGGTTATATTAGATTCTGTATGTGTATTTGCCACATATGGTCCTAATTCAGATACCATCTTTTCTTCAATTTTATGATATAAACGACCACTAGCCGTCCAATCGGCATATAAAAGCTGTTGTGTTCCATTTGCGGTTAAAAATGTATATTGATCGCCAATAATATTTTCTTTTATTGGCTGAAAATATGTTTCTAACGGACTTTTGAAAAAGTATGTGGATTTACCAACTTTTGCTGTTATCAATCTGAAAATCCCCCTTCTCCCTTACATATTAACGTATGATAAAATAAGAAAGAGGGTAACCATTAATTACTTTTTCAAACGGAAAGATCTAAAACCACTTTTATTAGTGAAGAAAGTTTTTGCAGAAGGAGCTGGAGCAAGTGATTATAACCTTACCAGATTATATATATGTTTTTATGGAAGATTTACAGCTTGCGGGTCGTTCCAAGCTTACATTAAAACAATACGAATCAGATATAAAAAAGTTTTTTGTATGGATGGATAAACATAAAGAAAATACCGAGTTTGACACATTTAAAGCGCTGCGTGCAGAGGATATTCGTTCTTATTTTCTGCATCTACATCATCTTCAATTGTCACAAGCAACGATTCGGCGATTAGCTTCGGTACTAAGTCGCCTAATGAAATTTCATCAATGTATCGCAGCTGAAGAAATACATAAACTTGCTGCTGCCTCTCCTTTACGTGCATTAAATGATAAAGACTTTATCACGGATAAAGAATTTACACAATTAATGAAAAGAATGAAAACGAAAGACAGCGAACAACAAAAAAAGTCAGCCAGAAATTATTTATTGAACAGAAATATTGCGATCGTATTACTTATTCGCACTTACGGTTTAACACCCACAGAAATCCATTCCCTTACGATGAAGCATATTAATTTTGCACAAAAGGAATTAATGGTACAAACGAATGAACAGAGAAGAACGTTTCAGCTGCAAGAAAGCATGATGAACTATTTAAGAGACTATTTTTTTTCTATACCGCCTTTATTCCGACCAAAGTATAATTCAAAGGATCCTTTGTTTGTTGCATTTAATAATATTTCCTTATCTTTTCAGTATGATTATGATAGACAACGACCAAAGGATTTGTCAGTCCGTGCAATACAGGAAATGATAAAAGATGAAGTAAGGCTTGCTAATTTGCGAAAAATTTCTGCTGTTACGCTGCGCAACACGAGCATCCTTGATTTTTTACAATTAGGCTACCTGGATGATGTACTAATGGAGCGATTTGCGCTTACAAGTGAAGCATCGTTAAGACGGTATAAACAATATTTGGAGAATATAAGTGAAAATAATTAAATTGGAAAGATGCCAGAATTATTTGCATCTTTCCTTTAATTATTCTTTACTAGCATTATTTTCTTCCCAATAAACGTCTGAAAATACATCAGCAAATGCTTCTATTGTCCGATTTAATTCTTCTTGATTATTGTCAACCCCGCCTACTTCTAAAAGAATGGCTTTATTAGAAAAGTTTTGATTATACACGCCATTCCCTTCTTCTCTGCCCTTGGCAAATACCCCTTTACTAATGCCGGGATATTTATTATTAAGTGCTTTATGCAATTTTTTGGAAAACTCTTCGTTCTTTTCATAATTTCTATTAGCTTTTCCAATCACAAATACTACCTTAGCAAACGATTTACCATTAATTGTGGCAGTCGTGTTATCTTTACGGGCAGAATCACGATGTATATCAATTAAATATTTTAAATCATGATTTTTTGAGACCGCTGCCTCCACAACTTCTTGGGACACATTATATGATGCGTAATAACTCCATTTCCTATCGAGAAGTTTTTGGTTTGTATTGGTTGTATCATGCTGCACACCAATGCCATTCTGGTGTAATAACTCAGTTAATTTATTGCCTAATCCAACCACATTAACTCGTGTATCTGAACTAATCGCTTCATTAGAATCAGCAGCGTCCTTTAGAAGCGGCAAATACGATTCCAAGTTATGCGTTTGATAAATAAATACATTTTTCGTTTTTGGTTCCTTTTCAATAACAGTGTCTTTTTTCGGCTCTTTTACAATTTTATTTTCATCAACTTCTTTTGGATTTTTTAAAATATTTTCAGATGGAGTCGATTCAAAAGGTAAATTGGCAATCGTGGTCCCTTCCTCTGCCACTACGATTTCAGTATGATAAAAGGTTAATAACGGCAGTTCTGTTCCTAATAAGGTCCTCGTATCATCCAATTTAATATTTGTCGCTACTTGAAATAATAAAGAAGAAATAGAAAGTTCATCATTTTCCGTTTTCGGGAAAGAATGATTTTCGCCACGAAACAATTGATAGTATATAGAGGTTGAATCAACATTTTTTAAGAAGTCACTAACATGCTCGGAAGAAAGCTTCATGGAGAATAACGACGTTGTAATACCTGCAGTGAGCAAAAAAACAAGGATGACTCCTAAAATAGTAGTATTAATATACTGGAAATAGTAACGGAATTTGGTTGTTTGCATAGGTCGTCTCCTTTCTACTAAAGGTATATGTAGTTAATTACTTATTTAGAATGGAAATATTAATTTGGATGCGTAAAATTATATAGTTTCTCTGCTTTTCTTCTATTATATTAGCGATTTTCTACTTTTATTTTTCTATGCTTTAAACTAGAGACTTTATTATATTTTTATGGAACGAATCATTTTGGATGCGTAAAATTATTTTATTTGTTAATTATCAAGACCTAAAAATAAAGGTGATACATATTAGTCATGTATAAAAATTTTTTAGTCTTTCCATAATATCTTTGTTGACGAACATATGTTCTTTGTTTTATAATGCACTTATAGGTAATAATGGATAGTAGTTACTACTACTATCCATTTTAAACGCAAGGTTTGGAAGTTCCTCAAGTATAGTAAAAAAAATTAAAATCCAAGGAGCTGTTTAATTATGACATTACGACTATCCCCCTATTTAATGATGAACGGAAATACAAAGGAAGCAATCCAATTTTACGAAAAAGCATTGGATGGGAAAGTCCTTTTTAACCAAACTTTTGGAGAAATGCCAGAAAATCCAGAATTTCCTTTACCAGAAGAAGCAAAGGGACTTGTGGCACACGCAATGATAAAGATTGGAGAAACGGATCTCATGTTTTCAGATATGTTTCCAGGTCAAACCAGTCAAATAGGAGATCAAGTTACGATCTGTATTACAATTAACGACATCGAAAAATCAAAACAAATTTTTGAATCCCTACAGCAAGACGGTCAAGTAAAAATGCCGCTGCAGGAAACTTTTTTTAGCCCTGCTTATGGGATTGTAACGGACAAGTTCGGTGTAACCTTTCAAATTTACACAGAGGGTAAACAATAAATTATTTCATTTTGATCAATCTTTTTCAAATTGAATTCTTTTTCTTTGATTAAAAATGCAGGTTTATACGCCATTTTTAATCAAACTATTTTACAAGGCAACATTTTTTGCTTTTGAATGCGTAAAATTTCATTTAAAAAGCACATGATACAACAAATAGTATCATGTGCTTTGATTAGAAAAATGGACAAAGAACGAGCCTATTTAAAAGCAAAAAGTAATTCCGTTTCGCAGATCAGTTCGCCTCTGACGGTTGCTCTCCCTTTTGCCTTTGCAATTGTATTTTTGACTTTTGTAACAAAAACTTCTAAACAAAGTTCATCCCCAGGAAATACTTGTTTACGGATCCTGCAGTTGTGTATTCTAGCCAAGAGAGCTTGTTTATCATCGTGTTTTTCATCACTATGAATAGCAACTGCGGTTACTTGCGCAATTGCTTCCATAATTAAAACGCCTGGCATAAGTGGGCTTTTCGGGTTTTGTCCAAAAGCAAAGGTATCTTCCTTGCTGATTTGTTTGATGCCAACAGCCATCAATCCTGCCTTTAACTCTACTATTTCATCTACTAATGGCAAAGGATAACGATTTAAAATTTCTTTAATTTTAGGCAAATTAATCATTTTCAATCCCTCTCTATTGCTCAAGCTTTTTTTGAAGTGCTGCCATTACTTCACTTAATTCTGTTGTAATAGCTGCCACATCTTTTTTGGTACCATCTTTTGTTTTTAATTCAATTGGATCCCCAAAAATAACTTTGATTTTTTTCCCGCTTAACAACCCTTTTAAATCGGTTGGGCCGCTGAAGGCAGCTGGTACAATTGGTACTTTTGCAAGATTCGCGATCGTCGCAGCTCCTCTTTTTAAAGGAACGTCTTCTGAACTTCTTGTCCCGCTTGGAAAAATACCAACGATTTTATCTTCTTTTAATAATTTAACTGGTGTCTTAATACTGCTTGGACCAGGATTTTCTCTGTCTACTGGAAATGCATTAATACTCGATAAAAACCGAGCAGTTTTTGGTTTTTCAAACAGCTCTTTTTTCGCCATAAAATAAATTTGTTTCGGCAAAAGCGATGTTCCAAGCGCTAGAACATCTACCCAGCCAATATGAGAGCACGCCACAATATAACCTTGATTTTCTGGCAGCTTTTCCTTATTGATAACCTTTGTCCGACCAAATATTTTTAATACTACATTAGCTAAATTTGCAGTAAAGTTATACATTGAAAAATCTCCTTTATATGTATCATCATCGTTTTTTTAATCTATTATTTAGTATACCATCTACTCTTAGTACTAGATACTATATTTTTTTCTTACAATAAATTATAAACTATAAACGCTTGATTGAGTAGTAGAATTATACAATACAAAAAACAGCAAATGTATGATGTACACTTGCTGCCATTAGAAACCGCTCCTATTCGTTTATAACCTTTTATTTTGTTACTTGTGCTTTCAAGATAAAGCGGTTAATTGCGTTTGCTACTCCATTATTTTCATTTGTATCAGTTATTTCTATGCAGGCTTTTTTAACATCTTCTCTTGCATTTCCCATTGCAATTGGATACCCTACTCTATTAAGCATCGAAAGGTCATTCATACTATCTCCCATCGCCATCGTTTCCTTTAATGAAATGCTTAAATGCTCGGTTAATTTTGCTAAAGAATGTCCTTTTGATGCAAGCAGATGTTCAAATTCAAAATTATATTTTCCTGAAGTAACTAGTGTTACAGATTTATCTTCTTTAAACATTTCCCAGCCTCTATCCCTTTTTTTTCGGTCAAAAGAAAAGGCTAAAATATTATACACATTAATCGGTGATATCGTTAATTCCTTATACGAAGAGATAAAATAAAACCCTGTTTGACTGTATTGAACATCGGTATGCTTTTCGAGGTCCTGTCTATCAAGATCAGGATTTGCTTTGCATAATTGATCTATTTCAATTGTAAGAAGCTCTCTTCCTTTTTGTCTCGTGTAAATATAATCATCACTAAATACTTCATAATAATAGTCATTTGTTTCAAGCCATTCTAGCAGTTGCATTGCTTTTTGATTATTCATTGGCACATGATGAAACAATTGTCCTTCTGGTGTATGGATGGTTGCTCCATTTGCACCAATTATCCATGTTTTTACACCTGTATCTTTAAATATCTCCACCACATCTGGATAATTCCTTCCAGTTGCAACCACTACTTCTATCCCTTTATGTTGTGCATCTTTTATACTCTGCAGATTTTCATCACTTATTTTGCTATTATGATTTAACAGTGTTCCATCCAAGTCAATTGCAATACATTTAATCATTTATTTCCCCACCTTTTTAGAATGCACTACTAATAGAGGTTATTCAAAAAGTCCGGTAACACAAGCTTGTTAATCTCTTCGTTTTAATGTCACTCCAGTCCTCACAAATCAACCTACGCTCCAGGCTTCGTGACCTCCGCGCCTCGACCTTCTCTGCTTTGATTGCCCTTATGCTTGAACACATACTAATAACTCAACATCATTTTCTTTTAACAATTGAATAAATGCTTTATTTGGTTCTTTATCTGTTATAAATACATCGATTTCAGCTAATTTGGCAAATTGATAAAATTCTGTCATTCCTATTTTACTATGATCGGCTACAACAATTACTTGTTTCGCTTGCTGCATCATCTTTCGTTTCACTGCACCATCTTCTTCATCAACGATTGTTAAGCCTTTTTCCGATATGCCAACAATCCCAATAAACACTTTATCTACGGAATAATAGTCGAGTTTTTCGACAACGGACTGACCGTAAAGATACCGATGTTCTTTGTGTAAAATCCCCCCAAGCAAATGGATTTTCGGATTCGTTTTATCTGACAATATTTCAGCAACATGAATAGAATTCGTTATGACCGTGCATTCCTGGTCTATATACTGTCCCATTGCTTGCACAGTAGTTGACGTGTCTAAAATAATATGATCATTGTCTTGAATTAAGGTTGCAGCCAATTTGCCGATTTCTTTTTTCTCTTCGGACACAAACTGCAGGCGATGATGATAATTATGAATTCTCTTATGGCTGCTAGGAAGGATTGCCCCTCCTCTAGTTCGGATAATTTTTTGCTGTTCCTCTAATTTTACTAAGTCTCTTCTTGCTGTATCTCTAGAAACATCATAGTTGGAACAAATATCCTCAACCGTTATTCGTTTATGCTCCGTTAAATACTGTAAGATCATCGATAATCTTTCTTCCTGAGACATAGATCTTCTCCTTTTCTTTCGCTTACATAAGTAATTATAAGTGATAACACGATAAAAATCCATAATAAATAAGTGTTAATAAGTAAAATAATTAATATTACTTATAAATTCAAAATCATGTATGAATCCAAGAAGATAGGCACTGCTGCAAGTAACCTATAGAACTTCAGAAAATTTCTTACATAAGAACAAAAGCGCAAGCGCCTTGAACAGCTCTGAAGAAAAATGTTCACATGACTCAAAAAGTGCTTTTTACTTTTAGAGGCATGGGGTTATTTTTCACAAGAGTTAGGCGCTGGCCGATTAAAGGCGCCACGGCCTTATGTCTTCATCGGCACTAGTACGTCCTGTACGTCGAAGCTAGATGCGGACACAACCGCCGAGTTATCCACAATCCCATTTCGTTTATAATTTTCTGGACGATAAAAAAGCTTATAAACTGTTTTCATACAACGACGAAAAAGTTTACAAGCTTTTTATTATGAAACAGGAAGATTTGTTTTCATTTTTAACAACCATTCTACTGTTCGATTTATTAATTCGTTAAAATAAGTATCAGTGGAAAAAGTATGATCCCCATTTGGGATTGTGTATGTCTCTACACTGCCGCTTTTTCTTTGTAAATAATTTGTTTCATATTGCTCCATATAGTCATATGGGATATCCTCATCATCTGTTCCATGAATAAGCAATACGTCCCCAGTGAATCTTGAACATTCTGTTAGTGGGTGATAGTTTTTCATCGATTGAAAATAATAGTCGGTAAAAGAAAATCCATGATAATCAATCGAATCGCAATTTTTTAATGAATGCACTTTGTTTTCACCAAAAATTTGCGCAAGATTATGATATGGTTCACCTACAGCTGCCCATTGCACTAATGTATTTATTCTTGGATCAACGGCTGCTGTTAATGCAGATACAGCTCCACCAAGGCTATGTCCAACAAGAATAATGTTTCTAACGTACTTTAAAGACGACACATAATCCAAAATGGTTTTTGTTTGATCCAATAACTCCACCATTCCATACTTACCGTAATTCCCAGTGCTTTCCCCACAACCGCTATAATCAAACCGAAAAACAACGTAATCTTCTTTTGTGAAATGCTGGCCAGCTTTCACAAATAGTCGGTCCACTCCAATTCTGCTGCCAATAAATCCATGGCAAATAATAATACTATCATACTTTTTCTCTTCATTAAAATGATTGGGATAATCAATCGATAAGGCAAGCTGCTCCGACTGCCATTTTATATGTTTAAACATTATTTTTACCTCCTCGATCCTAACCATTTAAAACAAGCCTAACAAAATAAACTATTCCTACCTGTTTACTTTGTTTTAGACCTCAATAATGGATTTAATAATAATATTATAGTGTATATTAATTTTTAATGTCAAAGTAAAGTTTTATTTTCTACTGACTTCTCCATACAAGTATGAAATAATAGAAAGAAAAGGTAAAGGAAGAAGTAGATGTATTATTTCGATTATCATCATCACTCTAACCATTCTTTTGATTCACAAGCAAATATGGAAGACATATGTTTACATGCCATTAAAACGGGGGTGAAAGAAATTTGTTTCACCGAACATTTTTCTGTCAACCCAAAAGTGCCTACATATGGACACATGAACTGGGTTTATTATTTAAAAGAAATAAATCGTTGCCAAGAAAAATTTTCTAATAAATTAACCATAAAAATAGGAATTGAGCTTTGTGAGCCCCATTTACTGCAATCAGAATATAAAAAGGCTCTTTCTGAGATTCCATTAGATTTTATTCTCGGTTCAGTCCACAATATTGAACAGTATACGCTGCGTCGATTTATGAATGCATTTCCGGAAAAAGATATTTATGAAGCATATTTTTTAGAACTATATGAGATGATACAAACAGCAGATATTGACGTAATTGCTCATTTTGATTTAATGAAAAGATATGCCCATCAAACAGTAGGACTTTATGAATTTGAAAAATACAAATCTATTATAACGGACATCTTAAAGACAGCAATTAAACGCGGCATCGGGTTAGAAATTAATACATCTGGATGGAGAACAAATTTAAATGAAAGTCTGCCATCAAAAGATATTTTATCCTTATATCGTAAATTAGGGGGAGAAATTTTAACGATTGGTTCAGATTCTCATCATGCGGAAACAGTTGGAGCTCATTTTTATGATGCTGTATCGTTAGCAAAAGAATGCGGATTTACTCATATATATACATACGAAAAAAGAAAACCACAAGCTATTCAAACCTAAGTAAGGTATAACCGTCTATTCATCGACACATACAATCGAAGTAGACATTTATCTAACTCGATCCATATAAAATGATAGTAAAAAGATGTGCAAATGATACTATTTGCACATCCCCTTTTCTGCCTATTATAAATAAGAAACGATCAGTTCGCTATTACCTGATAATGCAAAGTCAGCCACCTGACTAGGAAGTAAAAAATGGTCTCCTTTTTGGAAAGTGTATTCATCCGCATTAATATTTAACTTTCCTTGTCCTTCCAAAACACTGCATAATAGAAACGGCTTAGACTGCGTAAAGCTGCTTTCTCCGTTTAATTCCCACTTTTCGACCGAAAAATAATCACATTTTACGAAGGTCGTTTTTGTAACCCCTGCTAGATGTTCTACTTCTACTGCTTGCTGGTTGACAAGATGAGGTACAGTCGTAACAGCAATCGATTGGTTTATATGCAGTTGCCGCTTGTTTCCAGCATCATCTATTCTGTCATAATCATAAACTCTATAAGTAGTATCCGAATTTTGTTGTGTTTCTAATATAATAATTCCTTCTCCAATCGCATGGATCGTTCCACTTGGCACAAAAAAGAAATCCCCTTTTTTTACAGGCACTTTACATAATAAATCATTCCAGCGATTTTCTGCTATCATTGTTTTTAATTCTTCTGTAGACTGAGCATGATGTCCAAAAACAATTTCAGCACCGTCTTTACAATCGACAATATACCAGCATTCGGTTTTACCTAGTTCTCCATTTTCATGTTTATTTGCATATTCGTCATTAGGATGCACTTGAACAGATAAATCTTGGTTAGCATCTAAAATTTTCGTTAATAACGGGAAACGATCCCCTTTTACATTCGCAAATAACTCACGATGATTGTCCCATAGAGCTCCTAAAGTCTTTCCTTGAAAGGCACCGTTTTTAACTACACTTTGGCCATTTGGATGTGCTGCAAAAGCCCAGCATTCACCTGTTGTATCTGAAGGAATGGTATAGCCAAAACTGCGCAGCTTTGTTCCTCCCCAAATTCTTTCTTGAAAAATCGGATCAAAAAAAATAGGTTGTTGACTCATATTAATTGTAAGCTCCTTTTACTACTTAGATACTACTATTCTACCATATGATACCTTTTGTATTGTAAGTATTTTCATATTATGAAAGAAATATTCTCTTTTTCCATCTAGAAGCTTTGGCGTCATTTGTTTGTAAAATCTAGTAGAATCTAGTAAAAATGAAATCAAAATGAAAACGTGTTTTTCTGAAGATGAACCCCTTATTTGACTGCTATATCGATATAGAATATGAAGAAATCTAACTTATGTGCCTTTTGTTCGAACCCCTCATCAAATTTAAGTGAATGCAGTTGTTATGTTGTTTTTTCTATAGAACGAAGGGGAACCCTTGATTTACAGAGGGTTCCCCCTATTCACATTATTTGTTCATTTCATTTTAAAGTTATTGGTCATTGTTTGGCTCAATTTGAGTTTTAAGTCTCACAATCACTAAATACATAATAATACACATTATCATTAAACAGAAGGTAACATTTTGCGAAATACTAATAATGTTACTCCAACTTCTTGTACCGTTTACAGCCAACTGCAAGATTAATCCTACAAGTAAAAATAATAATGCATAAGGTGTTTTCTTTATGAAAAATCCTACTATGCCACCAAGAATACCGCCGACTGCTGATGCCCCGTACCAAATTGCATAAGCAATAGCCTGCTCTTTAAATGAAATTGTTACTGGTACAACCACGTAAAAATAGCCAATCAAAAAATAAAACGTAATGGCAGTAAGTGTATACATAGCACCAAATAACACAGCTTTCTTAATATTACCTGCAAATATATAACCAACAAACATGGCGAGTATAAACCACACCGGTAAAGAATTAATCATTACTGCCAAATAGGAAATAACGTATTCAAGAAGTGTTATACCATCACTTAAATTCGGTAAATTATCAGAAATAACTGAAAGAAAGCCAACAATTAAACCTGTGATTAATGTAAAAACAATAAAACGTCTCGATTCCACACTATATTTTTGAAATTCCTTCAACGATATCTCTCCCTTGATTTTGCCGGAACAAACAATGTGTTCTACTGAGCTTTCGTAAAAAAGGAAATATTCTTTTCACTAACGGACAGTGTTCGGTTGTCTGTAGATTTTTGCTGGTGTTGTTCTAGCAATCTTTTTTTCTCGTCGTTTGTTGATTTTTTACAAACGATTGCAGTTTTCGTTGTCAATTGCATGAGATATTGTTCCCATTGTGCAAAATCGATTGCATCAAATGATTCGTAGGCTGTTATCATTACTTTTTCCACAACTAGCTCTGCTAATTGCCTATCTTGAACAATACAAAAGGCCATTTGGAAAAGTTTTTGTGTATAATTTGTGATCATTTTTTTATATCGTTGTTTTTTTGTCACAACACATCCACCTTTCCATTCCTTTTAATTTTTTTCCAATTCTTCGATTAAAGAATCAGGTAGTTCTTCTTTCGAAATATGAGCAATATCAACATAATTTCTGAATTTATACGTTAACACAACAACATAGTCCTCTTTATTATGAACGGATGAATCCAAGATTTTTTGCTTCAAACGATCATCCTTTACGATCACTTTATGTTTTATGTCTGCCATGTTCTTTTCTTCATAAGCGATTTCTGACATCCCATGATACTTTATGCCAACATCTTTTGCTTTTGTTACGGCAACTTCTTGTACATCATCTGAAACTAACACTGCTTTTTCAAGCATATTCTTTTCTGCTAACCATTTTCTACTTTCTTTATAGGAAGGTTTTAATTCGATATGATATGTCTCGTCTCGTTTACCTTGGAAAGAAATCATAATACTAGATGAAATGGCATAGTTTGTTGTCATACTTTTATATGGTTCTTTCACGATATCTTTTAGTAAAACAGATAAAAATTCTTTTATTTCTTGTTTGCTGCTCAAGCGAATATAATCATTTTTATATTGCGGCTCAATTACCATGTCATTTATTTCATCACTTCTAAAGGTGAATAATGGCAAGTGAAGTATTTTAAATTCTTCTGATTCATAAAGCGGCTGCAGCCACTCTTGATAATCCGCTCTATTTATTTCATAGCTCCGTACTACTTTTCTGCCGTTATTTAATTTATATTTTAAAGTAATAAGCGAATCTTTTTCCTTTGTAGAGGGCTCCCTCTTCTGTTCCAAAATCTTTTTATGTATTGCCAGAACATGTTGAATATTAGCAGATGAATTCATCATCTTTTCTGCAAATGGATCCGATATGAAATTATCTTGGAAAGAAACACTTTGAATGGACCCAGCAGCTGGCCGAAACTGTTCGTATTTATGTACAAGTGGAATTGAACTAAACATAACAATTGCCACGATTCCAATAAATAGAGGAAACTTCTTTATTCGAAAAAATACCCTCCATGTTTTTTCTAGTATCATTTCTACTAATATAAAACCGATAAAAGCCCCCATTATATTTCCAATCACAATCCCTATTTTTCCGATTGTTACCAATTCTCCATAAAGACTGCCGATTAACATACACGAAATAGTAAATGTATATTTAAAAACGCCTTTTAGTTTGGAAAAAACAAATGCTTGTGAAATAGATTCTACTTTTCTTTTTTTAAAAAGCGCAAATGCAAAAACATAGAGGAAAATAGAACATAAAAAATAACAAGTATAGTAGAAGACTTTCCCTTCTGAACTCTCTAGTATAACTGGTACTAATATTGGCGATAACAAGAGCGTTTTATCTGTAATTATTTCATTCAATGGAAAACCATCTATCCAAAAATGGAAGTTATAACATAACACGGTGACAAAACCAGTTGGAAATAACAAGAATAAACAAGTAAAAACCCCTTGTAAAATCGATATTCCTGTAAACATTCCAACAAAAACAGTGGAAATATATAACAAAATACTAAACACGCAAAAAACTGCTGTCCAATAATAGATTTCACTGACAGGAAAAAACTTCTCCAATTGAAAGAAAGGATAAATAATTCTTAATAGGAATCCATTTAATAGAATCGGCAAGATTAACAAGAGAGCTCCACTGATACAATAATAGTGGAATAGAAACGTTCTGCTGATCGGCAAGCTATGTATTAAATCACTATATGCTTTATGCTGCATAAATCGAAATAAAAAAATAGCTAATAAAATCGGCATTACAATAATTACTGCCATTTGAAAGAAATCATTTACATTAAAAAGATGATCATATATTTGATAAGAATAGGAATCCTCTTTCAACTCTTTGTCTATTAACATTAAATGAAGCGGGACAGCAAAAAAGACAACCAAAAATGATAAAATACTCACCCAGCCAACACTGCGAAAAATAAGCAAGGACAGCTGCTTATGATAAAAGGATAGTTTGAAAGGCATAATTTTTATCCTCCAATTCATAAATAAATATTTCTTCTAATGTAAGCGGGAGTATGTCTAAAAGGAGTGGATGCTGCTCCTCTAATTCTGTGATGATTTGTTCTTTGTTTCCTTTTACGATAAGCATGACAACACTTCCCCGCTGTTCTACATATAAAGGATTTAATTTTTCCTTCCATATAGGGTCAGTTCCTGTTTTAAAGGCAATTTGGATTTTATGAACATCTGATTTTAAATCGTCAATATCTTTCTCTAATATACATTTTCCTTCATGGATAATACTGACATGATCGCATATATCTTCTACTTCTCGTAAGTTATGAGAAGATACGATAACCGTCATTTCCCTTTCCGCAACCTCTTGCACAATTAGATTTTTTACTTTTGTGCGGATGACAGGATCAAGACCATCAAATGGTTCATCGAGAATTAACAGCTCTGGAGTCGCAGCAAAAGCCAACCAAAATGCAGCTTGCCGCTGCAAACCTTTCGAGTAAGTATGTAATTTTTTATTTTTATCTAATTTAAATAGTTTAGCTAACTCATTAAATCTTATATCGCTCCAACTTGGATACACTTCTTTATAAAATTTCGCCATTTGATTTAATGTATATTGGGGAAAAAAGGTTGGAAAATCAGGCAAAAAAAATAAGGTTCTTTTCGTGTTAATATTTTCATATACCTCTTGACTTTCGACGGTTATTTTCCCGCTATCTTGTTTCAAAATTCCCGCCAGCAATTTTAATATCGTTGTTTTTCCCGCACCGTTTGAACCGAGCAGACCATAGATGGAGCCTTTATTAACGGTTAAGGATACATTTTCAAGAATCGGTTCTTTTTCGATTGTTCTGCTTACATTCTGAAACTTGATCATTTAGGCGGTTCCTCCTTTCTGTTCAGCTAGCCGTTGAACTATCATTATTATTTCATTAGGTGTAATCCCTAAATAAAGTGCTTCGGACAGAAGCTTCTCTAATTTAAAGAGTGCGTCCTTTTTTTTGCTGTCATTTACAATATTTTGAGAGGCATTCACAAAACTGCCTTTCCCTTTTACAGAATAAATATATCCTTGGCTTTCCAACTCTCTATATGCTTTTTGAATCGTATTAGGATTAATCGTTAATTGAGTAGCTAATGTTCGAACAGATGGAAGCTGTTCATCAGCTTGTAATAATCCAGAAACAATTAACTGTATTAACTTTTCCACTAATTGTTCATAGATAGGGGTTCTGCTTCTTATATCAAGCTCAAACATCAAGTGCCTCCAATCTGTATTAAGTGTACTATGATTCGTAATACAGTTAACATTATATAGCATATCTTTACAAATAAAAAGGATTATTTTGCTAATTTATGTTTATTATTTAAACACTGGAAAATCGAAGGATAGTTCCTCCTACCTATTGTTAGTTTAATAAACAAGGACAAAAGGAATAATTTCCCATACAAACTATGTAAATATTAACACTTATTGAAAAATTATGTTTTAATAGATTTATATTCTACTAAAATTAGGAGGCAAAATATGAAAAGCAAAAGAATGAGAGCATTTGCTGTTGTATTATTAACTATTGCATTCATAGTTAGTAACATGACAATGATGAAAGCGTCTGCAGCAAGTAATACGATTCAAACAAAAGCAGAACTAATGAATGGGCAATCGATAAATGAACGATTTGCTGATGGGGAAAATACACATTGGTATAAGATAACACCTACCAACACAGATTTTGAGAATTTTACCCATTTACAATTGACATTAAGGTCACATTTGGAAATGAATATATCGGTATATTCTAGCTTGGAAAATGCCGAATCTGGATCAACATTTGATCAATATAACCGCTACAGCTATGATAAAACTCCTGCAGTAATCAACTTTCCACTAGCATGGAACGATACTTATTATATTAAAGTAGAATACTACCCTAATGAAGAAGTAACTGAAGAACCAAGTGCGAATCAAGCAATACATACGGATGAAAATGGAAAAGAAGCAATTAACACTTCTTATACGCTAGAAACAGCAGGTGTTGTATTAGCTCCATCAACCGAAACAACGGAAGAATGTCCTGTAGAGCTAAGTACAACTGATAAAAAAGATGGCCAAAGCATTTTAAATGATTTACGCACCATTCGCGACACCTTACTGTCTCAAACGGAAAATGGCAAAGAACTATCTTCTCTTTATTACAAAGCAGCTCCTTTTTTAGGTGCAAAAATGGTATGGGACAAAACGCTGCGTGAAAATATTTTAAATGATTTACGACAGCTGAAGCCTATTTATAAGGAACTTATCAATAATGGAACAAGTAGTACTTATACGTTTACAAATGCAGATGTAGTGGCCATTAATAATTTATATAAGTATACACTTGATGCAGTTCCAGCAGTTCTCAAAGATCAAATTGAAAAAATAGAAGCTAAAGTCAATATAGCTAGTTTAGAAGACAAAACCGTTTCTTCGGTTTTCACCAAATTAGGTGCGTCCACTTCTGCAATTACAAATAAATCTAATGATGATAAATATATTGTAAAACTGAAGCCTTCTATATCATTAGCAAGTTTTAAAAGACAAGCAAAATCATTAAATATTCAATCGTTTGATGATTTAGGTTCGGAAGATCAAATTGCTGACAATCTCTATGTAGTGGATTTAAAAAAGGACGTTAATCCATTTTCAACCAAACAGAAAAGCAGTGTTATTACATCCTTACAACATTCTAGAGAGGTAGAATTTATCGAACCTATAAAGCAATATAAAGCATTGCAAATAACCAAGGACGTTTCCAATAACTACCAATGGTCATTAAACAATACCGGCCAATCAGAAGGAACTTTTGGTGTGGATATTCAATTTAAATCATTGAATCCATTAATTCAGGCAAATAAACCAGCTGAAACTTTAATCGCTGTTTTGGACACAGGTGTTGACGGCAGCCTCGCTGATTTAAAGGAAAATGTTCGGTCAGACATTGGAAAGAACTACATTGCCAACAACCAGGATGCATCAGATGATAATGGACATGGTACACACGTAAGCGGGATAATTGCAGCTGCAATGGATAACAACTATTCTATTGCAGGAATTAATGGTTCTGCAAAAATTCTTCCAGTTAAAGTACTAGATGCAACAGGTGCTGGAGATTTGGAACAAATTGCAAAAGGGATTAAATATGCTGTCGACAAAGGAGCAAAGGTGATTAACTTAAGCCTTGGCGGACAATATAGCAGAACATTGGAATATATGCTTCAATATGCAAGAAGCAAAAATGTCACTGTTATTGCCGCAAGCGGTAATGATGGTTCAGGAATGCTTTCTTATCCAGCTTCTTCTAAATATGCGATTTCTGTCGGTGCATCCAATGATATGGATTTGGTCTCCGATTATTCTAATTATGGAGAAGGACTTGATTTAGTAGCACCAGGAACCAATATTCCAAGCTTAGTTCCAAACGGCAATGTAACCTATATGAGCGGCACTTCCATGGCAGCTCCCCATGTATCTGCAGTTGCTGGATTATTATTGTCCATTGATCCAAGGCTTACTCCTGCTGATGTAGAAAAACTGTTAACAGAAACAGCAAAAAATATTGCCTTTACTGAAACAGACAATACTCTCCCTGCTCAAACGGATATTTCAGATATTCCAGTTGATATGGGCCAAGAGATTCCAAATGATCCACAAATCCCACCAGTCAAGCTAGAACCAGGATATGACCTTGTTTCTGGATGGGGACGTTTGGATGCCTACCATGCAGTAAGTGCAATATATTTACATGCAAAAATAAATGCTGTCTATAACAGTTCTAAACTAATTAAAGGTACTGCACTTAGTGGCACAGAGGTTTCTGTTGCGATTGGAAAAAATGTGTACAAAAGTATAGCAGACACTAATGGTAACTTTAGAATAGAAATTCCTTCACAAAAAACAGACAGTATTATTAACGTTGCTTTTAAAAATACGATAAATGGTGCAGAAGCTAATGCTAATATTCGATTAACAGTTAAAAAAGATAAAATAGCCCCAAATGCTCCATTAGTAAATACGGTATCTGATAAAGATACAAAAGTAACGGGTAAGACTGAAGAATTTGCTACTATCACTGTTCAAGTTAATGGGAAAACGCTTGGAAAAGGAACAGCAAATATAGATGGTAACTATTCTATTTCTATTAAAAAACAGACCGCCGGTTTAAAATTAGCTGTTACGTCAACAGATAATGCCAAAAATACTAGTAAAGCTACTTATATAACCGTACTGGATAAAACGGCTCCTTCTGCTCCTTCCATCACTGGTTCTATTAATGACCAATCAGTAAAAATAACTGGAAAAGCAGAAGCTAACGCAACAATAACAATTAAAAATGGAAAAGCTGTCGTTGCAAGTGGGACTAGTAACAATAAAGGTGCTTTTACTTTAAAAATTAAAAAACAAAAAGCCGGTACAAAACTTTCGATTACAGCAACAGATAAAGCTGGAAATACGAGCAAAAAAAACAACAAGACTGTGAAAAAAGCAAAATAACTATTCAAGCAAAACAGGGTGACAACAGGTAGTCACCCTGTTTTTATTTAATTAAAAATTAATTGGAGGGACTTTTTAAGCCCTTACTAAATAATGACTTCTCCTTTTTTCGCAGCAATAAATAGTACACCGCCAAACAGATAAGAATATAAATACTGCTGTATAAATAAAGATGTCGAAATCCAACTATTTCCCCAATGACTCCAGCTAAAAAAGAGCCTATTCCAATACCAGTATCAAATAACGATAAAAAAGTAGCAGTTGCCAGTCCCCTTCGTTCTGGTTCCGCTGATTGAACCGCAATCGTTTGAAAACTAGGAAATAAGCTTCCGTACCCAAGGCCAATTAATCCTGCTGCAATAAAAAATACTGTAGCCGTATGCATATTGCTTAATACAAACATTCCTATCGAAAAAATAATAATGCATGGATAAATAATCATATTGGCACCATATTGATCAAACCATTTTCCTGCAAACGGACGGGCAAGCAGCATAATCACGGCATACATGACGAAAAAATATCCTGAAACAGAGGATAGCCCCTCTTCTTTTGCAAAAACGGAAATAAACGATAAAATCGTCGAATACACCATCCCAAATAATCCTGCAACGATGCTTATCTTAACAGCTGCGGGTTCTAAAATATTTGACAAATGAAAGGATACTTTTTTGTTCACGTATGAGGTTGATTTATTTTCTATATGCGGTACGTGAATAAAAAATCCGATTATAAAAGATAGGAATGCACAAAAACTAGCCAATAAAAACATGCTGTTTATATTCCAAGAATGTACAGCCATCAATCCGAAAAAAGGACCAATAACCATTGCTATATTCATCGACATTGAAAAGTATCCCATCCCTTCTCCCCTTCTAGAATTTGGAATTAAATCCGCCACGATCGTTCCCGCCGCTGTTGTAGCCATTCCAAAGCCAATCCCATGGATGGCACGAACGATTAGTAATCCTTTGATAGAATGTGGAAAAAAGTAAAATAAAGACACCACAAAATATATGATCAGGGATAAAATTAATATACTTTTCTTTCCAAACTTTTGCAGAACATTTCCAGCTACAGGGCGAACCGCAATAGCAGAAATTAAAAAAACGGTAACGATTAATCCTGCATTACTTTGCTGTCCATGCAATTTTTCAATTGCATAGACTGGCATTGATACCAACAAATAATAAAAAGTTAAAAATAAAAAAAAATTGCTTACGCAAATATTAATAAATCCTTTTGTCCATAATGCTTCCTTTCTCATCAGATTTTCCCCCTAGTTTTTAACCGATTCGTCCATTCGATTATTGTCTTTGTTAATAGCTCTGGTGAAGGGTGCGGAAAATTATCAAGCAATTGCTGATTTTTTTGTAATACAGCTTCTTCCCACTTTGGATATAATAATAGCGCTTTTTCTGTTAGGATAATATATTTTGTTCGTTTATCCTCCCCTTTTACTTGTAATACATATCCTCCTGCGACGAGCTTTTGTATCGTTCGTGTCATTGGTGGCGCTTCTACAGCCAAATAATCCGACAATTCCTTTTGAGTAAGTGGACCTTTCTTTTTTAACAGATAAAGAACAGACCATTGCGAACTATATAATTCAAATGGCTGCAGCGCCTCATTCAACTCTTTTGTAAGTTCCCGAGCTAACTGATGGACACTATGAAACAACCGATGCAAATCCTCCATTTATATACTCCCTTTCAAACAACAAATTAGTTATCTAGGTAACTATTAAAATAAAAAAATATCTAAGTCTTCTTTCGTTGGTTACCTAAGTAACTATATCACAAAAAAATTATATGCTGCAAGAAATATTTACCTATTGACCATAATTACATGTTTATAATTTCCACTTTTCTATTTCCTTTTTTAGAAAAATAAACTACGATAAGACAAGTGGCTTTTAGCTTAGACTGGATGAAATAATTTTGGATTGGATGTTATCATAAATGCTAAAAAAATCAATTTTATGGATATTATTTTTGACGTATCTTTTGCTATTAGTGTATTTATTATTTTTTTCTGCTTACCGGCAGTCTGTACATGGGCAACTTACTTATAATTTCATTCCATTTAAAGGAATAATGGACGAATGGCGTATGATTGATGCATTCCAAATAACGATGTTAACGAATAACTTATTTGGCAATATTCTCGCATTTATGCCATTGGGGTTTTTTATTCCTCTTTTGTTTAATGCATCCTTCGTTCGGACCATCATTCTCTCGTTTTTATTATCTTGTTTTATAGAGTTGCTGCAGCTGCTATTTTATATCGGGGTTTGTGATATTAACGATACGATTTTAAATGCCATTGGGGGAGGAGTGGGTTATTGTATTTATGCAGTTTATGTGTTTTTTACTAAACGATAAGGTGTATACCTTACTTAAAAAGGACCAGGTGAGGTTTTCAGGCTGCTCAAAAATGTTCGCTCTCTTCGTCACTCCCCGTTTTTTTTTGCGGTGCTCATTACCAGGTAAGAGAGGAAGAACGACTAAGTATGTCATGTCCTATGACAACAACGTTCTGACCAACATCCTGTTGCCCGCCGCTCCACAAAAAGGGTCGTTCCTCGATAGACAAACGTTTTCATTCAGCCTGAAATTTTGCATATTCAGTTTAGTGAAATATGATGAACAAAATAATCGCCCCAAAAACGATAAATCCTCCAATTGTTGGGCTACCATAAAATGTTCTGTTCCAACTATCATTCGTCTCTATTTTGCTTTTTTCCGTTTGCTTTCTCTCTATTCTCACTGATCTTCCCCCCTATTTAATTGTTACGATTTAGATTAATTATAGATTCATATTTAAGTACATTCACCATTTTCATAAATGCAGAACAAACTTTAAAAAAATAATAAAAAAATTCTTTGGAGCAATACTTGCTGATAAACCCCATCTTTACTTTCAAAAACTTTTTGAAACTTCGTCCAAATCGTTAATTAGTTGCCCAAAATTTTTATAGCTGGATTTCGATTGAATCTCCCACGTTAATTTTTCCCGTCTTAATAATAGATGCATAAATGCCGAAATGATTATTCCGTTCTTTTACTACTTTTTTTAACAAGGAAGGCTGTTTTTCACCTGTTTTGGGATCAACGGTGATAATCATACATCTTTCGCAAAATCCGTTTACTTGTAAAATAACTTCATCTCCTAATTTCAACTTTTGCCCAATAAGCTTTTCTTCTGTATAAGGGGAATCATTCGGAATGGTAAATACAATATTGCCTCTAAACCTTCTTTCATCAATCGTTTCTCCCCATATTTCTTCTAATGAACGAAGAGAATTCTCTGTAATCAACAGGACATGGTCTACTTCAATCGCAGGAAAAGGCACATAATCTGGCGTATGCTGTTTTGTCTGAAGTTCCTTTTCTGTATTCTTTTCAAGCTCTTGTAATAACTGTATATCTCCCCATTGAAATTTTTCACCTTTTTCGTTTGTAACCTCAACCGGTGGATACTCGTTCATATTATCCTCACCAATAAATCTCGCATTATATGTAACCATTTTCGGATATTGTGTAATCGTTAAATATTTATTGTCGTTATTCTTATCGATAAACCCATGACTTCTATCTCCGTATACTCCATAACTCATTATATTTGCAGAAGAAATACTTTCTCCTGTAAAAGATTTAACTGGATGTCGGACTAACTTTGTTATTTCTCCTATTTTCATAACAATCACCTCATACATAACCTAAAAAGGAAAAGTATTCCTTTCTTAATATTATATTATTATGAAAGGATAAATTTTTCCATAAAAAAGACCGTCTTTTCCTACTTCCAACAACTTTGCTGCTCATAACTATAATGTGGAAGTTTATTAACGGGGTGAAGAAGACAAGACGGTCTTATTTAAACCTATTATAAATGTTCTCATACCTTTAACCTTCTATTTACTTTCTTACCTATCCTTTTATGGTTTAATTTCCGTCATATTGACTGACAATAACCGTTCCGTTCTTGTATCAAAAGTTAAATCGACCAATACACCTATTTCCTTATTTTCTTTTTTTACGATTAGTTTAAATTTTTCAATTGACGTATTATTTTTTTGTTCTTTGCCGATATGCAAATAGTCAATTATTTCACTATTAGGATATTTTTCTTTCGTTTTTGTCATCGCAAGTTTCCCCCATTTCACATAAGAAGGCAAACCATTATTTGCAGATGCAGGTAATACGCCGGATAAAACGAAAATGCTAACAAGCAGTACACTTAAAATCTTTGATTTTTTCATTCAATAAAACTCCCTTCTTTTATGTTTTTAGTGTAAACATCTACTATAAAAATATGTAGAGATTTAATCCACACTGAATACAGATTTACGTCAGCCTATAGATTACCACTCCTAAAATATTTCCTATTTTAATTCTGCTTTTTTAAGTTTACATATCAATTTGGATGCGTAAAATTTTTTGCTTGCGTACTAAACATAGACTATACTTTTCCTATTCATTCGACTATTTTCCATCCATTAAGACAATTTCCGACTTTCCCGAGAAAAATCTGTCTAAATCTGCGCTTTCCCGAGAAATATTTAGGTCATTTCCTCGGTATTTGTAAGCTTTAAACGTTTATTTGCAGACTTACAATGAAAGTACATTTCATTAAAGGCTGTTTTCTAAGAGTTTGTTGTTTTGAATAAAATAATAAACATGACTGAAGTACGGAGCAGCCTGAATACACGTAGACTCCTGCTTAGAAAAGCGAGAAAGACGAGACCCCACAGGAGCATAGCGACGAGGAGGCTCGGCACTCGTCCGCGGAAAGCGAAGTGTATTCAGGCTGCGGGGTAAATAACAACTATCTATACGAAAAGAGCGTTAGAATAATCACACTAAGAAAAAATTCAAAAGTATTTGTATATTACTTTTTATTTCAGGAAAAAATGAAAACAGATAAGGAAGGAGGTATTAGAATGGAAGTAAATATGACTGCAGAAGAAGTTATGATTGCTATTCAACAACTACAATCACGTGGAGAAAATTTAACGAAGAAAAAGGTGAAGCAATCGCATCCTGATTTAATGAGACATGCTCTTCATTATTTTCCTGATTGGAATAGTGCCATTGCAAAAAGTGATTTAGCATAGTAATCGTACTAAATTAGTTTGTCTTATTTGTCAACTTCTTGCTTCCGAGACTTTAAAACATAAAATTATACATAAACTGTAACTCTGATTGTTACTTCGAAGTACAGTAAAACTTAAAATGAATAACAAACCCATAGAAATTATTTTCTCTATGGGATTTCTTTTTTACAAAATTTATATTTTCTATATTGATATTATTATTTTTTTATTGCTAAAATATAAAGAATCATGTAGGAACGAGGTTTATGTATGAAGGAATTTTTTTTACTTTTACGCAATGGAAATAAATCTGCTCTGTTAGCAGCAATAATCAATACATTGATTGCCATCATTAAAGGAGCTGCTTATATGATGACGGGGAATGTAGCCATGTTTGCTGAGACCATGCATTCCTTGGGAGATGCTGCAAATCAGCTATTTGTTTTTATTGGATCTGCACTTAGTAAAAAACAACCAACTAAAAGGTTTCCAGGCGGCTTCGGCAGACTCGTTAATTTAGTTCTTTTAGGTGCTGTTCTGATCGTCGGCATTATGTCCTATGAAACAATCACGGAAGGTTTTCAGCATCTATTCAATCCGACAGAATCGAGTGGATTCGTGTTAAATTTAATCGTATTAACGATAGCTGTATGTCTTGAATTGATCGTGCTATTTAAGGCAATGAAAGAAATAGTTCATGAACAAGGACTGTCAACTAGAGGTTGGAAGCTGTTTACCCACAGCTTTCTTTATTTAAAAAGAGCAAAACCTGCAACTAAGTTAGTCTTTTTAGAAGATGTTGTGGCAACAGGTGGTGGCTTGCTTGCCATCATTGCTGTTATTATTGCAGAATTTTCGCCGTTTGATCAAGCGGAAGGAATCGCATCTATTATTATTGGTATCATGATGTTTATTGTTGTTGGCAGAGTATTTTTAGACAATGCAGCTGGTGCAATTGGAGAAAGTGATGCAGAAATGGAAGGGAAAATTGGCATCATCGCGATGAGAGATCCTGATGTCCGTGATATCCAAGACTTAACCGTCTATAAAGAAGGAGAAAATTTCCATGTAGAATTAAGCATTGAAATTGACAGTAAATTAACAGTAGAACAAGCAGATAAGATCCGCCACCGTGTTGAAGATCAAATCTTAGAAGAAAAAGGCGTTTCAGATGTTATTATAGAATTTGATAAAGACGATGGCATACTAAAGTGGACAGTAGGTACTGAAAATAAAGAAACTTAAAGTAGACGTTTGTATATTTAACAGAAATGGCAATAAAAAGGAAAGAACACTTCTCCCCTTTTTTAAAAGTAAGCATAAAATTTTTGAAGTTAGACGAGTGTCTAGTTGCAGCGCCTAGCCCTTGGGAAAAATAACCCCATGCCTCTAAAAATAAAAAGCACTTTCCCGAGTCAAATGAACATTTTTCTTCAGGGCTGAACAAGTCGCTTCCGCTTTTCTTATTTGCCATTTTCTTTTTTTACAGCTTCTTCAAAAGGCGCATAAAACACGCCTTTTGGTGCTAATATATCCGTTTCTGATTCCTTGTCTTGTCCATTAACTTGATAAATACCTGCCGGAAAATAATCAAAATTACCTGACTCTATATGTAAATCCACATACAAATCGTCTAGTTTACGCATTAATTCAGTATAGCTTTGTTGATCTACAATGTCACCATATTCATCCAATTCGAAATTCTTTTTTATTGCTTCCTCTAATTCCGGATGTGAATCTTTAGCAACAAATAAATCCACATCACAGCACTCCATACATAATAATATTTCATCTTCTTTAATTTGTTCGTATGCATGCTGTACCATGTTTTTTAATATCGTTTGCACTTCTTTTTCATTATTAAGCAAATCGTCAACCTCCTCATAAGAAAAACGCAGGCTCATTGCTCAGCCCCGAAGAAAAGTGTTCTCTTGCCTCAAAAAGTTTTTTTACTTTTAGAGGCAAGAGGTTATCTTTCACAGGGGCTAGGCGCCGGCCGGCTAAATGCGCACAGAGGAAAATCGACTAAGTACGCCACGTCCTTTGGCAACGTCGATTGACTCGCATCCTGCGAGCCTGTGGCAACGCCGGCACTTGTACATCCTGTACGTCGGAGCTAGATACTAAACTAGGTTCGAAATTTTATGCTTTCTTATTTAAAAAAATAAATACCTTCCTAACGTTAATATAGGAAAAAATACAAAAATCACTAGTTAATGACCAGTTCACTTAACAGTCGATAAGAGTTTAACCGCTCAGAATGACTAAAAATTTGGCTATTAACAATTATTTCGTCTGCCTTCGTTTCATCTAGAAATTGCTGTAATTTTTTTTCAACTGTTTTTTGCGTTCCAACCATAGAATTTTTTAACTTCTGTTCAATAACTGCTTTTTCGTTAAAATTCCAAATATTATCCATATTGTGAACAGGTTCCTTTAAGCGTGTTGGCTTTCCTCGTATTAAACTTAATAATTGCTGTTGAGAAGATGTTGCTAAAAATTGGGCTTTTGCTTCCGATTCCGCAACAATCACATTAGCTCCTACCATCACGTAAGGCTCTTGCAACTCCGTTGATGGACGGAAGGAATTCCGGTACATTTCCAGTGCAGACAAGGTAAAATCTGGAGAAAAATGACTAGCAAAAGCAAATGGCAATCCAGATTCTCCAGCTAATTTTGCACTAAAAATACTAGAACCTAACAGCCAAAGTGGTATATGTAATCCTTCTCCAGGAATTGCACGAACTGGCAGCATAGACAGTTCATTTGGCTGAAAATATTTTTTTAGTTCCTCTAACTGGTCTGGAAAATCGCTTCCATCCCTTTTTCCACTTTTTCTAAGTGCATATGCTGTCATTTGGTCACTTCCCGGAGCCCTTCCCAACCCCAAATCAATTCGGCCTGGATACATTGATTCTAACGTACCAAATTGTTCTGCGATAACTAACGGAGCATGGTTTGGAAGCATAATACCACCAGAACCTACGCGAATCGCTTTTGTCCCCCCTGCAATATAGCCGATTAATACGCTTGTCGCACTGCTGGCTATTCCAGGCATATTATGATGTTCAGCTAGCCAATAACGGTTGTATCCCCATTTCTCAGCATGCTGAGCTAAATCCAAACTATTTTTAAAGGCAATTGCTGCCGTACTGTCTTCTGTAATTGGCGACAAATCAAGGACAGAAAATTTTATGTCTCGAAAAGCGTTTCCCATTTCTGCTTCTCCCCCTATGAGTTTAACCTTCTCTTTACTATATAACTGAGTATCCATCTTTTTCAAATATATTGAACTATATATCATTGGTTTATTTAATGGGTCTCTTAGCTTTAAGAATTGAGTCCTCATAGTTTCAGCCATATTTACTTATGTTTTTGATTATTTTTTTCCAAAAAGTCAAGCGTTTCTTGATGATATGTTTTCATCAAATACTCGATTGGCTGATAAGGAGATACAATCGGTACTTTTTTACCTTTAATAATACGAATAATTGGTTTTGCTAAAGATTTCGATTCAATTATACGCCATTTTCCATCTTTTTGCTCTAATGTTAAGTCAATAATCCCTAAATGATTTCCCCAAAAACCTGCTTGAACTGCTGGCTTGCCATTTATTTTTCCAGTATCATGTTGCACATATAAATAGCTTTTTTCTCCTTTTTTTGGGAATAAACTATGGGAATGTCCGTATAAAATAACATCGATTCCGTCTACTTTGCTAACATCTTTTACATTATTCCCTTTTTTTTCTTTTAAACCGTTATCGGACTGCAAACCTGCATGAACAAGGGCAATAATAATATCTGCTCCTTCTTTCTTCATCTTTGGGACTATTTCTTTTGCTGTTTCTTGCATATTTTTTATTTTCACTTTATGTTTTAAATGCTCTTTATCCCATTCAGCAGTTATTGGCGTAATTAATCCAAGCACTCCTACTTTTAATTTCCTTTTTTGCCCATCCTTCGTCGTTACTTCTTTATCGATGATGATATAAGGTGAAAAAAAATGAATATCATCTTGCTCATAATCATTTTGATCATCCACATAAATATTAGCATTTACAAAAGGAAAATCTGCACCTTTAATGCTTTTTAGTAAAAAATCAAGTCCATAATTAAATTCATGATTTCCAACGGTTGCTGCATCATACTTTAAAAGGTTCATACTTTTATAAGCAGGATGAATATCGGTATAGTACAGTACATGACTTGATGCCACATAATCTGCTAATGCATTTCCTTTTATTACATCGCCAACATCAAATAACAACGTATTGTCTTGATCTTTTCTCGCTTGCTGAATAAGACTAGCTGTTCTGTCTAATCCATATTCAATCGTTCTTCTTTTTTTTTCATAATCATATTCGAGAATATGAGCATGAATATCAGTCGTTTCAAGAATTCGCAACGATGCTTGAAACGACTGATTCAACTCCTTCCCGTAACCATTATTTATTGGAACGAGTAAAATAATAATAATCATTACGCACATATATTTTTTCCACATAGCAACAATCACCTCTATTACAAAAAACTTTAAGTGAAAAAATCCTTCTAATACCTAATATTGTTCACCTTTTTCTTCAAAACAACACCGAGATATTCTTTCCATTTACTATTTTGATGAAAAATGTCTACTTATTAGAAGTTTTGATAGCTTTTGTCTTGTCGCAGGAAAAGGAGCGGAAGATATAAAAATATATATACACCAACATTCTTATCAGTGCTTGAATCACTAAAACAAATAACAAGGAGCGATATTAATGAAATCCTATTCTCTTTTTGAAGTATCAAAAAAACTGACAACCTCTCGAAATACGATAAAGAAATGGGAAAAGGAATTAGAAGATGTACTATTGATTCCCCGTCGTAATAATGGGTCTAGGTATTATACAGATAAAGAATTATCACTATTAGTCGAAGCCAAAAATTTGTATGCAAATAATAGACCAAAATCAGAAGTAAAAGAAAGATTAACTATGCTTCTTCATCCAAAGCAAGAACAACCATGTTTACCATCTAATGAAGAAGTACTTCATCAACAGTCACCAAATAAAAATGCTATTGATGAAGGCTCTGCCATTGCCGAACATAATCGCAACGTATTTTTTTCTTCTTTAGAAAAATATAAAGAAGATTTTTTAGAGGAAATAAAAGAAGAAATTCAAAACTGCATTCAGAAAGATGTGTTAGAAAATATTAAGCAGGAAATAAGAATAAGCCGGTCTGAAGTGGCGAGCAGTCTATCTGCAGCGATAGAAGAATCAAATGAAAAAATCAAGGAAAATATGGAAAGTTTAGCGAGCACCATACATACAAGTGTAAACAAAAGCCAGTCAAACTTTGAAGAACTACGGGGAAACATTTGCAAGTTAACTGCCAATTCAAAAGCGGAACGGAAAACATACTCTAAACAATGGACATCCTCTCATTCTTCTTCCAAAGAAATAAAATCGATGATCGAACAATTATCAAAATCAAATGAAGTAATAAATAAATCGGTTGAACAACTGCATCAAAATGATCATTATATATTGGAAACATTGCAACTAGAACGAGAGCAGCTTCATAAAGAAATTAGAGAACGAGAACAGACCTTTCAAAATCTAGTGCAAAGTTTCCGAAATACAGCAGCAGAAAATGAGAAGAAAAAACAATGGTGGCATTTTTGGTAAAAATAATTGCTAGAGCATGGTTAACATACCTCTGACTTATTGGATCGTTATCCTTATGCTCTAGCTTTCTTACGCCAATAAATATATGGTAAAATAAATAGTTGTATCGGTAATTTTAAGCATTAGAATGAAGAGATTGGAGGAAATAATGAGTACATATAAAATATTGTTTCTTGATATAGATGGAACCATTTTACGTCCAGATGACACAATGGAAGACAGCACAAAAAAAGCGGTTCAATTAATGAAAGCACAAGGGATAGAAGTGTTTTTGGCAACAGGAAGACCACTGCATGAAATTGCTGAAATTGCTGAAACACTTAGTATTGAATCCTTTATTGGCTATAATGGTGCATATGCCATTTATAAAGGAACAGATGTATTAAAAGAACCAATAAGTCCGGAACTAGTCAAATCGTATGTACAAATCGCACAACAAAACAACAATGAATTATTTTTATATACTAGTACACATAATTTATTAACACATCCTAACAGTCCTATAACAAAAGAATTTGCAAGAAAATTTCATTTACATAAAAATAAAACTTATACGGAAGAGGAAATAGACAATATTTTAGGAATAACGATCATTCATGCAAAAGAGGAAGATATACACCGGTATGAACAGTTTGAAAACATACATTTATCACAAGTAAATATTGAAGGATTTAGACATGCTTATGATGTGATTAGTGATAAAGTGAATAAAGGGAAAGCCGTTTCGAAGATTTTAAATACACTACAATTTAAAAAAGAAGAAGCAATTGCTTTCGGTGATGGATTAAATGATAAAGAAATGTTAAGTATCGTTGGAGAAGGCTTTGCGATGGGCAATGCAGATGAACGACTATTTTCCTATGCTAAACATAAAACGACATCTGTAACAGATTCTGGTATTTATAATGGATTAAAATCACTTGGGCTGATTAAATAATTCTTGCTTAAAAGGCTCCATCATATCGATTGATGGAGCCTTTGCTCTTTTACATAATGGGCTGTTTTCGTATAGAATGTTGCTTTTAAAATCGCAGACTGAATACACTTCGTCCGTTTAGCGAGCGTCGAGCCTCCTCGTCGCATACGCTCCTGTGGGGTCTCGTCTTTCTCGCATTCCCACAGGAGTCTACGTGTATTCAGTCTGCTGAGTACTTCTTCTCCCATTTTTTTACGTAAAATACAACAAACTTTGAGAAAACAGCCTACATAATTAATTAGTCTTATCCGTACTAACTTCCACAAGATGCTGACCTATCTTTTTATCATAATAGCTTGGATTCATTTTATAAGAAATTTCAAACGGTGGAGTAGTTGCATACTCTTTTTTAATCCAATAAAACGATTCTTCTTTACTTACTTCGTTTAACTCAAGCATAATAGTTACCTCTAATGATACAAGGTGCTTATTTTTTGTGATGGAAATAGTCGGATTAGATGTTCTGACAGGTTTGTTTATTAATTTCTTATTAAAGAAAATTGAAAAATTCAGTTCGTTTCCACTTTTACTTTTTTTATTCATCTTCAGTAAAAAAGAATCTCCTAAATCTTCTAGTTTATCTTTATCCATATCCTGAATGGATAATACTAATTTTATGTACATGTTTTCAACTGGTAAAATCGTTATTTTTGTTGCGCTCATCTATATCCTCCTTGTTACTAGCAGCCCTACCTCTAATTATATGACCAAATGATGGCTAATATAACGAATACTTTAGAAAGTATAGCGTAAAGCAGTTTTTTACAGCATTTTAATATCATAGTATATAAAGAAAGATAATATCAAGACCAAAGTCGACAATTAAGCAGAAAACGAGAAAAATTTTCATCTTTTGTTTATAATTATAGTGTTAGTGTTTTTATCACAATACTAACAGTAAATAAATGCTTATCGAGGTGTATGATGAAAGAAATACAAACAGTAGAAGAATTTGAACAAATTATTCAAAATGGAGAAACCAATATTATTAAATTTTTTACTACATGGTGCCCTGACTGTACAAGAATGGACCTTTTTATTGATGATATTATCGCAGCAAATAGCGATAAAAAATGGTACAGTTTAAATAAAGACGAACTACCAAGCATTGCAGAAAAATTTGATGTAATGGGTATTCCAAGTTTATTAATTTTCAAAAACGGCGATAAAACCGGTCATTTGCATAGTGCAAATGCAAAAACACCAGAACAGGTAGAAGAATTTTTAGAAGCATATTAATACCTATTCTTATAAAGTAGAAAGAAGAGAAAGGTTTATTTTCCTTTTCTCTTCTTTTTCATTTTTAATGGATCAGCCTGTATTGCGTAACCCAGCTGCTATTCCATTAATCGTTAATAAAACTTGGTTCATTAATTCTGGATCTGGAGTTTCTTGTTCACGTAGCTGCTTAATTAATTCTACTTGGAAGAAGTTTAATGGATCCACATACGGATTACGTCTGTAAACCGATTCTTGAATGGAAGGTGTATGATCCAATAATTGCTCTTCTTCTGTAATTTGCAGCAAGATTGATTTTGTTTTATTATATTCTTCTTTAATGTTCTCATAAATTCTTTTGCCGATTTCTTCATTTTCTACTAAAGAAGAATATTCTCTTGCAGTCGTTAAATCTGCTTTCATTAATGCCATTTGCAAGTTATCAATCGTTGAACGGAAAAACGGCCATTTTTTATACATTTCTTGAAGGGTTGCTAAATGATTGTCACCCATCTGTGTATATTCATAAAGACCCGTTCCTGCTGCATACCATCCAGGTAATAACTGTCTACTTTGAGTCCAAGCAAACACCCAGGGAATAGCACGAAGATCTTCAAAGCTTGTTTTATTTTTTCTAGCCATTGGTCTAGAACCAATTTTTAAATTTCCTATTTCATTTAAAGGTGTTGCTTCTTTAAAATAAGTTAAAAAGTCAGGATCGCAGAAAACTAACGATTGGTATTTTTCTAATGCAAAAGATGAAATTTCTTCCATCGTTGATTCCCATTTTGCTTTCTCATCCAGTTTGTCATCATCTTGAGAAATATGAGCAAAAGCTGTTAACAACGTAGAAGTTGCTTGTTCAAGACTTCTAAAAGCAATATCTTCTAATAGATATCTTGAAGATAATACTTCCCCTTGCTCTGTAATTTTCACTCCATCTCCTAATGTTTCCGGTGGCTGGGATAATATGCTCTTATTTAGCGGGCCGCCGCCTCGACCGAGTGAACCGCCGCGTCCATGGAAAAATTTCAACCCAATATTATAGCCGCTTGCCATCTCATGGATTTCACGCTGCGCCTTATACAGTTTCCAGTTTGCAGTAAGTGTGCCGCCATCCTTGCTTCCATCTGAATATCCTAACATGATTTCCTGTTGATTATTATGTTGTTTCAGATGCTCTTTATAAACAGGCAGATTGAACAATGTTTCCATTATCTCTGGTCCTGCAATCAAGTCGTCGATTGTTTCAAGCAATGGTGCAACATTTAAGTGGCTTTCCACAGAACCGTCCGCATGCAAACGGTATATTCCTGCTTCTTTTGCTAATACTAACACTTCTAAAATATCACTTGGTGCTTGTGTCATACTAATTAAATATACGGAAATAGCACGTTTGCCAAACTTTTTATGCGCATCTCGAATCATCGTAAAGACTTTGATCATTTCTTGTGTTTCTTTCGAATAATCTTCGTTCAAAAGCAAAATTGGTCTTGGATTTTTTAATACTTCCTCCAGCACCTTCACTTTTTCGGCTTCACTTAAACTGCTGTAATCGTCTGTAATACGAACTTTTCTTAAAATTTCGGATATAGCAGCTTCATGTTCTCCGCTATGATTGCGAATATCTAAAGTAGCTAAGTGAAATCCAAACAGTTGAACTTGACGAATTAGTTTTTGCAGCAATTTTTGTTCATGATTTTTCGGTTGATGATTTTTGATGCTTTCTTTTATGATGATTAAATCCTGCAATAATTCATCAGCGTTTTGATAGCCTTTATCAGAGATTCCAACTTGCTTTAATCTTTCAATCATAACAGCAAATTTTCTGCGGTACACTTCTTTATCGACTGGCCACTTTTTCTCATCTGATAAGTACAATTGTTCTTCCTCATTAATCGTTTGCATTAATGTTGGACTAACTTCCACGCGGTTTGTGGAATGACTAAAACGTTTCATAAGCTCTACAACCGCATCCGTATACTTAGTTATGACTAACTGATTTTGTTTATGCAACGTTTCCCACGTTACTTCTGGTGTTACATTCGGATTTCCATCTCTGTCTCCACCAATCCACGAACCAAATGATAAAAAATTTGGAACATTCCAATTAAAGTTTGGATAGTTTTGGTGAAGCGCATCCTGTACTTCTTGATGAATCTCTGGCAAAACGTCAAATAACGTTTGATCAAAATAATACAATCCATTTCGCACTTCATCCATAACAGATGGCTTTTGAAATCGCAATTCATCCGTTTGCCACATAATCGTAATTTCATTAAATAAGTCTTCCTCTATTTTTTTACGTTCTTTTTTTGTTAATAGAGGGTTATCCGATTGTTTTAATAAATCAGCAATTCGTTTTTGAATCTCTAAAATCGATCGTTTAGTAGATTCAGTTGGGTGAGCTGTAATAATTAATTCTAATGAAAGTGTATTCAGAACTTTTTGAATTTCAGACTCAGATAAATTTTTACTTTTAAACGTCTGGATCGCACTTTGAATAGAATCTGGCTGAATGCCTTTTTCGTCTAACAGCTGATAGTCCCTTCTGCGTCTAATACGATGATTTTGTTCGGCCACATTCACTAAATGAAAATATTTGGAGAAAGCTCGAATTACTTGGCGACGCATCGGCCTTTCTAGCTTTTCCATCTCTGCTTTTAATTCATTATATGTAGATTCATTATAGTTTTGGCGAAGCTCTTTTGCTATTTTACGAATTGTTTCTACTTTCTCTAAAAGCTCCTGGCCACCATGGTGAACAAGAATTTCTCCTAATATATAACCTAATTGTTTTACATCTTTTCTTAGAGGAAGACTGCTTTCATTTACTTTTAATCTTGTTGTCATTAGATTACCATCCCTTAATCTAAATATTATTTCAAACATTATAAACTCTATAAATTAATCCTATCATTATTTTTAGAAAAATTCATTAACAATTAACGTTTATTAATAGATAGATACGATAAATCACTATTGATTCATCTAATTTTTATATCAATACGTTCTGATTAGGTAATATATGGTTAAAATTCCCTTTTTTATATCCGTGTTTTATGATAAATAAAAAACGCTGTCTCCTTTCTCAATTGGGGAAAAAGAAGACAAAACGTTGGATTAATGATGATGATGTTCTTTTTGTGGATTATAAATCACAAACCCAGGTTCTGGAACATGGAAATACTGAACCCAAACCCCGTCTAAAAAGTCTGATTCACGTGTATCTAATAATACTTCTACATCCTTATCTGTTTGTACTATTTCATCATGTTCTGTTTGCTTATCTAATTTTACATCATAATGGGCATGGTTGCCATGATGCTCTGTTATGTAAACACGGATTTTTTCTTCTTCTTTTGCCTTGCTTAACATTTGCTTCAACACTTTTTCTGCATGTCTATTTACTTTAACCTTCACCCTATCTTCCCTCCTGAATTTCTCCAATTTTTTTTACTAATATACCCTCATAGTAAACTTTTGGAAAAATGTTTGCAAATAGATTGCTTGTACAATGTAATGCTAGCAACTTTATTAGAAAAAAACCAGGATCCTCTTCACCTGGTTTTTTCTTATTATTGTCATAATTTATATGCTTCAAGTTAGGTAGCTGTCTAGCTCCAGCGCCTAGCCCCTGTGAAAGATAAACTCTTGGCTCTAAAAGCAAAAGACTCTTTTTGAGCCAAGAGAACATTTTTCTTCGGGGCTGGTCAAGTCGTTCTGCTTTTCTTATTATTCAAAAATTTCTTATCGAACCGCAACACTTTCTTGTATTTCTTTCAGCTGAATAAGCTCTTTTGCATATAAGGAGAAATTATTTTTATCCATACTATCTAATGTTTCATTCACTTTAAATTGTAAATAATTTATTCTTAATTCTAAATCCATAACAGAATAGATTTTTTCTTCCTTAACAAACTCTTCTAGTTCTTGTGAGTACATGTAAATTCTGTGATCTTTTATTAATACAAGGACCAACCAGCCAAGTGTATCCACATACTTTTGCTCATCTGTAACAGTAATAATGTCCCCTTTATGTAAATCAATCATAAAAGAATGATCTGGACTAGGACAAGTGCATTCAATTATATATTGAAATGACTTTGCGACAATGTAGTTATTTTTCATTCCCTTCCCTACCCTTCCAATTTTATCGAATGAACGCTCACTTTAGAAATGTTGTTCGTTTATTTGTTTTTATTTTAAATGAAAATGATTATCAATGTCAATTGTTTTATAATCAGAACGATAAATCTTTATTATTCTCTTATTTAAAATTCTCTCTAAAAAAGAGTAGAAGCGTTTGGTTTAGTGGAAAAGCAGTAATGTAGTGACGCTGTGGCATTATGAACATATTAATGATAGAATGAATAATGCATTTCCACTTATCAAAAAGCATAAAACATTACATTTATACTTAAATTTCGTATTTATTTTAGATATTTCCATTACATTTTGTTTAAGGAGCTTAAGATGGATAAAGTAGATATACAATTATTAAAAATTTTACAGGAAGATGGAAGAATTACGGTTAGTGATTTATCCAAACAATTAGCGTTAAGTCGACCAAGTGTTTCGGAAAGATTATTAAGACTGCAGGAAAAAGGAATCATCTTAGAATTTAGCGCAAGAGTTTCCCCTGCTATGCTAGGAAGGGAAACATTGCTTTTTATTCAAATAAGCGAATTAAAAGAAGATGCTCAAACCTTTGAAGACTATATTAAAACAGAAGAAGACATCATTGAATGTCATCGAGTGACAGGACCTATCAGCTATACGATAAAAGCAGCTGTATCTGGCATTGACGGGATGAGACAACTTGTTGATCGCTTAATACCATATGGAACGATCAATACATCAGTTATTTTAGCTTCGCCTGTACCATATAGGCATCTATTACCAATTGAAAGCACAGACTCAGAAGATTAATCTGCCGAAGAACAAAAGCGCAAGTATGTCCTGTACGTCGAAGCTAGATGCGGACCAACCGCTAAGTTTTCCACAACTCCGTTTCGTCTATAATTTTCTATAAAATTAAAAAACAGGAAAAAAGATTATTCATTCCTTTTCCTGTTTTTTTGATTTATTTTATTTAGAAAGTGATTCAATTAATCCGAATAATTCATGAAGATTTGTAATTTCAAAAGTTGGTACTACTTCATTATATTTGTTATTTTCACGATTAATCCATACAGATTTAATTCCCGCTCTATTTGCACCAAGAACGTCAGTCATTAAATTATCGCCTACCATTAATACATCTTCCTTGTTCAGCTGTACTAATGATAATGCATAATCAAATATTGATGGATCTGGCTTCCCTTTTCCAAATGCTCCAGAAATTATAATCTCATCAAAATAAGGGGCGATTTCTGGAGTAATTGTTAATTTCGTATTTTGCAAATGTGGTGAACCGTTTGTTATCAACACCAACTTGTATTTGTCCTTTAGTTGATCTAATACGGCAAACGTTTCTTCGTAAACAAAAGGAGATTCTTTTCTGAACTTAGGAAATGCTTCTGCCAACTCTTCCCCAAATTCTTTATCTTCAATTCCAATAGCTGCCAATCCTTTTGTCCAAGCATCTTTTCTGTAGAACGGAACAATGTCCTTCATTTTTCGAAATGAATCATGATCATCTAAAAATTCTCCCCATAACCCTTCAAAAGGATTGATGCCAATCATTTGTGTAAAGGAATAAGTTTCATATCCCTCATATAATGAACGGGCTTCTTTTCGCACCGCTTCTTCCATTTGTTCCAAATCTACCCCATATTTTTTTTCTGCTAGTTGACATGTTTTCACAAAAGCTTCTTTTACACTTTTTTTATCCCATAATAATGTATCATCTAAATCAAAAAATATTGCTTTCACCATTAAGCTTGTCCCCATTCTGTTATGTAGTTTAATGTCGTCCTTCAGGTATTAGATTACTAGGTTATGTTATGGATGTAAATACTTACTTCTTAGGCTATTGGCAAGCGCTTGCTTTCTTCGTTGCGCGTCTTCTTCAATAGGTTATTTTTTTTGCAAAAAAACCACTTTTAAATAATTGCTTTCTTTCAGTATGTTAATTGAACGAAAATCTGCAGGAAGCTGAAATTCCTCTACTATTTCATAACGATTAGGCTTGTTTTCAAACGCATCTAGGATAAAACGTTTAAATTTTTTCATATCAAAAGTACTGCAATTTGTAGATGCAACAATAATGCCATTTTTCTTTGTAATGCTAATTGCTTCTTTCAACAAACTAGTATAATCTTTTGCCGCACTAAATGTATGCTTTTTTGACCGAGCAAAGCTTGGTGGATCTAATATGACCATATCAAACAACAATTCTTTTTTTACTGCATATTTAAAATAATGAAAAACATCTTCTACGATAATTTTTTGTGCAGCAAGATCAATTTCATTAATAGTAAAATTTTCGGTTGTTTTTGCTCTGCTTCGATTTGCCAAATCTACACTTGTTGTCGATTTACTTCCACCTAATGCAGCAGCAACAGAAAAAGCTCCTGTATACGAAAATGTATTCAGTACATCTTTTCCTTTTGCATATTTGTCCCGGATCGTTTTTCGAACTTCCCTTTGATCCAAAAAGATTCCAACCATCGCTCCGTCATTTAAGTCAACCGAATAGTTCATGCCATTTTCTTTGACGATAATTGGAAATTTCCCTCTTTTTCCTATGACAAAATCATCGTCTTCCACATAACTGCCTTTTTGGTCAAACCGTTTTTTTTCGTAAATAGCAGAAAAGGACATACATTTTTGAAGTGCCTGAATGATCATCTCTTTAAATGCATAAATTCCTTTACTGTACCATTGAATAAGTAAATAATCGTTAAAACAATCGATGGTAAAACCGCCAATTCCGTCTCCTTCGCCGTTAAATAAACGGAATGCTGTTGTATCTTCCTGCTGTATTAATCCCTTTCTTTTTTCAATTGCTGCAAGCAGCTGTCTTTCAAAAAACTGTTCATTAATTTCTGTTTGAGAATCGAATGTTAAAATCCAGCCTACGCCTTTATTTTGAATTCCGAAATATCCTCTGCCTAGAAATTGCTTAGACTTGTTTTTTATATCAATAATTTGTCCCTCTTCTAATCCTGATACATTTAAAAGGGCCTCTTTATACAATAACGGATTTCCATTTTTTATTCCTTTTTCAAATGATGGATTTATAATTACTTCAATTGATCTCATATTGTCACCTATGTACTTTCTTTAAAAAATAAACTATTTCCATTCTTCTTATTATACATAAAAATAGAAAATCCACCTACTTTTCTATTGTTAAATCAAAAAGGTTTCTTTTCATTTATTTAATGATAAGAAACCTTTTTTGTTTATTTCGAAAAAATAATATCATCAATAATCCCGTAGACTTTTGCTTCTTCTGCACTCATATAATAATCCCGGTCTGTGTCATCAGCTACTTTTTCTATTTTTTGGCCAGTTCTTTCTGCAATAATGCCGTTAATTTGTTCTTTTAGTTTTAGAATTCTTTTTGCTGTGATTTCGATTTCCGTTGCTTGGCCTCTTGCTCCACCTAATGGCTGATGAATCATTATTTCACTATTTGGAAGAGCATATCTTTTCCCTTTTGCTCCTGCAAGAAGCAGCAGCGCGCCAAATGATGCTGCCATTCCTGTACATATAGTTCGAACATCTGGTTTTATATATTGCATTGTATCAAAAATAGCAAAACCAGCTGTTGTCGATCCTCCTGGACTGTTAATATAAAGGGAAATATCTTTATCAGGATCATCCGCTGCTAGAAATAAAAGCTGTGCCACAATATTGTTTGCAACATGATCATTAATTTCGTCGCCTAACATAATGATTCGATCTTTTAACAATCGGGAATAAATATCGTAAGACCGTTCACCGCCATTTGCTTGCTCGATAACATAAGGAATTGCACTCATTTTATTCTCCTCCTTCTGCAGTATAAGGGCTATGCAGCCATTGATAAGCCAGAATACCAGCTTCGAACTTTCATATTCTTCTGTTTTGCAGGGGCTGTTTGTAAACAAATATGATTTGATCGAATCTCTTCCAATAATAAGGATGGATCTCCTTTTTTTAACACATCATAAAAAATCCTAAAAGTCTCTACTTCTACTTCCCTTACTTTTTCTTCTTGTATAAATGATTTTTGTTTTAAATTGGTTCTTGCACGAAAAAGAATAGACTTTACTGCTCCTTCTGATGAACCAATAACCTCGGCGACCTCTTTTAAGGAATAACTGAATCCTTCTGATAACAAGTAGACAATCCCTTGTTTGGTGGTAAGCTGGTTTACAAGATGTTCTGCTAGCATCATTAAAGTATCGATTTCTTTTTTGTTGCTTTCTTTTTTATCTGGTTGATCCAGTTGCCATTTTTTATTTTTTCGTATCTCATCAATCCATTGATTATAGACCATTTTTTTTAGTAAGGCAGTGGTAATAACCTTTTCCTCATACTTTTCTAACGCTTTTAAAAATGTTTCTTGAACAATATCTTCCCTTTCCCATTTATTCATTCCAAGATATTTACAATAATTTTGCAATAAAGGATAATTTTCTGCGAAAACCATTTCCATTTTATCGGGTGTTAATTGGTCAACGTTCATGATTTCCCTCCCTTTTTCCTTTCTATAATCATAACGTTTTAAAATAGAAAAAAGATACGGGCAGAAAAAATTATTATTGCGAAAGTTTTAAAGATTATTTTTATTTTATTTAGCCTCTTTAATAAGTGTCTCAGTTTCATTTTTCCGTAATTAATTTTGGCATTTTAGTATAGTTTGTTGTTATGTAACCCACAGCAGGAATACACTTCGCTTTCCACGGGCGAATGCCAAGCCGCATCAATGCTTCGCTCCTGTGGGGTCTCGCCTATTTCACTTTTCCCGTAGGAGTCTTCGTGTATTCCTGCTGCTCAGTGCTTCAACCATGTTTATCATTTTATTCAAAAACAACAAACTTTTGAAAACAGCCTTAACTTTTCAATATAACAATTGTAAATGTTATTTGCTTTTACTTTACCCTTGAGTCATCTAAGCGAATTTCAGCAACTTTACCACTATTGATACACCAAAATTCTAATGTTATTCCTTGTTTGTGATCAATATAGCCGATTATGTCTACACCTTGCTCATTACTCTTATAATAATTATGCCCATACAAAGTAAGAACCTTTTCTTTTGTATCACCTAATTTGATTCCTTTTGCAGTTTGCAGAGGGTTATCAAATGGTTTTTTGTCAGTACCAGTAATTATTAACCGCATAATGGAGCCTTTACCTTTACCAGAATGAAAAGACGCAGTTTCTAATCCACCTTTCCAATGATAATAATCATATAAGTCATTATCTTCTCTATCTAATGGTTTGCCATATTGTTTTATAAAACTGGTTTTATTTATGCTTTCATGTATTTTTACCCCACCAACAGATTCATTAGAAAGGTTTGTAGATTTTGTCAATTGTTCTGAATAGGTTGAAAAATACTTAAAAGCTATTACTCCTATTAATAAGAATATAAAAATTAAGGTAAGTCGTTTTTTGCTCATTTTCCCTCCTAATTTTTTAAATTGATAAATGTTCAACTCTCTCATAATCGATTGTTTTTATGTATTATCAAACCATTCGTTTGTTTTAATCGAATTTAACTATGAAGCCAACTAAGTGAATAAATATTCATTTCAAAAGCTCAGAAATAATGTCGGAACTACCAGGTAATAGTAATATAAGTGAGGAAATAATAATCAGTATTCCAAGAAAAAATAACAGGATAACTATTTTAACTGAAAAAGAAACATCTTTTTTTAATGCACCTGTTATGATAAGAACGATCCCAATAATGAACATTAAAATATACCAAACCCCCATTCCAATCCCCTCTTTTCTAGCGTCCTAGTATTATTATTTTTCAGGCAATACGTTGAGCAACTCATTCCTTTTATGGCATTAAACTTGTAGCTAACTCAATTAATAAAGCAAGTACACCTAAAACAATGGTTATTAAAGTGGAACAGAATACTATTCTACTAACCATCATGTTTTTTTCTGTCTTGAATAAATAATGATAGGCTAGATAAAACACTATGCCTAATAGAATGGAACCAATCCAACTAATTTGCCCCATTTTCATTACAAGCTTTTCCCAATCGAAAATCCAAAAGTAAAGAATAAATAGGTGAATAATAACTAAAGGTATTGAAATTATCGCAAAAAGGTTCTTTAACATAACTATTCCTCCAAAATAATCATTGTAAAAGGCTGTTTTCTCAAAGTTTGTTTACGTAAAAAAATGGAAGAAGAAGTACTCAGCAGCCTGAATACACGTAGACTCCTGTGGGAATGCGAGAAAGACGAGATCCCCACAACGAGGAGGCTCGACGCTCGCTAAACGGACGAAGTGTATTCAGGCTGCGCGTTTAAAAGCAACTATCTATACGAAAAGAGCGTTGTAAAAAGACTAAAAGATAAATAAATCCCTAGAAATAATCGTAATAACACAAGGTACAAAAAACAAAACAGCCAAGCCTTTATTTATTTTCCACTGTTTGATACCGAAGAGCGTACATGCACCAACAAAATATAACATGATTGATGAATCCTCCCAGTTATTCATTCTATTATTCTATTCCCGTTAATGCTTTTTTTGCTTTAGTTTCTGCTACATTATACGATTGCCAAGAGGAATCTCTTTTCGTTAATTCTTGTTTTTTTACGTTTAACAGCTGCTTTAAAGCATCATTCGTTGTATCTTTTTTATACAACTCAACTAATAATGGAACAGAAGCATCTGATAAATAGGACAAATATTGCAAATCTATATTACCGGTCTTTTCATACCGATGAATGTTTTGGCTAACTATCACTCGGTCCATGTTTATTACATTTAAACTACAATAATATAAAAGAGAAGTTAATAAGAAAATGCGGATAAGATTTAGTTTTTCCATCCAGATTTTTATAATGGTAAACGCAAAAATGACGGCTAATAATACTAAAAAGGAATGGGAAAACACTCGTAAATACGTATATCCATATGCTTCTTCATATAATGATAATCGCAAATGGGAAGATAACAGCATAACGAAACTGAACATAACCATCATCGACAAAAATACTTTTAATAACTTTGTTTTTATTGAGGTAAATGTATTCACACATATAATCATAAGAAAATTAATAACCGTAACAAACATTAATTCAAAAAAGCCTTTTTTTGCATACGTTGCATACGTATAGTCTTTTATTAATACATCATTAAAAAAATATCGGAATTGCACAATTGTAAATAATACATATAAAAAGTTGATCGATAAAATGATGGTCATTACAACGGTATGATCCCATGTACCGCTCTTGGTGATATTTTTTTCTGGAACAACAACGGATTTACGTCCAAATGTTTTTATACCAATAACAAATAAAACAAATAGAACAATTACTCTCGTTACGATCCAGACTTCTGTCATTTTGATCGATATGATATTTTCGATAATCGTTGTCATAAAAGAACTAAATTTTTCATCAGATGCACTTAACAACATCATAAGGATCGTTACAATCGGAAAAGCAATAATTAGGCCAAGCAAAACTTTTTTTGTTTTCACGTAAGTTCCTTGTTTTGTATTTTTGGTTGCTTTTTTTAGTAAAAACATCGATATTTTTTTTCCAAAAGTCATAAATTGTCTTATTTTCTTTCCTAAATAGATAAGAAACAAAGCAGAACTCCAGTCGATAAATTTTGGACTAGTGATAAGATTGGTATGAATAAACAGCAGGCAAAAAATGATAAGAAGGTTCAATCCGTAAAAAACTGGATTTGCAATAAACACATAACTTAACGTTAAAATCCAAATGCAAATAAACACATACATTCCTAACAACTTATGGGTCGTTTCTTTTCCTTTTACATAATAAAAATACACCCCATAAAAAAATACGATAAAAATACTTAAAGAGATTCCTATTGATCCTTTAAACAAAGTGACTTCTGCAATAATCGATAATATAAAGCAGGTAAATAAATAGAAGATATTTTTTTTATTCATTTTCTTTTAACTCCTTTGCATAGTAATTCTATATAGTTATCGGTAAATAGTATTTCTTTGTAGTTTATCATAGTAGTTATTCTAGGTAGATAAAACGACTTGTCAACATAGAATTTCTACATAGCAGACAGACAGAACAACTTAAACAGATCTTGTTGTTCCAAACCGAAATCCTAATATAGAAATAGGATATAAGAAAAAAGTTGCTGCTATACATAGTAATATAAAATCTGGTGTTAATAATGGTGCAAACACCTCAATTGGAATTATCCGAAATACAACCAGCATCATTAAAAGAAGATTTGGTGCCAATGATATGTAAAATGTTTTTTTCAAAAGCCTTTTCCCGCCAAGTCCAAATTCCTTGCCTACCTCATATCCAAGCAGCAGCCAAAAAAATAGATAAAGGAGAATAATATAAAAAGGGATGCTCGTTAAAAAAGCCCACATCTTCTTTATGAACGGGAAAGAAAGATAATGATAAAAAATGGTTAAACAAATTCCTCCTATAAAAAAGAATAAATTACAGAAAAAAAAGATCCATTTTGTTTTGCTTGCAGTTACAGTTAATTCTTCTGCATATAATTGCGCTATTTCATCTGGAGTACCAAATTTATTCAGCACTATATTCATGGCATCTTTCTCTTCCAATCGCTGTTCTATGTAGATGTCTTCTAAAAGTTCGGATAAATGATGATCGTATTCTAATACTATTTCATATTGATTTACGTTGTTTTTTAACTTCTTCTGAAGCAGGTGTAAATACTCCTGTTTAGAAGCGATCATATTCCCTTTCTCCCAATTACTTTATCAATTGTTTGCACAAAATTTTTCCATTCACTTGTTTTTTGCAATAGAATCTCTTTCCCAATGTCTGTAATACGGTAATATTTTCGTGCAGGACCTCTCTCTGATTCCCGCCAAAAAGATTCTACATATTCTTGTTTTTCCAATTTATGCAACGCTGGGTATAGTGTCCCTTCTTTTACTTGCAAGGAATAATCGCTTCTTTTTTCCATTTCTTTTACAAGCTCATATCCATACATTTCTTTTTCCGCTAATAATTGTAGTAAAATCAACGAAGTGCTTCCTTTTACTAGCTCGCGATTAAACATTTTCTCACCTACCTAGAATATTAGTATACTGTAAATAGTCTAAACTTTTTATTTACTAAATGCAAGAAAAATCCAATTTATCTTATTAGACTAAGCCCAAGCTCCCTCTAAACCAAAACAAATCATACCAAAGTACCATTTATCTTAGGTTTCTCGAGGGAAAGGATAATCCTTTTTGACACTTAGAAATGTACACACCCCTTAGCTGGCGGGGATCTAGCACGGTCACTAGAAGAACACACCATAGGTTTTCAATTATGAGGAAAATTTGAAGTACCTTAATTTAATTCTGAAAGTAAAATTCTGTACAACTTATCATCATTTTCCTGTGGAGAACCCCGCCCATCTTTATTATTACTAATAAAATAAAGAGAGTTATCTTCAATTAGCACATCTCTAATCCTACCAAGGCCGGTTATAACTTTGCGATATTTACCTGTTTTCAGATCAAATTCTAAAATAGCAGATCCCCTTAATGCAGCAACGTACAATTTGTTATTATAATAGTCTATTCCGGAAGGTGCCCAAGTTGAATCATCTTTATTTCCAGAAGTAAATAACGGTGAGATCATCCCTTCTTGTTCCTCATGTCCTTCAATGATCGGCTTCATTTTACTTTGAGCTTTGAAACAGGTTTGACATGCTACTCCCTAAGATTGGATCTCCAAATATAAAGCTCTCGTCCATTAGGCTTAGAAAAATATCCATCTGTTGTTTTTAAATTAAATTCCTTCACATTTGCCTTCTTCCATTTCATCCATTTTGTTACTCTCTACCTGGTATAAATTTTTCAATCCAGTTACTGAAAAAACAAAAAGAATTATTAAAAACAAGGTAATCCACATCCAACCCTTATGCATTCTATAATATCCCTCCTCATAATCAACTACTTTTAATTGGTGATCTCATCTAATATTCATCCAACATTATTACTTTAAAAAATAAAAATTGAATTTGTCGATTTCCATATAACTTAAATGCAGGGGTTAATTATTAAAATTCCAGTAAATCCCCCAAATAAAGGAGATAGCCATGCTATAATCTTCATCATCCAATTAAAGTACAATAGAATACCAACTCCAATCATTAGTAAACCGCCTATTATCATAAAAAGCTTGCTATTTCTTTTTAAAAACTTCATTTTATTAATAAAAAAGGTCATGATGATGAAAGGAATAGAGAATCCTAAAGTATAGAACATCATATAAAGAAGTCCTTTTCCTGGGTCTGTGACACCTAAGGCAATTACACCTGCAAGGATAGGCCCTGTACACGGAGTCCATCCAGCTGCAAAACCCATACCGATTAGTATAGAACCTGCATAACCCGAAGGTCTCTTTTGAAATTGGATTTTTTTATCCAAAAGTAAAAAGGAAAATTTAAGTACACCTGTAAGAACTAAACCAAAAAACACCATTAAAATAGCGCCTATTTGTCTTAAAAAATCATGATACTCACCAAAAAAGGTTCCAATGAAAGACGTTGATAACCCTAAGGCTAAGAAAATAATAGAAAACCCTATTAAAAACAGGATGGTATGGATAAAAGCATTTCTTCTAAAAATTCCTCGTTCTGTCTCCAAGTCATTGATGGATAATCCAGTAATATACGAAAGGAAAGCTGGATACAAAGGCAGAGTACACGGGGACATAAACGATAAAAATCCGGCACCAAATGCTAAGAATACGTTCAACTGTTCCACTAATAAACACCTAGCATTTTCATGGTTTTATTAACTCCATGTAGTTTTTTATATCGCTTTCAGTCATAGTACCAGTTATAACCCTTAGAACCTTTCCATTTTTATCGATTAAAAATGTAGTCGGGATTGGCGTAATATCATAAGCTTCGGTAACTGCTCGATCTTTATCTTTTAGAACGGGAAATGAAAGATTATGTCTTTTTACAAAAGCTTCAATGGCAACATCACTTTCCGCAACATTAATAGCTAATATTTCTACACCAAGATTTTTATAGTGATTGTATTGTTTTTCCATATAAGGCATCTCCCTCTGGCATGGTTCACACCATGTTCCCCAGAAATTCAAAAAAACCCCTTTCCCTTTTAAGTCTGATAGTTGTACTTTATTTCCTCTCATATCTTCAAGCACAAAATCCGATGCTTGATCTCCTGCCTGAACTCGAATTTTTTCAGTGAAAAAATTCTGATAAAGCGTGTAAGTTATAGCTGAAATCATAACGAGTAATAGACTCAAGCGAATAATTAATCTAGCCTTTTTGTTTTTCATCTGAACCTCCTTTTTTTATTGATGTATTCAGTAAACTAGTTAGCAATTTAGTATTAAATTTGGCAATGAAAAACTAAATTTTTTAATCTGCTATGCACGATGGTTTTTATTAATAAAATTGTTGGCGAAATACTTTCTATTTTTCTTTGCAACAAATGTCAAATTAAGCGTAAGAATGTAAACCGGCAATGATTAGGTTAACAAAAATTAAGTTAAAAATAATTATCCCAAAACCAATGACCCCAAGCCATGCAGATTTCTCACCATGCCAGCCCTTAGAGAGCCGTAAATGTAAATATGCAGCATAAAATAACCATGTAATGAGAGCCCATACTTCCTTAGGATCCCATCCCCAAAAACGTGTCCAGGCAACTTGAGCCCAGATCATCGCAAAAACGAGTGCACCCAAAGTGAACACCGGAAATCCAATCGCAACCGATCTGTATCCAATTTCATCAACTAAATCAAGATTCAAGTTCTTCGTTAATGGCTGAAGAGCTGCAGAAATTCTTTTCCTTAAAATCTGTCTTAGTATTCCGTATAAAAATAAACCCGTAACTGCAGACCAGATCACTGTATTTAGTTTTCCAGCGGCAATAATAGCTGGCACCTCAATAAAAGCCTCCATCTTATCTTTTGTAAGTAATTCACCTTGATTAGGTCCTACAAGTGAAGGGAGATGATAAGTCATTTCAACCTCTTGATCATTTTTATCGACCCATGTATAGACAGATTCATAATCCAATCCTCTAAAAACACTTGTAATCACTACAAATGCAAGTGTTGCCACAATCGTGTACATGATAACCTCAAGCCAAAAAGTTTTCTTTGATTGTTTCGTCTGGTCAACAGAACGGATTAAATAAATGACACCTGCAATAAAACTACTAGCTAAAATAGCTGAACCTAGTGCCGTTGTCGTTACATGAATAGCAAGCCAGTCCGATTGCAATGCTGGTATTAATGGAGAAATATCTGTTGGGAACATGCTTGCATAAGAAATAATTAATAATGTAATAGGTAAAGTAAATAAACCTAAAATTGCCACTTTATATAAAAAATAAAGAATGACGAATGCTAATACAAACATCATAGAAAAAGCAGTTATAAACTCAAACATGTTGCTCACCGGTGCGTGTCCAGAAGCAATCCATCTGGTGATAAAATAACCAAGATGTGCAATGAAACCTAAAATGGTCGCACTTATTGCGACTGCAGCCCATTTACTTGGTTTTTCGTATTGTTTTCTCCTATCTCGAATTGCTCCACCAAAAAGAAATGTTGCAATTAAATATAGAAAGAATGCTGTATAAAGCAAGTTCCCACTAAAAACTACCATTCCTTATCCTCCTTCTATCAATTTTTTGTTTGATCGGTTAATTCTTGAAAGTTGGTTTCTTTTAAAATATTATTTATTTCATTTTGGATACCATACCAATTTTTATTTGTATGGGCTGCCATTAATATACCGTCATCATTTCGTCTGATCCATAATCGCCGGTGGTTCCAGTACATCCCTTGTATAACGCCAATCATAAAAATAGCTCCTCCTAATCCAAGAAACCATAACGTATTATCTTTACGAACTGTAAAGGCTGATAGATTTTTCGTTTCAGCGGTTTCAAATTTCATTCTTAATTGATTGTCTTCACTTCGTTCAATTGTTTCTTGAATAGCAACAAAGCTTTTATCTCCATCTGGTTTTTCAGGAGATATCATGTTAAAGACAAATGCCGGATTATCAGGAACTTGTGATCTTGTTGCAGGAAGACCTCGACTATTAAAATAGAAATTTGGAAAGTACTCCAAAAGTTCAACTTTATATCCCTCACCTAGATCATAATTCTTTTTTGGGTTTAACAAATCTACCGTAATTTGACCAAAACTTTCTTCTGTCTTTTTATTAACTAAGCTAAAAGTCATCTTATTTAGTTCATTTAATTTATAAGAAACCTGATAAACAGCATATGAATTATGTTTTAAAGGCTGGTTCACTTTGATTTGCTTATCTTTCACCTTTTTAAGATCAGGTTTGTCTCCATGAATTATTTCACCTTTTCGTTCATATAAGGTCACATTCGTTTGATAATTTTTAACGATATTTCCATCTCCAAGTCGTGAAATGGCATCTGCATATACTTTATCCTCTTGATCTTTTTGATAAGTTTCCATCATAAACTTGTCACTTTTTAGATAATACTTTCCATTTATTCCTGGAATAACACTTGTTTCACCATCACGAATCCAAAGGGTTTCGTCTACATACATCCCTGGTATAAATCGGAGCATTCCTCCAATAAGGAAAATAATAATGCCAACATGATTCACATATGGTCCCCATCTTGAAAATCGATTTTTCTCAGCCATAAAGTTGCCATTTTCTTCTCGAATATGGTAATGTCTTTTCTTTAATTTAGATATTACCGAATCTAACTGTTCATCAAGATTCTTTGTTACTCTTGTTTCATTGAAAAGACGTTGTCTACGTATAAAACTATCATGACGTGTAACCCCTTGATTTTTTAAAGAATGATACAGTGGAATAACTCGGTCCAAACTTGCGATAACAAGTGACATTCCTAGAGCAGCCAGTAGTAGAAAATACCACCATGATCCATATAAATTGTTAAAACCTAATTGGTAAAATATTTGGCCGAATAAGCCATATTCATCTCGATAAAATTCTTCGGGTACAACATTTTGGGGAATATACATCTGCTGAGGAAAAATTGTTCCAATCGCAGAACCTATTAAAATAAGAATAATAATCCATATTCCTACTTTAACAGATGAAAAAAAGTTCCAAATTTTATCGATTGTTGTCTTTTTATACGTTTGTGAACGTCTTGCACTTCCTTCATAACGCATATCAAATGACTTTTCCCTATTTCCATCGACTTGTTTCCCGCAGGATTCACAAAGAATTGTTCCGAATGGGTTAACATGACCGCATTCGCAATTTACAAGTTTCATTATTAAAAACTCCCTATGTTAAATCTATTCGATATATTTTGGTGAATAGTATTTTTAATAACACCTTCAGCAGCTTTCACTAAGGTAGACTTGAATAAACATCGATTATAAGACGTAGGATCTTCTACTCTTGCCCCTAATTCAATTAGCTGACCATATGTGTGAAAAATTTTTTAGCGCCAACTAAGTATTAACTGCCTATTAACTCTATTGTAAAATAACATGATGCCCTTTTTCCTGCAATATTTGTGATAATTATTTCCTTCATTAAAGTTACACATTTACTTTACACTTTAAAGTTGACTTTAAGTCAAGTGATATCAAAATGATTTTTAAAATTGTTTAGCATATGTACTTTAAACGTTGTTATTCTTCTACTTAAAAGTAATGGTTAGCAACTATTCAACCTGAAGAACCTTATGGATATTTTTTTCAGAAATTATAGTACAGCTCTGAAGTAAAATGTTCTCATGACTCAAAAAGTGTTTTTTACTTTTAGAGGCATGGGGTTATTTTTCGCGGGGAGCTAGGCGTATACGCTGGATACGGACTAAGGCCGCTAAGTTATCCACAACTCTGTTTCGTTTATAATTTCCTGGTATACAATAAAAAACCCCATAAATCCCTTGCTTTAAAGTCGACTTTAAAGATTAAACTTTTATTAACCTGTCTAGAGAGGAGGAATAAGGTACCAGCAAAATATATTTTGTATAATTTTCAACCGTCAACAAAATAGTCATAACATCAGAAAAAACATCGGAGGCATTTAAATTGAAAAAAAAATCTATCATTATGCTTATAACAATGGTTTTGGGCTTGGTTTTATCCACGACCAGCATTGGCGTTGCGGCTAAAAATCAATACACGCCGGACATGTCCAATGGAGCAGACAACTTTTACAAGAGCAACAAGGTAACCATGCAGAAGGTTAAGTTTAAAAATCAATACAACATGAATGTTGTAGGGAATCTTTTTATTCCTAAAGGTTTGAAGAAGAACACTAAAAATCCCGCGATCATTGTCGGGCATCCTATGGGCGCAGTAAAAGAACAAAGTGCAAATCTGTATGCCACTAAAATGGCTGAACGGGGATTCGTTACTTTGTCCTTGGATTTGTCTTTCTGGGGAGAGAGTGAGGGTCAGCCTCGCAACGCTGTTTCGCCGGATATCTATGCCGAGGATTTCAGTGCTGCGGTGGATTTCCTAGGAACCCGGAAGTTTGTTGACAGAAATCGGATTGGTGTTATCGGGGTTTGTGGCAGCGGAAGCTTTGCCATCAGTGCAGCCAAGATCGACCCGCGCTTGAAAGCCATTGCGACAGTTAGTATGTACGACATGGGTGCCGCCAACCGTAACGGGCTTAAACACTCGCAGACTCTCGAGCAGAGAAAGAAGATTCTCGAAGAGGCAGCGGAGCAACGCTATGTGGAGTTCACAGGCGGTAAAACCAAATACACCAGTGGGACAGTACATGAACTAAATGAAAACTCTAACGCCATTGAGCGTGAGTTTTATGATTTCTACCGCACTCCAAGAGGTGAATACACCCCTAAAGGTCAATCGCCAAAACTTACAACGCACCCGACGCTTACTAGCAACGTCAAATTCATGAATTTTTACCCGTTCGAAGACATCGAGACGATTTCTCCTCGTCCAATGCTTTTCATCACGGGTGAAAACGCTCATTCCAGAGAGTTTAGCGAAGAAGCCTACAAGCTGGCGGGCAAACCGAAGGAACTCTACATTGTTCCGGGCACAGGTCATGTGGATCTGTACGACCGGGTGAATTTAATCCCCTTTGACAAGCTCGAATCCTTCTTCAAAAAAAATCTGAAGAAAAAATAAGGCTTGTGTTGAAGATCGTAGAGAACTTTGCTTGCCAATGGTACTTTGAGTGAGAACCGCTGTGTGAATCCCGTATATCTTGTCGGGATTCACATTTTTTTGTTAAGAAAACCCTAGGCTAGGCCTAGGGTTTTCTTAACAAAGTAAATAACTTATATTTTTTTCATAATTCATTTCCCTTTTAACTACTGGTATGTATATAAACGTTTTGAAAACTTAAACATCTACTTTCAGTTGGTTTCAGTTATGTTGACACTTCCTTAACAAGAAAAAAGCTAGGATTTTAGCTGGGGTATTTGGGACGTTTTCCTGTTTGTAGATCATTAATAGTTAAACCAAAATCCATCTGGAGGTGGGGATAATCTTTAAAGCCGGTCCAGTCTCCTCCCCATTGAAAGCCCAGCTCCTTTGCAATTTCTGCAACCTCAAACCAGTCTGATTGACCATTTCCATTCCCATCATATTCAGTGTCCCAGATCACATTACCGTTCTCAAGCTGAAGAGCAAAATCCACTGCAAGTCCAAAGTTATGATAGGATTCGCCTCCCTCCAAATAAGTAACTACTTTTCCGGGAGTCTTTCTGCCCTTGTCATAAAGCTTGTCTTGCTCCTCAAACGAGCGGTAATCATCTGTGATAAGGATTGTAATCCCTTTTTCTGCTGTTTTTTCTTTTAAAATCTCTACTTTCTCAGCTACAATTGGGAGTAGCTCAGTTGGCAGAGTCTCTGTATTTACTTCGTATTTAACATCGTCCGCAGAGCTGGAATATCCCCTAATAAATAGGAAAGATTGATAGACGATAAATACAAAAAGGAATAACAGAAATAATTTTAATAGTTTCTTCACTATTTGTTATCCTACTCCTTCTTAATTTTTTTCGATAAAATCTATTATTATTTTAACGTCAAAACGCCCCGGATGCTACCGGGACTTATTGTATCCTTCACGACTGATCTATTATTCTACTATGACTTTCGCTTCCATAGACGGATGGATTAAGCAATAATAGCTATAAGTGCCAGGTTAGTCAAACGTATAAATAAATGTCGAACCTCAACCAAACTCTTCGCTCTTGAACATATTATTCATTTCAAAGTTTTAGTGATAAAGAGATTCAAAGCATCACTTACGATCAAGCATGCTGGGTGAGCAAATCCCGTCACAGTAACGATTTTAAATTGTGTTTCATCACTTTTCTTCCGTTCCTTCCAAGTTCCTCCAGAAAAGAATTTTCATGACTAAGAAATTGCTAATGTTACCAAGGAATTTGTTTTTCATCTCTAAAAAACCTTCCGGAAGGTCCTTCAGGTCCAATCGTCGCTAACCAAAGGATAGACTCAGCAGCTTGCTTTGGCGTTCTCGGAGCCGATGGTCCACCCATATCTGAGCTTACCCATCCTGGATCAACTGCGTTTATTTTGATATCACCTTTGATTTCTGCAGCAACCAATCGCGTCAATCCATCTAGGGCAAGTTTAGACAACTTATAAGCCCCTACTCCTTGATAGGACATTTCACTCATCGCCCCATATTCTGAAGAAACATTAATAATTCTCCCATAGCCTTGCTTTTCCATGAGCGGAATAAAGGAACGGATGACATGGTAAGCACCGAAGAAATTAGTTGCCATCGTTTTCTCTAGAATAGACGGATCCATAGTCAATAACTTTTTATTCTCATCCAAATAAACTCCAGCATTATTTATCAATACGTCTAATCTTCCATACCGCTCATTTACTGTAATCGCAGCTTGACGGATGCTATCTTGATTGTCTACATCCATTGCCACAAACGAAACGTCAAGATCTGACTCCCTAATTTTTTGTGCAGCTTCATGACCCATTTCTGGATCCCGACTTGTCAAAATGACCGTAAAACCATTCAAAGCCAATTGTTTGACCAGCTCATATCCAATTCCTCGATTCCCGCCGGTGACAAGCGCAACTTGTTTATCGAGTGACATTTAACTCCTCCATTTCTCACCTAATAATAACCTTGACTATAGGCTAAGGTAACTTTTAGTTTTTTCGGCTTTTTAATTATGGTCAATATAAATATGAGTAAATTATTTTGTTTTTGTAAAAAAGTTCCTCCAAATCTCTTCCTTTAATCGACTTTTTCAATATGAACTGTGAAATCACCTTGAATATTTTCAAAGTTTTCTTTTCCTGATTCAATCTGACCTAGTATAATAAGATCATTTAAGGCATCCCCATTACCTTTATAAAATATAGCCAAATTTCCCCAAGGAGAATAATATGCAAAGTCTCCTTTTTTTGGTTGGTTTCCGGATTGGATATTATCTGCCGATAATTTTTTTTGTAAAATACTAATTTTCTCTTTACCTACAAAATCTTCAAATGTTATCGTTAACGGCAATTGAGCTAAAAAATCTCTACTTGCTGAATTATCATACATTTTCACAATTACTTCCTCTTTGTTAAATGTCAATTTGACTTTAACATCTCCCATATTATCTAAACCTCCATTATCCATTGTTGAATCCTCACTATTCTGTTTGTCCTGCTCATCGATTTTATCTATTTGTTCACCACTTGAATTTTTATTTGGAGTAACATCACCATTGTTTTCCCTCTCATTATTACTACTTCCGCAAGCTGTAAGAAACGTTGATATCGCCAATATAAACAAAAGTGTGAATTTAAACCGATTTCCCACTAATTCTCCTCCTTATTGATTCGTACAAATATTTTGAAAATAACATGAAGAATAACCAAAAATCTAGAAGTGATTATAAATGCTCTTATTGAACCTATTCCTGAAAAACCAGTTCAAAAATTCACTCACAGATAAAAATAGCATGGTGTCCGCAGCCACCCTTCGTTGACTGCAGACAAAAATCAAAAGTTTTTCATTTTGTTTATCATTGTCTTTTATTTACTTTGGAGATTCTTCTTCTAAAACCGATAGTGAAAATAAAAATTTATGGTCTAAGTTTACAACTAGTTAACTGTTATTTTCTGAACCATATCGTCATGACCATCTCCACAGAAGACAGTACATTTTATTGTATATTCTCCTGCTTTTTCTGGGGTCCAGGTGACTTTTTTTGTTTCTCCAGGTGCAATTTGCTCTTTTATATTTGTACCTTCAATTGTAAAACCATGAGAACTATCTTGTCCTTCGATAGAAAAGGTCACTGGCTCGCCTACTTTAAAAGTAGTTTTAGACAAGTCCCATTTCCAATTAGAAGCAACTATACTTACTTCTTCACCTGAACTTGCATTTGACGATGAATTGGAATCAGATGTTGTAGAGTCATCCATGTTGGTATGGTCCATGCCCTCCATGTTTTCCTGATTCGTGTTGTTGTCCGTATTATCCGCGCCCTGTTGTGATCCTCCGCATGCACTAAGAATGAAAATCAAAGCAATTAAACTAAGAAATAATAGATTTTTTCGTGTTTTCATTGTAGAATACCTCCTCAAATAATATCTTCTTTGTTATTGTAAAATGGAGGAGCTCCTTAACTAAAAAGGAGTTTAATTGTAGAGATTTTTCCTTATATAGAAGATTCCTCTCTCCATCTTTTTTATTACATTAACAGCTTCTATATATGATAAATAGCTTCTTTCACTTTCTTTTATTTAACTAGTAATTATCCTTAGATATATAAAGGGGGATACTAGTTTTTCTTGATAGAATAACTTTTTATAGCATTTTCAGGGCATTCTCAACTGAAGTCTCTCCACTAATCATATCAAAGGCTTTACCTATCGTACTGTTATTCTCCAGTGAAGCAACAATTGCTAATGCAACATCTTCGCGAGGAATTTGTCCATCTTCAAGGTCAACTGCCATTTTTACCTTCCCTGTTCCGGAATCATTAGACAGTCTCCCAGGACGGATAATCGTATAATCAAGACCACTCCTCTGTAACCAAGCATCTGCGTAATACTTAGCCGCACTATAATACGATGCACTTTTCAACCATTTTTTACGATGATGAACACCAATCGCACTAACAATGATGAAACGCTTCACCCCAGCTTGTTTAGCTGCTTCCATTGATTTAATGGCTCCATCCAAATCAATCATCATTGTTTTATCGGCTCCCGTATGACCACCTGAGCCAGCTGTGAATACAACTGCATCCACATCTTTTGCAACATTGGCTATATCATCGATGCTCCCTTCCAAATCAACGAGTACTGTTTTGACTCCTTGTTCTTCAAACTTTGCTGTTTGCTCTTCCTTTCGAACCATAGCAATAGTGTTATATTTATTTGTAGCTTGCAGCTTCTTTACAAGATGTTGGCCTATTTGGCCATTTGCTCCTATAACAAGTACATTCAATGATTTCTCTTCCTTTCCCCTTATTTTTCTGAGCATCAATTTGTTTATGCAAAATAGAAAATAACTGGATTTTCTAGCTTCTTATAATCTGCCTTTATATACTTCTTCCTCAAGACAGCCAATGCTTCTAAACTTCTAAACCTTATCAGTTTTTTGAACTGCTCTTTGTTCTTGTTTCTGAATAAATTTCAAAGCATAATGTGTTCCACAAATATAAATTCCCATAATCGCTAAGTGGTCAATTAAAAATCTTATAGTGGAATTATCATTAAACCCAAAACCAAATGGGCTATAAATCATTAGCTTCGAACCCATCTCTCTCTCGATGGAAGAATGTACCCCATAGATTACAATTAACACCGACAAAGTACGCAACGCAATGGTGCGAATACGGCTAGTGCTGGTAATTCCCGTCATTTTCCGTACTGAATTGATAATCATACTCCAAGAAAACCCTATGTGTACTGCCATGATGATGAATCCCCAATAGGCTGTCTGAACATGTAATTGCCGATAGATCATGTCATTATTTACTGGAATAAAAGGAAATATATCACTGGATATTAGTATTCCACATATCATCATCACAGTCATTACGACTAGAAAAAGCAAATTAAGTCCTATTTGCAGAATGCGACGTAGATTGTGTTTTCCCTTAAGTATCGTACTATACCAACGTCGATTTAAAAAATTGTGGACTATAAATAATACAAGTACCGACACACCAAGGAATTCATGGATTGTGTTTCCGGTAATATAGTAGGCAATTGTTATTAACATAAGAACTGTCATAACAATATCATTTACGAGTTTGAATACCATCTTTCGATTCAAAGAATTCTCCTCTTTCTATTTAGTTAATCATTGGATTTTTGTTCCAACAGTGATCCTATTTTAAGTAGACTTGCAAATATCCTTTAATCGCAGGTACGTGCACTAGCTATTATATTGCTCTAAATACATCTTCAAAAGAACGTCCTGAATTTTTTTCGCTTTTTTCTCATCATCAATTAAATTACTTTCTTTTTTCTTTACATCCTTCGAATCATTCATATGAGCAGATATCTCATTTACCTTCCAGTGCTCTGTAGGAATAGCTGCAATTGGGGTTTCCGTACTGCTGTTCTTTGATTGTGCAACTTTTCCTAAATCAAACTCTTTCATGTCATCATACGAATTCATAAATTCGTCCCTTTCCTGATTTGCGTGGCAGGAATAGCATCGTCCAATAGCTTGTCCGCCAATACCATCTTCCATCACTTCTCTGTCAGGAGTAAATGCCTGGAATTCCCATTCCCCAGTACGCTCCTCAGGCGAGTACTGGGAACCCCAGCCGGTACGCTTTTCCATCACTAAATAATGCTCAATCTCTCCATCTCGAAATCCTTCGAGAGTGATCACGGTGCCGCTCGGAAGCTCCTCTCCGTTCTGCACTGCTTCAATTGCTTCCCTACTATTTACATAGATGTTTTCATGAATATCTCCTCGATCGTAAGTCGTAAACACGATATGATCTTTAAGGTCAGGATATTTCACAAGATGAGCCCCAGATCCAATCTCAGCGTATTCCCCGGAATTAGCCCCAGAGGAGGTCTCCCCTTGTTGAGAATTGTCCGTTGTATCATCCATTGAATTGTCCATTGTATTATTTTCATTGTTGTTGCAAGCAGTAAGGGTGAGGGACAGCAGCAATATAAGTATCAGAATGAATCGTTTTTTCATATTCTTTTCCTCCAAGTTTCGTTTTATTGTCTCGTTATTTACCACAATTGGACTTCTATCTTGCTTCTATTCCAAGTTAAAATCGCTGTTTTTACACCGTAAAGTAATTATTAAATGAAAATTATATGCTTTATATTTGGATAATCATCTCCTCCTTCATTAAGGTTATGCATTCACTTTACACTTTAAAGTTGACTTGAAGTCAAACGATATCAAAATGTTTTTTAATTTTTTAGCTTATATATCTTGAACGTTGTTTTTTTCTCCTTTACAAAACGATGGTTCAAACTAATGATCAATATAATGAAAATTGGACTTACAAAAAATAAGTGAACAGTATGAACAGTTATTTCAATTATTTTGATGGTATACTTGGCGATAAAAAAAAATTAAACAAAACGTAAAAATAGTGATTTAACTATTGAATCTACATTCTAACCACTTCTAAAAAATAAAAATGTATCCAACTAAAGCGATAAATATGCTTAGTTGAATACATTTTTTTGCACATGGAAAACTTATTTAAATATCCAGTTCAAATGTAACAGTGACACTTCCTCTGCCAAGCGCATTTGCTAATCCTGTCGCATCTTCAGTATAGCCTAATCTCGTATAACTATAAGGAGTAGAGAAACTTTCATAAAATAGAACAAAACAATCCGAACCATATAAATTCAAATCTCCAGCATTGATACTTCCTACTCGCTCACTATTCGTAGGTAACGAATGACTGAAATAATACAATTTCTCATTTCTGTTCAGGTCATCCATTTTAACCGTCATAGGTAATTCTTTAACAAGAGCTCGGGTAGTTGGGTTATCGTACAAAGTAATAGTGAATTTTTCATCTCCAACTGTAATTGTCATACTACTCATCGCATCATTTCCTTCCCTTTCATTTGATTCTGAAATAGATGAATTATCTGTCTCTCCCATAGAGTTATCTTGCGCTACCTCATTATCAGTCTGATTATTATTTAATGAATCAGAGGATAATTCTGAATTAGAGTTCGACTCTGGCTTATTAGAATCATTAGGTTTAGTGTTACTACAACCACTTAATACTACAAATATTACACATAATAAAAACATATAAAATATTCTTTTTCTTCTCATATTTCCTCCTCTTTATTTATTCATAAAGAATAATCAGTCATCCAGTAAATGAAGAATACTGATTAGAAAACTGTTATAGATTGTTGAATGAATACCTTATCTAGAAAGTTGTTTTATAGGACTATACATGTAGTTCCTTAACATAATAAATACCAAACTTAATACCAGCGATAATAATCCCACTAATACGACGTATTGTGTACCTAATTCTGAAATAAATAATCCACCTACAGCTGTTCCAATTGTTGTTCCTAAGTTAACGGATGATAAAAATAATCCATTAGCGAAATCAGGAGCTTCTGGAGCTGCAGATGTCATCCAATATTGATTAATATTAACTGCTATACCAGCCAATATCCCCCAAACTAAAGTAATGATAGCCATAGGAAAAGTAAATTGTCCTAATAAGAATAATAGGATGTAAACGGCTCCCAAAGCAAAAGGAAAAGATACAACAGATTTAATGGCATCTTTAGTAAGTAACTTCCCTGCCACAATGTTTCCAATAATATTTGCTCCCCCGAATATGAATAACATTAAACTAATTGCTTTCCCAGAGGTATTCGTAACGGTTTTAAGATACTCAGCAAGATAACTATACACCCCAAATACTGCTGAATTTAGTAAAATGACAGCAACAATGGAAAGCCAAGTAATTGGTTTTTTTAATACGCTTACCTGTGCTCCGTAAGAAAGTCTTTCTTTAACAGGCATAGAAGGGAAAAATACTAATGTAGCAATAAATACTATTGCGTTCACGATAGCAAAAAACGCCATGGATATTTGAAACGAAACTATACTTGCCAGAAAACTGGCGATTGGTACACCAAGTACCATACCCGCAGATACTCCAATAAAAACTTTTGAAACAGCTTTTGGAGCTTCTTCCTTGCGAACTGAGTTAGCAGCTATTGTAAAAGCTGCTGAAAAATAAATAGGATGAAAAATGGCCGGAATCACACGCGCAATTATTGCAATGGTATAGTTAGATGTATATATAGAAAAAATGTTTCCAATAACAAAAATACCAAGTACAAATAACATCGCCTTCTTGCGATTTATCCCCGAAAATAATAACGGCATAGTTGGACCAGATATTGAAACAGTAAGTGCGAATAGACTTACCAGCCACCCGGCCTTAGTTACACTGATATGAAATTGATCAGCAATGTAGGGTAATATCCCTATAACCCCCATTTCAGTATTTATGATCCCGAAAGCCCCTATGGTTAATATAAATATGAGTAAATTATTTTGTTTTTGCAAAAAAGTTCCTCCAAATCTCTACCTTTAAACTCGTTTATTATTTATTCTAGCGTGTTTTTTGTATATATCCTATTACTTATATCTTATATTAAGATATGCTTGATGAGCATATCTTAAACATATATACTAAAACATTATATAGGAGGAGTGTTATATGGAATTTAGGGTATTGCGATATTTTCTTACTGTTGCAAGAGAAGGAAGCATAACGGCTGCAGCTAATTTTTTGCATGTTACACAGCCAACCTTGTCAAGACAATTAAAAGACCTTGAACAAGAGTTAGGAAAAAAACTATTTATTCGCAGTAGTCATAGTATCATTCTTACAGAAGAAGGAATGTTCTTGCGAAAGAGAGCAGAAGATATAGTTGGTATGGTCGATAAATTAGAGGTAGAATTTAGTTCAATGGAAGAAACAATAGGTGGTGATGTCTATATAGGTGGTGGGGAAACAGACTCTATGAGACAGATTGCACGGGTAGTAAAAGATTTACAGTTAAGTTATCCAAATATCCGGTATCACCTCTACAGCGGAAACGAAGACGATGTGACTGAAAGACTTGACAAGGGATTACTTGACTTTGGTATTTTAATTCAACCAGCTGATATATCAAAATACAATTATATCAATGTCCCAACCAAAGATGTTTGGGGCGTTGTTATGAGAAAGGACAGTCCTCTTGCTTTCAAAGATACCATTCAAGCAGTGGATTTATTAAATGTTCCGCTAATCTGTTCACGACAGGCTATTAAACAGACATTTTCTAAAAATGAATTTGCGGATTGGTTTGGTGAAGATTTTGATAAATTAAATGTCGTGACTACATACAATCTTGCATATAATGCTGCCATTATGGTGGAAGAGGGCATTGGTTATGCAGTAGTCCTTGATAAAATAGTGAATACGTCTAGTGATAGTAAGCTTTGTTTTAGACCGCTGGAGCCAAGACTTGAATCTGGCTTAAATATTGTTTGGAAAAAGCACCAGGTTTTTTCCGCTGCTGCGGATATGTTTTTGAAAGAAATTCAGGTGAAATTTTCAAAATGTTTATCAGATATATAGGATTCATCTCTAGAATAAGCACTATTTTAGATTTTCTAATTTGAGAGTCATTAAGCATTCTTTCAAAGAGTGCTTTTTTATTTTCCAATAACCTGAGTCCTTATCGATACAGAACTCAGGTTGTATCATTTGCTTTTTTAATTAAGGACTACTAAACAGGAGTGCACTTGATCTAGCATTAACGATTAAAATTGTAATTCATCCTTATTAGAGAAAAATAGTTATTCGTAGAGGATGACTATTCAAATTCGAAATTGATGAGTTCAAACTATTAGGCTTCTTTGTGAGAGGTTTATTGTTTGAACAAAATTTTTGCCGTTACAGCGCCATCTTAGCGGACGGGAAGCGGCTTAAGTTCTGGGTTCAATGCATGAGCCATGTAATCCTTCGCACTTTGCTCAAGCTGCTCGTCGGACAGTTGATTCACTCGGTACAATATATAAGGTGTTAAAAAGCTTGTGCCAATCATGTTACTGGTTGCCTGTAGAGGTCGCAGTAGCTCTGGGACGGTGTATTTAAAATTGCCGTCTAGTGAATAGCTTTCTTTAGCGGCGCCTATAGAAACGGCAATCAGCAGCTCTTTCCCGTACAGCTTGTTCCCATTGCTTCCAAAAGCCCAGCCGTATGAAAAGACGACATCCTCCCATTTTTTTAAGAGTGAAGGCGTACTGTACCAGTAGAAAGGAAATTGTATAACGATACGATCGTGCTTCTCCAATAACCTTTGCTCGGCTGCGACATCGATCTTCTCATCGGAGTAAGTCTCATAAACTCGGTGAACGGTCACGCTATTTTGCTTCTCCATTTCTTCTGTCAAGAGTCGATTAACACGAGAAGCAGTTAAGTTAGGGTGAAAAACAAGAACAAGAGTTTTCATTTTATTATCTCTCCTTAAAGAATAATTTGTTTTTCAATTTGATTTATTTAAAACTAACATGAAACCTATATACTGGATAAGGTATTGATACCCCGTTCAAGCGCTTTTTTAATAATTGATTTAATTGTAGATAAGCTGATTTTCCTAAACGAAAAAATCGGCTTTTAGTTGTAGTGAATGACTTTATTAATGACTACATCCATTAGATAACTTGCTTCGTTGGGCGAATCAAGATTTCGCTTACCGCTACAGTTTTAGGTGTGCTAATCGCATAAGCTACTGCATCGGCGATATCACTTGATTTCAAAGAAAGACCTTCTTCATTCTTACTCATAAGATCCTTTACCCACTCTCGATTTTCAGGATCATTAATTGTTGTATAAAGTTCTGTGCTTACAGCCCCAGGTGAAATGATAGTTGACCGAATATTATTTTCTCTTTCTTCCTGGCGCAATCCCTCCATAATCGCTCTAACTGCAAACTTAGTCCCACAGTATACAGCAGACCCTGGATAAACAACATGTCCAGCTACGGAATCAGTTGAAATAATGTGACCAGATTGTTGTTGCTTCATAATAGGTAAAACCGCCGCAATTCCATTTAAAACACCCATAATGTTAATATCTAACATTTGACGCCATTCATCAAAGCGAGTTTCTGAAAGTGGAGCAGTTGGCATAACTCCAGCGTTGTTGTAGAGTACATCCACACGACCATATTTTTCAACAGCTAAGTCTACAACTGCTTGAACTTCTTCTTTATTCGATACGTCGGCAACCGCGTATGAAATTTCAGCGTTTGGTAAAGATTTAACAAGGGCTTTCAAGCGATCTTCCCTGCGAGCAGCAATCACTAATTTTGCTCCTTCTTGCGCAAGTTTCTTGGCAGTTGCTTCACCAATCCCACTTGATGCACCCATAATAATAACAACTTTTCCTTCAATATTTGTCATCATAAGTTCCTCCTAATGATTATTACAAACACACTCTACTCCTTAAAGTCGACTTCAAGTCAAGTGTTATACAAAATTTTTCACCTTAAATGCTTTGGAGTGTCATTCATTCTACTGAGAAACCACATGTATAGTCCTAAAAGAGAGCTTTTATCATAAAGAATTAATAAAAAAAGCTGTTTAATAGTCTATAAAACAGCTTTTTTTATTAATTACACCTTGCTTTAAAGCTAACTTTAACACTTAAACTATTGTTACAATTTTTACATATATTTTTTAAATTAAGAATTTTAAGAAATTAAATGAGGTCGTTTACGAAAGAGTATAACAACAAATAACAGGTGCTAGTAGTAGCGCTAATAAAAATAATACGATTTCTCTTGTAAAGAAGGAAATGATCCATAAGAAGTATTTATACAGGTTAGAGAAATAAAAAATAAGTGAACAGAAATAAGGTGAAAAATTATGTTAAAACAAAAACTTATAATTCGACTTCCGCAAGGCCTTCATGCTATACACACAGCTTTATTTGTGCGTGAAGTTTTTTCTTTTAAAAGCGAGGTATTTCTTGCTAAAAATGGAATTTCTGCAAATGGAAAAAGCATAATGAAGGTGATGGATTTAGCAGTTAAAGAAGGTGATGAAATTACCTTACTGGTAGATGGAGTCGATGAGCAAATTGCAATGGAGACCTTAAAAAAATTTCTTTTAAACATGCATACATAAGAATTAACACCCCTAGAAATAATATAAAAAGCAGAAAGACCTACAAAGTAAATTAAAAAAACTCTAATTCTTCATTTTCACAAAATAAATTTTAGCATCTTAAAATTTCCAAATATACCTATAACAAAGAAAAGGGGCTTTCCAATAAGTCGATTTCTCGGCTATTGGATGTCCCTTTTCATGTTCAAGAATGCTGATATATCAACGATCTTTGTTTTCAATTTTTAATAGATTTGCCGTTTTAGGACAGCCATTAATAATATCACAGCAAAAAATTAAGGGTTTATAAAATCACCTATGAAACATCAGAGTTGCGTAGATTCATTTTCCAAAAGATAATATCGTTACTCTATAAATGATTTTAGGTAGTGAATATTTTGTTTTTAATACACTTTAAAATGACATATTCATATTATCTTTTCTCGTATTTCTTTTCTAATTCATCGAAATACTGCATTCTCTCTTTGATTTTTACAACAGCTTTATCTAAGTCTTTTTGTTTCTCCATCATTTTCTGTTTATATTTTCCAAGTATCTGTTTACGTTTCAATTCTGTACATCCCCCTTCTTTTGTTAATTCGACAATCTCACGTAATTCTGAAAGACTGATATCCGTTTTCCTTAAACAAATAATAAGTTCTATCCATGATAAATCTTTTTCGTCAAACATACGATTTCCATTATTATCTCTTTTTATGAAAGGTAGAAGCCCCTCTTGTTCATAATAGCGCAGTGTATGTGCAGGTAACCCTACCTTTTCAGCAGCTTCCTTTATATAAAATAGCATTGTATCTTCCCCCTTATTTTTTATTCTCCTTTCATTACAACTTCATGTACTAATAGCAATAATTGTTTTTTAATTTTTAACTTAATGATCTTTCCCCCTTGATAAAGAATGCCCATATTAGAAACCAAATGAATTACCTCTCCTCATAAGAAAAGCGTGAGCGCCTTGCTCAGCCCCGAAGAAAAATGTTCACATGACCTCAAAAAGTGCTTTTTACTTTTAGAGGCATGGGGTTATTTTTCACAGGGGCTAGGCGCTGGAGCTAGACACTCATCTAAGTTCAAAAATTTTATACTTATCTTTTGAAATATAAAGCAGAGATGAAGACTTGATCAGTGACTTAAATCTTTATCCATCTGGACAAATTTAATCATTTCACCTGCAAAAGCATCGGTTGCCCTCTCACCTGTATCCCTTCCTTTCCTTACTATTAGCTATATATTTTGTTCTTTCATGATTATAAACTTTAAAGTTTGCATTAAAGCAACCCGTAGTATTAAATAAATTTTTTATCTTCTCTAAATCAAATTGATGATTATTTAGCTTTTATCAGACAGTAAAAATATGTTAAGAAAAAAGATCAAATTTTTTTAAAAATTCTCTTGCTTTAAAGTCTACTTTAAGGATTAAACTGTTTTTATCACTGCTTAAATACATTAAAAATAATGGGTTGATGTGATTTCTTCAGTGAACTTATTATTTTTATTAAGAAAGGATTGTGTTTACTTATGTGTAATAATCATAAAAACATGACTACGACAGGTGTTCTAAGTGCTCCACTTGCAAAAGCGAAATTTGAACATACTACTATCGAGCGTAGAGAATTACGACCAGATGACGTTTTAATCGATATTAAATTTAGTGGTATCTGCCATTCTGATATTCATAGTGCTTTTGATGAATGGGGTGGCGGAATCTTCCCGATGGTTCCTGGACACGAAATCGCTGGAGTCGTAGCAGCCGTAGGATCAGACGTTACAAAATTTACTGTTGGTGATCGAGTTGGCGTTGGTTGTATGGTTGACTCCTGTGGAGAGTGCGAATACTGCCTAAGTGGTGAAGAGCAATTTTGTACAAAAGGCTTTGTCGGAACCTATAATTCATTAGGTTATGATGGTAATCCAACATATGGTGGATATAGTCAAAAAATCGTTATAAAAGAAGGATTCGTTGTCAGCATTCCAGATAACCTGAAGATGGATGTTGCAAGCCCTCTATTGTGTGCGGGTATTACCACATTCTCTCCTTTGAAACACTGGAATGCTGGACCAGGTAAAAAGGTTGCCATTGTGGGAATGGGAGGCCTTGGACACGTAGCCATTCAATTTGCGCATGCTATGGGTGCTGAAGTAACGGTCTTAAGTCGTTCTATAAATAAAAAAGAGGAAGCACTAAGTTTTGGTGCAGATCATTACTATGCAACTAGTGACCCTGCTACGTTTACTGAATTAGCTGGTCGCTTTGATCTTATCTTAAACACTGTGTCTGCAAACCTCAATGTTGATGAGTATTTATCTTTGCTTCGCATCGATGGAACACTTGTAAATGTTGGTGCACCAGCTGATCCAGATCAATATAAAGTGTTTTCTCTAATCATGGGTCGTCGTAGCCTTGCTGGTTCACTTATAGGTGGCATTCGCGAAACACAAGAAATGCTTGATTTCGCGGCCGGGCATGGCATTGCTCCTATGATTGAAGTAATCCGCGCTGATCAAGTAGATGAAGCGTATGAACGCATTCTCCGTAGTGATGTGCGATATCGATTCGTTATTGACATTTCTACCTTATAACTCGGAAAGATGTCTTCTGTCATCTTGACCCGGACCTGATGATAGGTGGGGCAGCCTTTTGAATTGGCTACCCCGCCTTTTGTTTTCCGAAATAGTGTCTTTGAGATCTTTTGGTTATGTAAATTAACATCCATGCACATTACAAGGATATATAGGCGACCATTATAGCTGAAAGTATAGTGCATACGCTTGCTTTACGATAGAACTTTCAAAGGAAAATTAGAATAAGGAAGCAACTTCCTTATTTAAAGGATGAATTGATCATAAAAATAAGGGAGAAGAATGATAATAATGAAAAAAAATAATTTACTTATATTTATATTAGCCATAGGAGCTTTTGGCATTATCAATACTGAAATAGGAGTTATGGGGATATTACCTTTCATTGCTGATAACTTTCATATCAGTGTAGCTACGGCCGGGTGGCTGGTGAGTCTCTTTGCGCTTACTGTTGCAATATGTGGTCCTACTATACCGTTACTGTTTTCAGGAATAAATCGCAAGAATGCAATGTTATTTGTACTTGGTATGTTCGTTGTAAGTAACATTGTCTCCCTATTTGCACCAAACTTTACGGTTGCAGTCATTGCCCGTGTAGTTCCAGCCATTTTTCATCCCATTTATTTTTCAGCAGCATTTACAATAGCTGCGAACTCAGTTCGCAAAGAAGATGCGCCAAAAGCTGTTGCTAAGGTACTTATGGGCGTATCTGCAGGTATGGTACTTGGTGTTCCAATCACAAGTTTTATTGCTAGCACCGTGTCGTTTCAAATGGCGATGTTATTCTTTGCTATTGTAAATGCTATAGCATTTATTGCTGCATTAGTATTTTTCCCTTCTATGCCTGTTAAGGAACGACTTTCTTACGGTGCACAATTAAGCGTATTAAAGAAGCCTATACTTTGGCTTTCTATTGTGGCTGTTATTTTAATAAATGCAGGAATATTTGGAGTGTATAGTTATCTTGCCGAGTATCTTACAAACATTACCAATATCTCTGGGAAAACAATTAGTTTAATGTTAGTCATATACGGTGGGGCCAATATTATTGGAAATATTATAGCAGGAAAGTTACTTTCTAATAGTGCCATCAAATCTGTAGTGTCGTATCCTTTTGTATTTGCAGTAGTTTACATCCTATTATTCTTAATGGGACAATTCACTGTACCTGTAGCTATCATTACTTTAGCTTGGGGAATATTAGCTGGTATAGGAAATAATATTAGTCAATATTGGATGACATCTGCAGCCCCAGAAGCTCCTGATTTTACTAATGGATTATTTATAACATCCTGTAACTTAGGAATAACACTTGGTACATCTGTAGGTGGATTATTCATATCAGGAATAGGTACAAAATATGTTGTGTTAGTGGGATTGATATCATTGATATTGAGCCTAGTATTTATTTTGCTAAGAAATTACATGTATAGTCCTACAACACAACTTTCTAAATAAAGAACGTAATAAATCAGTGTATGCCTATTTAAAAAATGACATACACTGTTTTACCATTGAAAGATTATCAGATATAACTCTGTCTTTGTACGTTCCGTTTTTACGGGGCGAAAACTTTTCAAAAATAATAGTAATACAATAATACTAGAATTGGAGAGTGTCAGTGTGAAACGGTTTTTTCTCTTATTAATGATTGTATTTATCGGTTATGTTTCAAAGGAGGTATGGGAAGAGCCACTTCACCAATTGGTTTCTTCAACTTCAGCGGAATCTATTCATTCTTTAGTCGATTCGTTAAAAGAAAATTTAGATATCAATTCTGAGACTGATACTTCCAATCAGCAGCCGAATTCTATCTCTACGTCAATTGATCATTCACATTTAGAATCAAAAGATACAGAAGTTGAAGCACCCAAATTAACAGCTCCTAAAGATCAAATATTTTCGATTCGTAATATTGAATTAGGTGTATCACGAGCTGATGTTGAGCGAGAATCTGGAAAGCCGAACAGAATTTCGAAAAATGAATATGGTGTCAGTTGGGCAACGTATCATAAGAACTATCACAATTTTATCATGGTTGCTTATGATGAAAAAAATATCGTTCGTGGCATTTATACCAATCAAGATTTGATTGCGTCTTCAACGGGAGTAAAATTGGGAAGCTCTAAGCCATTGGTTCATAAGCACCTCGGTACTCCTGAATCAATCATGAGAAAAGGCTTGATTAACTATAGGATTAGTAGTGATGGCGAGTACGATGTATTCCACCTCGACAACAGCTATGTCACGATTTTTTATGATAAACACGAAAACAATACGGTTACAGCTATTCAAGAGATCGATGAAAAATTAGAACAAAACAAAAATGCTATTTATACAAAGTCAAGCCAGCAACTAAAAGAAGGCTTAGAATATCAGCTATTTGATTTAACAAACGCTTCGAGAACAAATCACAAGCTGCCCATTTTAACGTGGGATGATCATGTGAGAGAAACAGCTCGAGAGCATAGCTTAGATATGGCGGAAAATCACTATTTCGACCATACAAATTTACAAGGTCAATCTCCGTTTGATCGTATGAAGGAAGACAATATTCATTTTATCACAGCTGGTGAAAACCTGGCATACGGTCAGTTCAGCAGCATCTTTGCCCACGAAGGGCTGATGAATTCCTTAGGTCATAGAGAAAACATCCTTCAAGAAAGTTATAAATATTTAGGAATCGGAGTTGCATTTAATAACGATTCACAGCCTTATTATACTGAAAATTTTTATAGTGATTCCCTTTCTCAATGAATACTCCCGCCACTTAATTTTCTAACGAAAATTTGAAGTGGGGGTTTCTAACGCATCGAACATGTCTGAACGCTTAACGTTAGTGGAGTTGACACATTGGTGTACTAAAAACACCCAACCCCTCTATCCCATTGGTCTTATTTTGATGCCTTTGGGACTTCTTTTCAGCTTATTGGTTTTCACACGATTGTGTGCCTCGGCTGACGTTTGGCTTGAACATTTTACGTGGCAAAACAACGATTCCTGCCACAACCTGCTATGTTCAGTTTTCAAGGAACAATTACAGGAATATTGTACCATGTCGGACACTTAATCTACCAACAATCTGCCTTACGGTATCTATTGTTGGCAGACCGTGTCCGAAGGCGATTCACCTCCCACCTACTCATTGGACTACGTCCTGCACATTCCTTAAGGTGGGAGTCCTCTCGCCTAAAATGATAGAAATTCTATAGACATTAAAAAGAAAAAGCCGATTTCCTAGCAATTCTGGAAACGACTTTTTTTCAACACTATCATAGATTTTTGTAAAAAAATCTATATTGAAAGCTCCAATACCCATAATGCTCTCGTCAAAATATGAATAGGCTACACTTAACTAGACAATAAAATTAAGGTCAAAGTAGACTAACAGACAAATTTGGGTATACTGCATATTAATCATAAGTGATCCGTTCTAGAAACTTTACGTGGAGTGGCGGGTATGCTAGCCTTTTCGGGCGCGCCAGGTATATAAATTAGCTGGCTTCCTGGTTGGGAAAGCATACCCGCCGAGGCTCCATGTCAAGTTTCGGTATTTCCCCACTGTCTTTGGTTGTCTACAAACATCTTATTAGTTAAGGAGAGACTTTACGAATGAAAAGAGAAAGAAGAGCCTTCACCCCTGAATTTAAAGCCCAAATGGTTAAATTATATGAAAACGGCAAGCCTAGAAAAGATATTATTAGTGAATATAATTTAACTCCTTCTGCATTGGATAAATGGATCAAACAAAGTCAAACATCTGGTTCTTTTAAGGAGAAAGATAATCGAACACTAGAAGAAAATGAACTGATCAAACTTCGTAAAGAGAACCAACGTCTACTAATGGAAAACGATATTTTAAAGCAAGCTGCGCTGATAATAGGACGAAAGTAAATGTGATTAAAAATAACTGTCACAAATACTCGATATCAGCAATGTGCGACGTCCTAAAACTCTCAAGAAGTACCTATTATTATGAAGCAAAAGAACAATCTAATACGGATGAGGAACTTACAGCTACCATTATAGAAATTTTTCATAATAGCCGTCAAAACTATGGTACACGTAAAATTAAACATGAGTTAAAAAAGCTTGGTATGGTTGTATCTAGACGGCGTATTGGTAGAATCATGAAAGAGAATGGATTAGTATCTAAATATACAGTAGCTCAGTTTAAGCCTCATGTTGATAAATGTAATGAATCAGAGGTTAAAAATGAGTTGAATAGAGAATTTAAACAAGAAAATGAACTAACTGTGGTAGTAAGTGATTTAACATATGTAAGAGTTGAAAATCGATGGAATTACATATGTTTATTTATTAATCTTTATAATCGAGAAATTATCGGCCACAGTGCAGGTCCACATAAGGATGCAGACCTTGTATATCAAGCCCTATCGACTATTAATGCTGATTTAAGACAAATTCAATTGTTTCATACAGATCGAGGAAACGAATTTAAAAACAAGACAATTGATGAAGCCCTAGATACATTCAAAATTAAACGGTCATTGAGCATGAAAGGATGCCCATATGATAATGCAGTCGCTGAAGCCACATTTAAAAGTATCAAGACGGAATTCATAAAAGGAATGTATTTTGATAGTTTGGAACAGTTGAAATTAGAATTAGATGATTACGTTCATTGGTTTAATCACATCAGAATTCATGGAACGCTCGGGTATTTAAGCCCAATTGAATACAAAAAAGAACACCTTAAAAAAATTGTCTAGTTTAGTGTTGACATACCAATAAAGCATTTTTACTATTTTATACATATTAATATACTCATAATACGCTAAAGTACACAATAAAATTTAGCGATAATTGTCAATTAACCTAAAAGCCTTAGTGAGATAAGTTCTTATTGGAGCTTTTTTTTTCTTCCTCATTCTTCTTTTCTAATTTATCGTAATACTCTATCTTCGAATCAATTTTTCTAAAAGCTATATCCAAGTCTCTTTGTTTCTCCATCATTTTCTCTTTATGTTTTTCAAATATCTGTTTGCGTAGGGCGATTGTACATTCACCTTCTTGTGTTAACTCGACAACCTTACGTAATTCCGATAGAGCGATATCTGTTTTACGTAAACATAAAATAAACTCTAACCACGTTACATCTTCCTCATCAAAAATACGATTTCCATTCTCATCTCTTTTTACAAAGGGGAGAAGCCCCTCTTGTTCATAATATCGAATTGTATGTGTAGGTAAACCTACCTTTGCAGCAACCTCTTTTATTGAAAATTTCATTCCATAATATCCTCCATCGTTATTTTTATTATGTTGTTCTTCACTCGTCCAAACTGAACATTTTACAGTCACTATAGAGCTCTCTTCTAGTTTCTAACACACTGCCTCTACTCATGCAATTATAGTAGAACAGATAGTATAGGTGTTTGCTTAACGTCTTAAACCAACTATATCTAGCTAATTGCTCCGGCTATGCCTGTTAACAAATTACAAATTAATTCATTTCAATCCCAAAAGCATCGATTATTAATATGAAAATTGAAGTTGATTATTTCCTCCTCATATTTCTTCCTTTCTTTACCGTGATGTAAATATATATGTTTCGCTTCCAACATTATTATAAGCTTTAAAGTAAACTTTAACGCAACCCATAATCCTGGAAGGAATAAAAAAAATTCCAAAATTCCCTTGCCTTAATGTCGACTTTAACGATTAAGCTATTATTAACCTGTCTAGAGAGGAGGATTAAGGTACCAGCAAAATATATTTTGTATAATCTTCAATTGTCAACAAAATAGTAATAGCATCAGAATAAACATTGGAGGTATTTAAAATGAAAAAAAAATCTATTATCAGGCGTGTACTTACAGTGATAGCATTCGTCTTGCTTTTATCCACGATCACCGTTACATCCGGGGTAGACAGCCTAGCAAAGACTGCTAATAAAGGCTCATCCCCAACCGCGACAGTAGCATGGGACAAGACCTTTCCTAAAAACAAAAAGGTAACTGTCCAAAAAGTCTCATATACTAACAGACTTGGCATTAAAATAGTTGCAGATATGTATACTCCTAAAAACATGAATAGAGCAAAGAAATCTCCCGCAATCATTGTCGGACCCCCGTTCACTGGCGTGAAGGAACAGACGGCCGGCTTGTATGCCCAGGAGATGGCAGCACGTGGCTTTGTAGCCCTGGCCTTTGACCCTTCCTACACTGGAGAAAGCGGCGGGAAACCGCGTAATATTGCTTCTCCAGAAGCGTTAGTTGAAGATTTCAGCGCCGCAGTGGACTTTTTAGGCACACGCACATTTGTGGATCGTAACAATATTGGCGTCATCGGCGTTTGTGGCAGTGGCGGATTTACGGTCAGCGCTGCGCAGAATGACCCTCGACTGAAGGCCATCGCGACAGTTAGTATGTACGACATGGGCCGTGCCTACCGTGAGGGATTGGGGTTAGCGCCAGTACCGAGCGAAGTAATGACCGAGAAAGAACGGAAAAAAGCGCTTGAAGAAGCCGCTAAACAGCGCTGGACTGAATTTGAGGGCGGACAGATAAAATACGGCGGAGGAACTGCAGTGAAACTTAAACCCTCACAAGAAGCAGCAGTCCGAGAGTTCTCTGAATACTACGGTACGCCTAGGGGATATCACCCCCGCTCAAAACCGATGAGCCTTACCAGCACCGGGGCGCTCATGAACTTTTTCCCGTTCGAGCAGATTAAGACGATTTCTCCGCGTCCAATTCTGTTCATCGCAGGTGAGAATGCCCACTCCAGATACTACAGTGAAGACGCCTACAAGCTGGCGGGCAAACAGAAGGAACTCTATATAGTTAAAGGCGCAGGACATGTGGATCTGTACGACAAAATGGAGTACATCCCGTTCAACAAGCTCGAATCCTTCTTCAAAAAAAATCTGAAGAAAAAATAAGGTTTATGATGAGTAGTGTATAGAAGCTACGTGCCAATGGTAATTTGAGTAAAACCACTGTGTGAATCCCACCTATATTGTCGGGATTCACACTTTAATTATGAAAAAAGTTAATTAGAATGGTTGATAAATTAACATCCCATTCTAAGGTATTATGAATAATCACAGCACCACCTTCCCTCGGTTGTTGGCACAGGTACGAACTCTTTTCCTTTTATAACAAAAGTAATTACCTTGAAGCTTTTACCTTTCCTAATATACAGATACGTTTATAAAGAAGCCTGTTATGAAAAAGAACAAGCTTCTTTTTTATTCATAAAAATGTAGAAACATTAGATTTTGTTCATCTCACACATGAAATTTTAATTTTTTTCTGTTTCTGTCCTAATTTAGCTTATCTACATAAATTGTTAGCCTGCTTCTTTATATTGTATCAATATATTGTTTCTATTACTGAATAGATTGTTTCTATAATACGTCTTATCAAAGAAAAATTATAATAGGTGTAAATAAATTACTTTTCCGATAGTTCATTTTGAAAAGTTAATTTGAAATACTTGAAAAAGTGGTGAAGTAAAATGCAAAAGGTAGTAGGAATTATTGGTGGAATGGGTCCCTTAGCGACTGTAGATTTAATGAATAAAATTATTTCTCGTACACCTGCAAGAAAGGATCAAGATCATATCCATATTATGGCCGACAATTATGCTCAAATTCCAGATCGAACAAAGGCTATTATGGGGAAAGGAATAGATCCAGCTCCATATATGATACAATCAGCACAGCGACTACAAAATGCCGGTGCAGATTTTTTAGTTATTGCCTGCAATACTGCACATTATTTTTTTGAACCAGTAAAAAAATTTGTTGTTATCCCTATCATGCATATGCCTTTAGAAACAACTAATTATTTACATAAAAAGCGTTTAAAAAAAGTAGGTTTATTAGCAACAGATGGGACAACTAATACAGAAATATATCAAAATAGTTGTCAAGAGTATGAAATTGAAGTTATTAACCCTGATACTGAAATGCAGAAAAAAGTAATGGAAGCAATATATGCTATTAAGGGAGGCAATTTAGAAGTCGGACAGACATGTCTTTTAACAGCAGCTAATAATTTGATAAACCAAGGGGCAGAGGCTATTATAGCAGGTTGTACTGAAATTCCTCTTGTTCTTAAACCATCCCAAGACATTTGTGTAATTGATCCAACCGAAATTTTGGCCAAAGCAGTGATAAAAAAAGTTAATGGCAAAGAACAAGAAATGCGAATGGTATAATTATTGTCTCTTTCATCTTTTACATGTTTAGTGTATATTGCTTTGATAATGATAAAAATAAGGGGAACTGTATAAGGAGCATAAGACATGAATATCGAAAATATTGAAGCCTTTATCTATGTTTGTCAACTTGGTAGTTTCAATAAAGCAGCAGAAGCTCTTTATTTAACTCAGCCTTCTGTAACAGCACGTATTCAATCTCTTGAACGTGATATGAATATAAAACTTTTTCATCGAAATGGGAATAAGATTTCTATAACAGAAAAAGGGGAATATTTTTTCCCGCATGCACAAAAGATTCTCCAATCTTACCAGGAAGCAAAACATGGACTACAACAAGTAATTATTCCCTATGAACTTGCAATAGGAAGTGCTTTGTCTATTTCTAATAATGTTCTTCCTAATATTTTGCCTGCATTTAAAGCTGAATTTCAGGATGTTCGAATAAAAATTTTAACGGGGCATTCAAAAGACGTTTTACGCAAGGTCATTAACAAAGAAGTAGATTTTGGCATCGTGCGTACGGAAACACATCCTCAAGTAGAATCAATTCGACTTTATAATGATCCAATTAGTCTTTTTGTTCCCCGAAATCACCCTATTTTAGAGGAAGAAATAATTACAATCGAACATGTAGTTAAGTATCCTCTTATCTTTTTTGATTATGGGTCTATTGATTGGCTTATGATCCATCGACTTTTTTTAAGCAATGGGGTGAATCCAAATATTTATTTGGAAGTAGATAATATGGAAACAGCTAAAAATTTTGTATTGCAAGGTCTAGGTATTAGTTTTCTGCCGGAGCATTGTGTAAAAAAAGAACTTGAAAATGAAGAAATATTTCGAGTAGAAATGACACCACCTGTTAAAATAAATATTAGTATTGATATTATTTATTTAAAAGGTAAGCCTAAGTCTATTTTCATCGATTTCTTTAAAAATAAAATGTTGGATCGATAGGATTTAGAGATGAATCAAAGAAAATTAGAAAACCTTTATATGCTTTTAAAAGAATAATGGGATACTAAGTATTAATCTTAATTAAGAGCAAAAAGAGTAGTTTTCTAAAAATAAGAAAAATTAAAGTGAATATAAAAAAGTAACGAGCTTAAGAAGTGATCAAAAGCTCGTTCTTTTTTACGTTTTTTTAAAGTATTTTTAAATAGATTTATTCAAAATATTATAGTTTTATTCTATAACAACAAATTACTTTAAAAAACTATACATTTCACATCTGTTGTGATTCACCTGCAACACCACTCAAGTTTAGGCGCATCATTGTTTCAATCTTTTCCAAATCTTGACCGGACACACTTTCATAGCTACCGAAACCTGCATTATTAATCTATGTTTCGATTTGATACGGATTTAACTCTTGCTAGAGTTGATGAGCGTTTTGACTGATGGATCAGGAATTTCCTGCAAGATTTCTCTTTTCAGTTCGTTCAGATTGTTTTCACGGCGAGCAACAAGTATGATATTTTTCTTACGTTTTGCGAAAGCCTTAGCTGCCGCGTAACCTATACCAGAGCTTGCTCCGGTAATAACTGTATATTTCCTCTATGTATCCATTTTAATCTTCCCCCTTAACTTGGCATACTGACCCCTAATATAAATTTGGGTACAAAATAAGTTCAAACGTGATCGTTCTAACGTACAAACGTTCGCAACGTTTCATTCATGGGTATGCTTGGACGAAACTCAAAATTTTTTGCCTGTTCTATTTACGTATTCTGCGAGATACTTGAAGACAGTTCTTAGATTATAGTTCTACTTTAATATTGAATTTATAGTTATCGGACACCAAAAGCCCTTTCTAAAGCATCTGTATCCTCATAAATCTGATAACTAAGAATACGACCATCGTTAATTCGGCAAACAACAGACCACTCGCTTTCGAACAAACTTCCAGTTTTTCTGACAATATGTTGAAAGCTACCCCAAGCAGTAGCCCATTCTCCCTCTCCCATAATATGATTAATTTGAAAATGTTGAGTGTCGAAAGAAGTTGCCAAAGTTGCAAGAAACTTTTTAACTCCCTCTTTCCCTTTAAAAGTTCCATACAAAGGAACCTGATCAGACGATTCCTTTCTCATAGCAATAAAGATTGCATTTTCATCCACTAATTGAAGAGCTTTTTCCGTATCTTTACTCCATAATGCTTCAAAAAAACTTTTTACTGTTGTGGCTGCTTCTGTCATTTCAACTCCACCTCTCCTAAGTAGATATCAAATCATAAATCTACTTTAGTCGTTAGAGCGCACTCGAAGTCAAGATATTTTTGATGTTTAGGATAATCCTGATTCGAGCTCTTTGTACAATTCGATTTTCTTATTCAGTACTTCGGAGTTTTCCTGTAAAGCTGCAATTTTCGCTCTGACTTGATGCTCCTCAAGCATTTTCCGTCGCTCTTAGAGGCTTCTTGAATCGTAGAAAAAAGTTCAGTATTGTTCAATGTAATCAGCTCCTAAAAAATTTCATTTCTAGTATCATTAAATGCTCCTGGTATAAGAGTTAATTTTCATTTGTATTGTAACAGAATAATGATCAGGTCACTTGGAAAGGCTTGAACGCTGAATAATTGCCTTGCTGGGATCTTAAAGGTAAACGGTGTCAGGGGCAACTGTGTACGCCTGTTTTATTACGGATTATGGAGTAATTCGACTTTTACGAATCAAACAAACCTTTTAATCCAAATTGCTGATACTGACTGATTCAATATTGTAGTGTTCGTATCGAGATACCTTCTTCCTCTGCAATAGCTTTCAAACTTTTCTCGTGGTTTAGATATTGATCAATTAACCTGTACTTATCTATAGCCTTTTGCTGAATAAGCTGTTAATGGAGGATGTTCATTCTGTATAGATTTCACCCCTTCCGATTTACTATCTTTCTAAATAGCGATACATCGTCGTGCGTGAAAAGCCCCACTTTTTTGCAACATCTTTAATAGTCGGTCCAATCGCCAAACGACAATTGTATGCCTTCACGTGCATACTGAAGTGCTTCCTCTAAACTGGGACGTAGTTTTTTCCCCAATCATTTTATCGTGAAAAATTTTCATACAACCATGTTGCGTTAAACGCATCTGTTTGTAAATCTAAATTTTGTAATCCTGTCGACACAGGTACATATCCAATAAACACCAATTATCACTATTTCTCAATTTTATACGCTAGGGCGCTTTTCCGTAATAACGAAAAAAGGCCAATTTCTCAATTTTAATGCTGAGAAATTGGCCTTTTTTATATTTATTTATAGTGCAAATAACTCCTAAAGTGACAATTTACAGGAAGATGACATCATTTATGATACAGTAGTACACAAGATTTGTTTGAATTAATCAATTATATACGAGGTAAGAAGGCAAGCTTAAAATCTTACATAAATAGATTATTGTTTCTTCCTCAACCGATAACGTTTCCTTCTTATTACCGACAACCCAACGGCTAATAGGTTAAACGAGGCACTGACAAAACAGATAGAATCGAACGAACCGTATATTTTTTGCGGTATGTTTCTACAATTTAAAGTACTTTTCAACTCCTTTACTAGCTCCAAATACTTTTTTAAGATCTCATTCTCCTGTTCCAAATGACTGTATTTCCGCTCTTTTTTTCCTTCTCATTAAGTGTTTCTGGACCATAACCATATGAATCATGAGAAGGAAAATCGGCTTTTTTTCTTTAATTCGATTTTAAACAATAACAATTGCAAAATTCGGTTTCATTGAACCATACTTAAACACCAAATAATTTGCTAATACTGTATTGTTACCAATCGATTGGTTTTTCATCTCTAAAGATTCTCCTGAAGGTCCTTCAGGTCCAATCGTCGCTAACCAAAGAATTGATTCAGCAGCTTGACGGATGCTTTCTAGATTGTCTACATCCATCGCCACAAACGAAACGTCCAGATTTGACTTCTTAAGTTTCTACGTAGCTTCATAACCCATTTCTGGATCCCGACTTGCCAAAATGACCTTAAAACCTTTCAAAGCTAATTGTTTGAACAGTTCATATCCAATTCCTCTATTTCCGCCGGTGACAAGTGCAACTTTTATATCCTTTGACATTTTAAATCCTCCTTTTTTCGGCTACTAATCTTGGGCTAAAGCAGATTTTTTCACACCCTAGAAATTTAATAAAAGGAAGTAAGACAGGGAGCATAAATCAATATTAAACAAAAAGCTCTTAGAGAAGTTGAATTTATTCCTTATCTAGTAAGTTGTTGCGTAGGAGTAAACAAGTAATTTCTAAGTATAATAGTTACCAAACTTAGTAGCAATGATAGGATTCCCACCAATACGACGTATTGTGTACCCATTTCTAATATAAATAACCCGCCTGCAGCTGCACCCAATGTTGTTCCTACGTTACAGGCTGAAATAAATAATCCATTGGCAAAATCAGGTGCTTCGGGAGCTGAAGACGTAACCAAATATTGATTAATATTTGCCATTATTCCTCCAGCCAATATTCCCCAAATTAAAGTTAAAATTGCCATAGGTACGGTAAACTGTCCTGTGAAGAATAAAATGATGTAAACAGCACCCAATACCAAAGGAAAAGATACTACAGTCTTAATGGCACTATGAGTAAGTAACTTTCCTGTGACAATGTTTCCAATAATACTGGCTCCACCAAAGATGGATAACGTTAAACTTATGGTATTCGGAGACATATTCGTTACTGTTTTCAGATATTCAGTAAGATAACTATAAACCCCAAAAATAGCTGAATTTAATAAAATGACAGTCACGATGGAAAGCCATAAACTAGTTTTTTTTTAATACGGAAAGTTGTGTACCATAAGAAAGTCGGTCTTCAACAGGCATAGATGGTAAAAAAATCAATGTAGCAATGAATACAATAGAATTAACAATAGCAAAGAATGCCATCGCCATTTCATACGAAACGGCACTATCAATAAAACTTGCGATCGGTACGCCGGCTACCATACCAGCAGATACTCCTATAAATACTTTAGAAACAGCTTTTGGAGCTTCTTCTTTACTTACTGAGGAAGCAGCTGCTGTAAATGCCAAAGAACAATAAATTGGATGAAAAAAGGCTGGAATTATACGAGCAATTAATAGAATGGTAAAGTTAGATGTAAATATGGATACAATGTTTCCCAAAACGAAAACTCCTAATACAAGTAACATGACCTTCTTACGATTTATCCCGGAAAACAATAACGGCATCGTTGGTCCAGATACAGCAATAGTAAGAGCAAAAAGACTCACCAGCAACCCTGCTTGTGATATGCTGACATTAAAGTGATCAGCAATGGAAGGCAATAACCCAATAACCCCCATTTCGGTATTTATGATGCCAAAAACTCCTATGGTCAATATAAAAATCAACAAATGGTTTCGTTTAGTCAAAAAAACAACTCCTATCTTTATTTTTGTGTAATCAGGCACCAGCATTTCTACACACTCTTTTTCAGGTGCGATATCGTATCAAAGCATAAACTTAAGACCTGAATTTCTGTTTTCCTCTGTACGATAATTTAATATAACCCCTCTATTTTAGTTGATTTTTATAATTGCAATTGTAAAATGCTTTTAATACTTGTAAGCTTTTCTACTCCATATTCAATCTTTCACATAATTGCTTGGAGAAATAACATAATTAAACATGGATTATCAGGATACAAACATTAGTAAAAAAATGCCCCCAAACGAGCTAGGAGCAATTTTTTATTATGAAATTTATAGCAGTTAGCCTGTAGGACAAATATTTATTTCCTAATCGCAACCCATTAGATAACTTGTTTAGTTGGCCGAATCATGATTTCGCTTATGGCAACTGTTTCAGGTGTGCTAATTGCATATGCTACAGCATCGGGCATTTCCACACCTTCTATTTTTACATTATTAATTTAACATCGACTTCTTCGGGTTGATCAATCGCAAAAGCTACCACTCCCCTAAGGCAAAACAGATTTATATTTTTAAATCTGTCTACTTTAGAGGGAGCATATCATCTCCTCGACTGCCTAAGCTTTAGAAAATGAATAGCTCTTAGTTTTATCTTTTCTTGTAATTATTACCTAGGTTGACTTGTTGGTCCAATGGTAAACTCGTTAACGTTCGTATCTTCTGGCTGATCAATCGCGAATGCCACAACATTGGCAACTCGATCAGGTGAAATACCATATTGTTTATAAAGTTCTGTTGCACCTTCTAAAGTATCTTTATCCGTAATCGTATCCAACAATTCCGTGTTGATCGCTGCTGGATAAATAGTTGCTGTGCGGATGTTAGTACCTTCTTGGGCAGATTCCATACGCAAAACTTCCATTAAATCACGAACAGCCCACTTTGTTGCGCCATAAACCGCAACGCCTGGGTAAGCTTTAAGCCCAGCTACTGATGAAGTAGTGATGATATGTCCAGACTTTTGCGATGTAAATGTTGGCAATACTGCGGCGATACCATTCAATACACCTTTAATATTAACGTCAACCATACTGTTCCACTCGTCAGTTTTTAAATGGGAAAGTGGTGAATTAGGCATTATTCCAGCGTTCAAGAAGATTACATCGACACCACCAAAAGTGTCTTTAGCTAGTTGAACAAGCTGCTGACTATCATCTGGATTAACAACATCTGTGACGCGATAAGCAGCTTGTCCACCAGCTTTTTGAATTTCTTCAGTCAATGCTTTTAATTTGTCTTCGCGACGAGCGCCCAAAACAATCTTAGCACCTTTACTGGCCAATAATTTTGCAGTTGCTTCACCAATTCCAGATGAAGCTCCAGTGATTATAACCACTTTGTTTTCAATTGTCATTTCGTTTTTTCATCCTTTCATATTAAATAAAACTACAATTGATGCTTTCTCGACATCTGTAAATAATTTATAATATAAAAAGAAACAAAACAAGGCATAGAAATCGTTAATTTAACCGGTTTTGTTGTTTACGCAACAAATCGATAAAAATTGTCGACTTTCTTAGAAAAGGTATGGTGTTAATAACATGGCAAAAGTGGATAGAAGAATTGTTAGAACTCAAGAAGCAATTAAAAAATCATTTCTTGAATTGATGTCAGAAAAAAATTTCGATAGCATTACCATTCAGGATATTTCTGACAGGGCAAATATTAACCGTGCAACTGTTTATCTTCATTACTTGGATAAATTTGATCTGTTGGATAAGATCATAGAAGAACATATCAATAACATGGTTAATCTTTTTGAGTCGGAAGCTGCAACTGAAATGGATTGGATTGAATCGACTGTACATTGCATGAAATATCTTGAAAGTAACTATTTGTTTTTTTCGACGATGTTGGCGAGTGAAGGAGCACGATATTTTCGCAGCCGGTTTGTTCAACATAACATCGAAGAGTTCAAAAAGGACGTGGATATAACAAAAGGCAAAAATCTTGGTCAAAGCGAAGATATCGTTGCCGAATTTGTTGCAAATGCTTACGTAGGTGTAGTGGAATGGTGGCTAAAAAATGGCATGCCTTATTCACCGCAGGAAATGGCAGAAAAAGTAGGGGTTTTATTAGAGAGGATCATATAGATTTATCGCATAAAAAATCTGTTTTATTTATTGGCTATGTTAAAGCTCGTTGTGGATTTTGGCACTATGTTGATTTTTGTTCCAGGAGTGAGACCCCTGCGGGAAAAGAGAGTCAGAGGGAGACCCCACAGGCGCATATGCGAGGCGACTGAAAAACTGATAATTTTAAAAAAAACTTGAATTATCATCTATATACAGATAACAAATGAGTTTATCATTCTATATGTTGTAGTAGGTTATTCGTATCTTTTTCCTTTCCTATGGACTTTTTCAGTAGCCTCCGCATAAGCGTCGAGGAGGCTACCGAACCGCCCGCGGAAAGCGAACGCCTCTCACTGCAATCAACAGCCAAGTTTAACAGAGCATATTTATTAAGTAATGAGGAGGGTAATGTGTCCTCCCTCTTATTGGCTTTTGGTTATTCTTCTATACGCTTTTGATATTGTTTGGTCACCAGAATTCCCTAAAGATAATCAACAATTTTTCTTGATTTGTTGAGTAAACAACGAAGTGCGTTAAATTAACGATTGAAAACATCTTATTTCTTTTTATTATTATAAACAGATGTTAATTAATCAATCAATAATGATTTTTTATAGGGATTTAACATTAACATCTTCGGAACAATTGAAGTGAATTAAATTCAAGCAGGAGGTTTAATTATGGATCGTATTGAAAAGAGCAAGGAAAAATACAAACAGCCATTGGAAAGACCATATATTATCTGCCACATGCTAACTTCATTGGATGGGAAAATCATTGGAGATTATTTGAAAGAGGAACGAGCAGCTTATTTTACAGATGAATACGAAAAAATTCATGGACGTTATGGATGTAAAGCATGGATTTGTGGCCGGATTACCATGGAGGAACACTTTACTTTCGGACATAAATTAGATTTAAAACAAGATAACATCCCGACTATCCCCAGAACTGATTACGTTGCAAATAAGGATGCTAAAAGTTATGTCGTAGCAGTAGACCCTACTGGAAAACTAGGATGGACAAAAAACTACATTTCAGAATGGAACGATAATAGAACGAAGGACCATATAGTAGAGGTGCTTACAGAGCAAGTATCTGATGCATATTTAGCTCATCTGAAAAAAATAGGTATTTCTTATATTTTCGGTGGAAAAGAACGATTAAAGTTTACTGTCGTAGTGGAGAAGCTAAAAAGTTTATTTTCAATCGATGAATTAATGCTAGAAGGTGGGGGGCTTTTTAAATGGATCCTTTTTGAATGAAGGATTAATTAATGAATTGAGCCTAGTCTTAGTTCCAATTGCAGATGGTGCATCTAACTCTGTGACACTATTTGAAACGAGCTCTTTTATAACAAATCAGCATCCAGTAAATTTCTTCTTAAAAGAAGTTGAAAAACTGAAAGATGGTGGGTTATGGATGAGGTATGTAACAAAACGTGATTAACCTTCATTTAACAAAAGAACGAATAAATTCTTGGATGTACATTGGAGTAGATGGAAGAAAATGAACAACACCTGGAAAATTTACATGCTCACCTTTATCACGTTCTTGCTTGGAACAGCACAATGATTGTTTTTTTATAAGGAGGTCTCGCCACTTGCCTATCAAGTTAAAAATCAGAATTACCCCAAAACAAAGATTTTGCACAAATGGCTCAATTTTATTGTTTTAGGGTAATTTATGTTTGTTAGTCATAATAAACGAAACGGCCCCAGTTCGCTTTAAAAAAGTTGTCTAGTTTTGTCTTGACATACCATTATAGATAATTACTCCGGTTGTACTATAAGTATGTACTTTCGCTTAAACATTATTAAAGACTTTAAAGTTAACTTTAATACAACTTAAATATTAAAAGAAAACCCGCATCCTCCTTAATCTGTCTGAAAAAGAAATAATTATAGAAATCATATCTTCTACCATTTCTTCATTTAAGGATCGTTTTTCTTGGTTTTCTATTAATTGAACAGTTGTTTTATGACTATAATATACTATTTATTATGTTTTTTTGGTAACTGTTGTATCACCACAGTTCTATATACTTTTTGACTAGTCATAATTGTTATGAAGGGAATGTTGGTACTTTTTATGATACACTATCTTTATGGGCAAATAATCACAATAGGAGGTGTAAAAAAATTATTCGACATTTATCGTAGAGAATCTAGGGGTAGCACTATGTTAGTTTGATTTATCAACGTTTTCAAATACTCGAAATATTTCTTGCTATTATCACTCCAAAATATTTATTCGTCCTCTTTTCTACAATAATATCAACTATATAAAAATAATTGACTATTTCGTATGTCCATTATGTCAACTAAAAAGAATATTTTTTTGTTATGGTGGAATGATAATTTAATCAATGAAGTAATACTTGATTAATGAATATTCCTTAAATTTAGTAAGGAAAGGTGTAAAAAATGGTAAAAGTACATAAAAAAGAATCAAAGACTCATTTAATAATGCGCTATATTTTGCTGATGATTGGTGCAAGCCTTGCTGCTGTTGCAATCGAGCTATTTTTAATTCCAAACAAAATCATTGATGGTGGAATTATTGGGATTTCGCTGATTATTAATTATATGACTGATTTTAGTTTTGGAATTTTAGTATTGCTTATTAATCTACCTTTTTTATTTGCAGGTTATAAATATATAGGAAAAAACTTTTGCATTTCTTCTCTTTTTGCTATTATCATGCTTGGAATTGTGGAATCCAATCTTCATCATATCCCAGCATTAACAACAGAGCCGCTGCTTGCCACTGTATTTGGAGGGTTGCTTTTAGGTGCTGGTGTCGGATTAGTTATCCGTAACTCAGGAGCGTTGGATGGGACAGAGATATTAGGAATTTTATTATCGAAAAAAATTCCTTTTTCAGTCGGTGAATTTGTTATGTTTGTCAATGTGTTTGTATTTGCATGGGCTGGTTTTGTTTTACAATGGGAACAAGCGATGTACTCGATTTTAACGTATTACATTGCTAGTAAAGCACTGGATGCTGTTATCCAAGGATTTGATGATACAAAAGCAGCGATGGTTATCTCTAATGAATACGAAGAAATCTCAGAAGCACTGTCCGATCGACTTGGAAGAGGTGTAACAAAATTAAAAGGTAAAGGAGGCTATTTAGATCAAGAAAAAGAAGTTCTTTATGTTGTTTTTACTCGTTTAGAAGTTGCTAAATTTAAAAGCATCGTACAAGAAATTGATCCAAATGCCTTTATTACGATAATGGATACACAAGAAGCACATGGTGGAAAATTTAAATCCGCGATTCATTAATAAGAAAAGCGCAGGCGCCTTGCTCAGCCCCGAAGAAAAATGTTCTCTTGACTCAAAAAGTGTTTTTTACTTTTAGAGGCAAGAGGTTATCTTTCACAGGGGCTAGGCGCCGGAGCTAGACACTTAACTAGTTTCGAAATTTTATACTTTCTTATCTTTGAACAAAAGCCAAGCGCCTTGAACAGCTCTGAAGAAAAATGTTCTCTTGACTCAAAAAGTGCTTTTTACTTTTAGAGGCATGGGGTTTTTTTCACAATTGCTAGCTGCTTGCGCTAGACAGTTATCTAACTTCAGAAAAAAATCTTATTTCCTAAAGAAAGTGCCGTCCGCCAGTACTGATTATTGTACGATGTTGGACGGCACTTTCTATTTATACAAGGGATAAAACGATTGGTAATGTTATTAAACTAGCTAATGTCGTAACTAATGTTGCAGATGATACAAAGTCGGGATCTGTTCCATATTGCAAGGCATACAACGTTGTATTCGCTGCAGACGGCGTTGCTGCAAGGACAATCATTAATTGTTTCACTAAATCATCGACTGGAAGAATAAGTGTCAAGGACCAAGCAATAAGCGGTGAAATAATTAAGCGCAGGCATAAAGCAAACGAAAGACGCTGAATCTGGATATTTTTTAACGATATTTTCGCAAGCTGCATGCCAAGAACGAGCATAACCGTTGGAATAGCTGCATTTCCAACTAGTTTAATGGCTTCTAACATAGTCTCGCTGATTGGTATATGTAAAAAATGAAAAAGAACGCCAAGTATAGCTCCATACATAATTGGAACTCTTATTACTTTTTTAAGCGTATCTTTACTTGACCCTCCTTCTGAAGAACCTTTTGCCGCAACATAAATGCCAACAGTTGCCATAATCATTTGTTGAATGACCATCAAAATTACAGCGTAGTGAAGAGCAGGCACACCAAATGCAAATAATACGAGAGGCGTCCCATAATTCCCATTATTCATAAAAGCCGCTGATAAAATCATTCCGCAAGTTTTTTTACTGCTATACCCTCTTATTCTCCCTACAATATATACAATCGCGATAATTCCAAATACTAATACAAGCGCGTATATCGTCATCATCAAATAATCGCTGTTAAATTCTGTTTCATAAAACACACTGAAAGCTAAAACAGGGCTCATTAAATATACACTCATCGTGGATATTGGCTTTGTATCAATTTTTAAGGTCTTTTCTCCAACATAACCTACTCCAAAAATAAAGAAAATAGGCAATAATACAGCAAAAAATTCCATCTTCATACTCCAATCTTTGGTGTAAGTAAGAAAGTACAACTATTATTCCACTATTAAGAAAGCACAAGCGCCTTGAACAGCCCCGAAGAAAAATGTTCTTTTGTCTCAAAAAGTGTCTTTTACTTTGGCTGTTTTCGTATAGATTGTTGCTTTTAAACACGCAGCCTGAATACACTTCGTCCGTTTAGCGAGCGTCGAGCGTCGAGCCTCCTCGTCGCATACGCTCCTGTTGGGTCTCGTCTTTCTCGCATTCCCACAGGAGTCTACGTGTATTCAGTCTGCTGAGTACTTCTTCTCCCATTTTTTTACGTAAAAAAACAACAAACTTTGAGAAAAAAGCCTTTACTTTTAGTTACAAGAGGTTATCTTTCACAGGGGCTAGGCGCTGGAGCTAAACAGCTACCTAACTCGAAGCATATAAATTCTAATATATGAACAGAGTGAAAGAACCCTCACTGATGGAAGGTTCGCTTATAGAAATGGCAGGGGATGTTATTGTCTCACTTGCCCATTTCCGAAAATAATATATTTACTTGATGTTAAGGCCTTTAATCCCATTGGTCCTCTTGCGTGCAATTTTTGTGTACTGATGCCTATTTCTGCACCATATCCAAATTCAAAACCATCTGTAAATCTTGTGCTAGCATTATGATACACCGCAGCAGCATCCACTTGCTTTAAAAACAGGGCAGCATGATCATCATTGCTTGTAATAATCGCTTCTGAGTGCTTCGTTCCGTACTTGTTTATGTGATCAATAGCTTCATCCACATCTTTGACTACTTTTACACTAACCTTTAATGCGGAATACTCTGTATACCAATCTTCTTCAGTAGCTTGTTTAGCATTTTCCCATATGGAACAAACATCATGATCCCCATATATTTCTACTTCTTTTTCTGCAAGTGCTTGCAGCAACTTGCTTCCATTTTGCTCAAACCATTTTTCATGAATAAGAATCGTTTCAATGCTATTGCAAACAGATGGTCGTTGCACTTTTCCATTTAGAGAAATAGAAATACTCATATCCACTGTTGCTGTTTCATCAATAAAAATATGACAGTTGCCAGCACCTGTCTCGATAACAGGTACAGATGCTTCCTTTACAACTGTATCAATTAAATTTTTGCCGCCACGTGGAATTAATACATCTAAATATTCATTTAAATGGAATAGTTCCTTCGCTGTTTCTCTGCTTGTATCTTCAATCAATTGGACAGCATCTAGTGGAAGTGCTGATTTTTCTAATGCTTTATGAATGGATCTCACAATCGCTTGATTGGAGTAAGCAGCTGTTGAACTGCCGCGTAATATAACCGCATTTCCTGTTTTGATCGATAAGGTCGCTGCATCAACAGTTACATTTGGTCTTGCTTCATATATCATACCCATTACTCCGATAGGAACTGTTTTTTTCACAATTTTTAAGCCATTATCTTTATTTATTTCTTCCAAAACATGCCCAACTGGATCTTCGAGTGTCATTAATTGCTGAATCGCTTGAGACATATCTTCAATTCTTTTTTTATTCAGCATAATGCGGTCTAGCACAGACTCCGATAATCCGATTTTCTTGCCATTTTCTAAATCTTGTTTGTTCTCTGTTATGATATAATCTTGATCAATAACTAATTGTTCACTAATATATTTTAGCGCTTCATTTTTTTCTTCTGTAGAAAATTTCGTCATTTGTAAACTTGCAAGTTTGGCAGCTTTCCCTTTTGTTTGTATTTCGCTCATTATTAATCACCTTCTATTATATTTTCACCCATTTATTTCGATGGATAACCTCTGTTGATGAAAAAGACGCTATTTCTTTATATTCCGTACTTTTTTTGCCAATAATATTTTCTAGTTCGTTGGAGGAGTACAAAACTTCCCCTTTTCCGATTGCTCCTGAGTCGCCTATTACTTCGACAACATTCCCTTTTTCAAAAATCCCTTCAACTTTGTAAATGCCTGCTGGCAATAGACTAGAGCCCTTCTCCATCAATGCCTTCTCTGCTCCTTTATCTATATAAAGCCTGCCTTGAACGGTGGAGTGTAAAGCAATCCATTGTCTATTATTGTTTAATGCTGTTAATGCATCTGTACCAATATAGGTTCCATCACCTTTGCCTTCCGTAATGGAAATCAATTTCTCTTCTCCACTTCCGGTGCCGATAAATACCTTCACTCCTAAGGAAAGGGCTGTTTCTGCTGCCACTAATTTTGACTTCATGCCGCCAGTTCCTACCTTTGAACCGGATCCTTCTGCACCTTTCATAAATTCTTCCGTAATTTCTGTAATCATATCATATCTTATCGCATTTGGATTATCTTTAGGATTACTATCATACAGTCCGTTTATATCTGTTAAGATAATTAACTGATCTGCATGGACAAGACCACTTACAAGTGCTGACAACATATCATTATCACCAAATGTCAACTCTTCTACAGAGACGGTATCATTTTCATTAATAATCGGCAGGATGCCTCTTTCTAATAGCTCCATCAGCGTGGAGTAGGCATTACGATAACGATTTCTTTTAGAAAAATCATTTCTTGTTAATAAAATTTGTGCAGGTGTAATTTGATACTTAGTAAGTTCATGCATATAGCTTTGAACCAAAAGACTTTGACCAACAGCTGCAGCAGCTTGCTTTCCTTTTAAAGTAACAGGTCTTGCCGGATAGCCTAGCTTCGTAAAACCAGCAGCTACAGCACCAGATGAGACTAAAATAACTTCATGTCCACATGCCTTCAATGCTGCAATACTTGCAATATGATCAGACAATTTCTGCTCATCAATTTCCCCTTTTGAATTTGTTAATGAACTGCTACCAATTTTTACAACAATTCTTTTTCTTTCCATTAATAACTCCTCCTACATCAACAAAACATAAAGTTATACTTCAGGATTCGTGACTATATAAAAAAGCCCTTCTCATCCTTAAAATAAGGACGAAAAGGGCTTTTTCCGTGGTACCACCTTTATTGAATAATTAACGAAGTAATTATCCCACTTTGTCTGTTAACGCCAGATAACGCCTATGCTTTATATAGGACTCAAAAGGCAGGTTCTGCGTCTTTTCCGTTATGAAGTCTTTCAGCTTATAAACTTCACTCTCTTTTACGTAAGTATCTCGCATACTATTCCTTTTTCTACGTTCCATTTTTTTTATTATTTTTCATTATAACAGTTTTTTTGTTTGTTTCAATTAGTTTTTTAAAGAAATTAAACGATCATTGTTAAATAATACAACCTTAATCGCTGCTGGCTACTGGTTTATCTTGTTTCGTTGTTTAACGCCCAAGTTCTAATCGCATTTGCTACACCATTTTCTTCATTTGTAGCAGTCACTTTATCCGCCGTTTCTTTTACAATTTCTTGAGCATTACCCATCGCAATACCTAAGCCAGCTTCCTTAATCATACTAATATCATTTAAGCTATCACCAACCGCCATTACTTGATCCATGGAAATATGTAATTTTTCGCAAACTGTTTTTAAGCCTTTTGCTTTATTGATGCCTAATGCATTCACTTCAATATTAACGGGGGAAGAATTGCTTATTTCAAATACGCCTTTATCTTGTAATTCTTTCATCACACTTGCACGAATTTGATCATCCTCAATATGGAAGCCAAATTTTAACCAATCTAATGCGGAAATATCCTTTGGCATTTCATCACGCCATAGTTCTCCGCAGCTAATCGCCCAAATAGTTGCTTTATTCTTTTTTGAAAGCTCCCACATCCATTCAACATGTTCTGCTTCCACTAAATTTCTTTCGATTAAATTGCCTTGCCAATCCCATATTTCACTGCCATTTACTGTAACTAAATACGTTTTCAGCAGTAGACTTTCCGCATGTTCTTTACATGTCGCAATCGACCTTCCAGTACTTAAAACGACATGGATTCCTTTGTCTTGAGCTTCTTTAATAGCTTGTCTGTTTTCTTCTGTTATTTCCCCTTTATTATTTAACAACGTTCCATCCATATCAAGTGCAATTAATTTTATGTTTCGATGGTTTTTTTCATGGCTCATATGGTTGGTCCTCCTACTTTTTATTATCAAAAAAACACGATCATTTCTTCTCAACTAAATAATATACCGTTTGACTTTTAATAAGTATACTATTTTATCATTTTTACAAATTCTTTAGACTATATCTCATATTATTATTTGCCACAAAATGAATAGAGCGGCCTACACCTTTTATTGTTGCTGGTATTGCACACGACAATAACCTAAAAGAAAATTAGCTCCACATTACTGCATGCAGCAGTTTCTTGCATTCAGTAATAATTATAGACTTCCCTTACAGTACCTTCAAGATAAGATCCTTCAATAGTCGAAATTAATTCCCATTTTCTCTGCTTCCTAAAAGCACTAAAAATCCTAAAAAGTCAAGAATATCTCCTAAAATAAAAATGAATTTTTTCTATAAAATTGGAAGGTTTTTTTAATTCGGATATTGAAATTATTTATAGCGTAGAAATATTGGTTATACATTAAACAAACTTTTAAGTCGGTTAATAAGAGAAGTATATGGCATGTACTATTTAGTTTAACTTGTCGTTTATGAAAAAAAGGAGCTGTTTCTATTGGATTATCATTTATTAACATTTGTTACTGTTGTTGAAAAGCAAAACTTTACAAGAGCTGCAGAAGCCCTCCACATTACCCAATCCGCCGTTACTTTATCCATAAAATCATTAGAAAAAAAATACAATGCGAAATTTCTAGATAGGACAAACAAATACGTTCGATTAACAAATGCAGGAGAAATTTTATATAAACATGCAAAAAAAATATTAACACAATACGAACAAGTCGAAAGATTAATTGAAAATACAACAGATGTTGTCAGCGGACCATTGATTATCGGCTCCAGTTATACATTTGGGGAATATTTATTACCAAGATATATTGCAGATTTTATAAATGAAAACAAGCTGGTTAATCCAAAAATAACGATACGAAATTCTAATACAATCGTTTCACAACTATTACGTGGAGAACTTAATATCGGTATTGTGGACGGAATGATCGAAAGTCATCCAAACTTATCTAGTACTCCATTCGCTAAGGATGAAATGGTCGTTATTGTTGATAAAGATCATCCTTTGGCCCGTTATGAAGAAGTCGACCTGGAAGATTTGTATGAAGAAACATGGATAATACGAGAGGAAGGCTCTGGATCCCGACAAACCATTGATCAACTTTTTAATAAATTTGCTTTTTCTCCGCCTTTAGTCCGTTCATTTGGCAGTACACAAATAATTAAAGAGTCTGTTGAAGCTGGATTAGGGATTTCCATTGTTTCCAAGTTTGCTATTCAAAAAGAAACGTGCATGCAAACAATTATCCCTTTAAAGATAAAAAACACTTCCATTATCCGTACCTTTTCCTATGTTGTCCCAAAAACAAAATTTAGAGCGCGATCCGTTGATTTATTTCTGAGAAAACTAAAAGACAACAAAATAATAAAAAAAGAAATTGTTTATAATTAAATGGCTCTGTTAAATTCCATTGTTGATTTTCAATAGGTTAGGGAATCCATTCCCTTTCCGCGGACGATCTGGCATGCATCCTCGCTCGTACCTCGAGGTCACTGAAAAAGTGAATGCTATAAAATATAGGTAGTGACAATCCAAGCAACGCAGAGGTTTTCGTTCGGTTTTCCGAGGCTTACCACACGCTTTCCGCGGGGCGAGCGCCGAGCCGCTTCGTCGCTACGCTCCTGCAGGGTCTCGCCTGTCTCGCTAATCCCGCAGGAGTCGTGCGGACGCCTCTCCTAACCAAAATGATGGTCGTTTTCAAACTCTCTATACCATTTTCACCCTAATAATTTTAAGTGTTTCACCTATAATTTATCTAATAAAACACTTTTTCAGTGCCGTCCGTACCTCACTGTGGGGTCTTGTCAGCCCGTTTTTCCGCAGGATTCTCGCAGATCCCCTTCCTATAAAAAACATGAATTTTTAACAGAGCCAATTAAATAAGAAACTAAAAATGTCAATAAATAATTAGTTGACAGCCTTTAACTTTTTTATACGATTACTTACACTAACATTTACTTAAATAATGCTTCTTTTTATGGTACCATTTTTTTCCTCAATGCAACAGATAAAAATAAATCTTGTTCATTAATCTTTTTCATTCTAGTCATAAGAAATAATTATACCTATACGTTTAAATTACTATATCAAATCGTATTCCATTCTGTTGGCTGTTTGTATTTTTTGTTCTTCCCCTACTAATTTTTCGACTAAATGAAAAGCCATAGTAATGCCTGCAGATATACCTCCAGATGTGATGGTTTTTCCTTCATCTACAAATTTCACATTTTTAATTACGTCCACTTCTGGAAACTCATTTTTCAACCGTTCATACGAGGCCCAGTGTGTTGTCGCTTTTTTTCCATTTAAAAGACCTGCTTTTCCTAATAATAAGGCACCTGTGCAAACAGATGTAGTGTACTCTGTTGTACGATCTTGCTGTTTGATCCAAGCAATGACGTTTTCATTATGTATTTCCGTTTGTCTTGCACCGAGACCACCTGGCACGATTAATATATCAAAACATGGGGCATTGTTAAAAGAGTAGCTTGGTTGAACTTGTAATCCATTTCTTGCTGTAATCATCTCTCCCGTTTCAGAAACAGTTACTACTTTAAACGGCTTTATTTCCTCCTCTTCTTTAAAGCTTGCGATTGACAATACTTCAAATGGACCTGCAAAATCCAAGACTTCTACTTCATTAAACAGTAATATTCCAACTAAACGTTGTTTCATCAACGTACACCTCTATCCATTACGAATTAAAAAATAATACCATATGTAGTTCATCAAAATATTGATTATTTACTTTTAACGCTCTTTTTTCTAAACACATAGCAGTAAAACCTAGCGACTCGTATAATTGAATTGCATTATCATTTGTAGCTACAACGCTTAATAAAAGCTGTTCAATATGATACAGTTTTGCAATGGAAATAACCTTTTCTAACAACCCCCGTCCTATCCCTCTTCCCCTATAATCCTTTTCCACAAAAAAAGACAGAACACTCCCTTTATGTTTAATCTTTGTATATACTTCTCTTTGCAATGTAATTGCGCCGATTAATTGATTCTGATAAAAAGCACCTAATGTTAACCGAGAAGGATCTTTTAATTGAATTGTTGCTTTTTTTATCGGCTGTGCTTTGTTTTCTTCTTCCTCTACTGTAACTAAAAAAGCATTTGGATTTTGTTTTAATGTTTTCAGTCTTAATTGCCAATATGATTTAGCATCTTTTGCTGTTAACGCTCGTATGTCCATCCTTCCACCACACTTCATCTAGATGTTTTACACAGGAACTATTAGCTGTTCTTCTTTTAACCACTTATAATAAAACACCGTAGCTGATAAATTCCCATCAGAACTTAACGCATATTTCGGAATTTTCCCTGCTTCTATAAAACCAAACGATTGATACAGTTTATTGGAAGGATCGCCTTCCCTTGTATCGAGTACAAGCAATTGTCTATCGTTTTTTTCAGCTGCCTCTTCAACTACTTGCAGCAGCATTTTGCCAATTCCTTTTTTCTGATACGAAGGAACTACCATTAGTTTTGCTATTTCTGCTCGATGTTTCCCATTTTGTTTATTATTTAAGTGTAATTGTACGGTTGCTATTACAGATTGTTGTTCTTTTACAATCCACAGCAAGATATCGGGATTTTTTTGTACAGTTTCCCAATAATAAAGTGCTTCTTTCTCATCAAGCGGCGCTAAAAATCCGATTGAAGCACCTTGATCTACCACATTTATTAAAAGTTTTGTTAATTCCTTTAGGTATGGTTCCACCTTTGTTATTTGTATGACATTTAGGTTCATCACTTTTCCCCCCTTCATCTTTATTGTAATTCTAGAAATTTTCCATTCCCCCTGCTTCTTTTTTTACTAATTTCATATTTTTCTAAAAACTTTTTAATTATAAACAAATTGGCCATTCTCTTAGATTTTTTACGAAGCCACCATAAAAAAAGAATGAGATTTGCCTGTAAAGCTGCGTTCTCTTCCTTTCCATTTCTATTAGAATGGTAAGGAAGATGGCTATCATGCTTTTTAGGTCATCTCATTCTTTTACATCTAAAATTTATAAACTTCTTTGTTCTATGCCTACTTTTTTGCTTGCAGCAATTAAGTTTTTAATTCCTTCCAGATCATTTTTATCAAAAAGTTCTACTATTTTGCTGCCAACAATTACTCCGTCACAATATTGTGTCATACTTTTCACATGTTCTGGTGTAGATATTCCAAATCCAGCTAAAACAGGAATGGCACTTACTTCTTTTACGTTTAATAAATGTTGGCCTAAATGCTCTTGAAAAGATGTTCTTGCACCAGTTATTCCTGTAACAGTCACGGCATAAAGAAAACCATTTCCTTTTTTCGCGATTGTTTCAATTCGATCAATTGGACTTGTTAAAGTTACAAGACGAACAATTTCCACTTGATATTTTTCAGCAAACGGCAGCAGTATTTCTTCTTCTTCAATCGGCAAATCAGGAACAATAATTCCATTAATATTTGCTTTGTTACAACTTTGAAAAAATGCTTCTATTCCATAAGATAAAATAGGATTAATATATGTCATAAATACAAGTGGAATAGAGGTAGACGCTCTAAATGACGAAATTGTTTCAAACACTTTTTTTAATGTTGTTCCTGCTTTAAGTGCTCGAATACCGGCTGCCTGTATAATTGGACCATCTGCAACTGGATCAGAGAAAGGGATTCCAACTTCAATTGCTGTTGCACCTGCGTTCTCTAAAAACTTGATTTTTTCTTCTAAACTTTCAAGTCCGCCATCACCTGCCATTATATATGGCACAAATGCTTTATCGCCGTTTTTTTTCACTTGTGCAAAAGCTTCTGCAATTGTTATCATTATTCGTTCACTCCCATTTTTTCCATTACCGTGTTCACATCTTTATCTCCTCTTCCAGATAAACACACAACAATACCTTCGTCTTCACGCATCGTTGGAGCTAATTTAAGCACATGGGCAATCGCATGAGCACTTTCCAACGCCGGGATAATTCCTTCTAGCTTACATAATAATTGCAATGCCTCAAATGCTTCATCATCTGTGACAGATTCATATTGCACTCTCCCAATATCATGTAAATAACTATGCTCCGGCCCAATGCCTGGGTAATCCAATCCTGCTGAAATAGAATGAGCCTCTTGGACTTGCCCATCCTCATCCTGCAATAAATACATATAACAGCCATGAAGAACACCTGGTTTTCCTTTTGTTAAAGAAGCAGCATGTTTTTCTGTATGAAGACCGTGCCCTGAAGCTTCTACACCATACATTTTTACATCCTTGTCTTCAATAAAAGGATAAAACATGCCCATTGCATTGCTTCCCCCGCCGATGCAAGCAACAACTGCATCTGGAAGCTTGTTTTCTTTTAACAAATATTGCTGTTTTGATTCTTTTCCGATAACACTTTGGAAATCTCTGACCATCATTGGAAAAGGATGCGGACCTAATACAGAGCCTAAAATATAATGAGTATCTAAAACATTCGTCACCCAATAACGCAATGCTTCATTACAAGCATCCTTTAATGTAGCACTTCCAGAAGTAACGCCAACCACTTTTGCACCAAGCATTTCCATTCTGAACACATTTAATTTTTGCCTGCGAATATCTTCTTCTCCCATAAAAATCGTACATTCTAAATTTAATAGTGCACAAGCCGTTGCAGTAGCAACTCCATGCTGTCCCGCGCCAGTTTCTGCGACAACTTTCTTTTTGCCCATTCTTTTAGCCAGCAGCGCTTGCCCAATAGAGTTGTTGATTTTATGTGCACCTGTATGGTTTAAATCTTCTCTTTTTAAATAAATTTTCGCACCATTTGCATGTTTCGTTAAGTTTTCTGCAAAATATAATGGTGTTTCTCTGCCAACATAATCTTTTAATAAATAATCCAACTCTGCTTGAAAGTCAGGATCGTTAGTTGCTTCTACATAGGCTTTTTCCAGTTCTGTTACGGCATGCATTAATGTCTCTGGTACATATCTTCCACCATAAATGCCATAATGACCTTTTTTATCTGGAAACGAATAGTTTGTTGTCATTATTTGTAAATCCTCCTAATTACTGATTACGTACAGTTACTTTATTTAAAAACTCTTCGATTTTCAGCAAATCTTTTTTTCCTTCTGTTTCTACACCGCTGCTTACATCGACCATATAAGGCTTTACCGTTTTTAGTGCTGTTTCTACGTTGTCCTTATGAAGTCCACCAGCCAGGATTACTTTTTTTCCATTAAAATCATAATCTTTTATTATGTTCCAATCAAATGTTTTGCCATTACCGCCATGGTAATGTTCTCTCGGACTGTCCAATAGCACATAATCACATGTAAAATCTACAACTGTTTGTAAATCTGCTTCAGATTGAATGCTAAAAGCTTTTATTACAGGCAGTGAAAACTGTGCTGCAAATTCACTCGTTTCATCGCCATGCAGCTGAATGACATTGATGCCGGAAACTTTGACAATCTCGTCGATGTTTTCTTTTGACTCATTCACAAAAACACCGACTTTCCATATGTCTCCCGGCAATTCTGCAATAATTTCTTTTGCATCTTCCGGACTAATTTTTCGTTTGCTTTTTGCAAAAACAAAACCAACCGCTTTTGCACCATGCTTAACGGAACATAATGCGGCGTCTTTATTCGTAATCCCACAAATTTTTGCTGTCATTTTTCCACAACCTTATAATTTCACTTTCATTTCTTTTAATGTAGACTCCAAATTAGCGCTTTTCATAAATGTTTCGCCTACTAAAATCACATTTGCTCCTGCAGCTACAACCCTTTGTATATCATCCATCGTGGCAATTCCACTTTCACTGACTAAATAGCTGCCGCTTTTTTTAATCATTGGCGCAAGTCGCTCTGTTGTTTCCAAAGACACTTCAAATGTTTTTAAATTACGATTATTCACGCCGATCAGCGGAGCGCCGATTGCAATTGCCCGCTCTGCTTCTTCCTCATTATGCACTTCTACCAACACTTCTAAGTCTTTTTCTATTGCATAATCGTATAGGCTTTTTAACTTTTGATCATCTAATGCTGCAACAATTAATAAAATTAAGTTTGCACCATAATGCTTGGCAAAGTCTATTTGAATAGGATCGATAATAAAGTCTTTGCAAAGCAGCGGGACTTCCACCGTTGATCTGACTGTTTGCAGATCTTCAAAGCTACCTTTAAAAAACGGTGTATCCGTCAAGACAGAAATAGCATCTGCACCATACTGTTCATAGTTTTTTGTCTGCACTGCCGGGTCCAAATTGATATTAATATCCCCTTTAGACGGAGATGCTCTTTTAAACTCTGAAATAATCGAGAGTGTATCAGCAGCAGCTAGCTTATTTAAAAAAGATACTTGCTTATGTTTTGAAGCTGTCTCTAATTCTTGTTTTCTATTATTTAATTGTTCAACGACCGCATATTTTTCTGCGATAATCTTATCTAAAATCGTACCCATTATACCCCTGCTTTCTCTAATTCCTTACTTTTCTCTACAAGTTTTTGCAATTTACCGTAAGCAGCTCCTGTATCAATACTTTCTTTCGCAAGCTGTACACCTTGTTTAATCGAGTCTGCTTTTCCGGCTGCAAAGATGCCGATCCCAGCATTTAATAAAACTGTATCTCGATATGCCCCAGCTTCTCCTTTTAATACTTGCAATAAAATGTCCGCATTTTCTTTCGCATCGCCGCCACGTATTTTATCGTTCGTATAAACTGGAAGATTCACATCATTTGGATGTAAAATTTTCTTTTCTATCTTGCCGTTATTTAAAATAACCAATTCGTTGTCGCCTTGCAGGGATGCTTCATCCATGCTGCCTGCTCCATTAAGCACTACTGCCCGTTTTCTTCCTAATTTTTTCAATACTTCTGCAAACAACTCTGTAAAGTCATTTCGGTAAATACCTAACACTTGTGACTCTAGATTAATCGGATTGGTTAACGGGCCGATTAAATTAAAAATGGTTGGAATGCCTAATTCTCTGCGAACTTTCATAATTCTTCCCATTTTAGGCTGTACATGCTGGGCAAACAAAAAAGTAATGCCGATGTCTTCTAGCTGTTTTTCATTCTGCTCAGGTGAAATGTCTAGTTTAATGCCAAGATGCTCCAGTACATCAGCACTGCCTGTTTTACTAGAAATACTGCGATTTCCATGCTTTGCAACAGGAATTCCAGCCCCAGCCAATACAAAAGCAGATGTACTGCTAATATTAAAGCTTTGCGAACCATCTCCGCCAGTTCCACAATTATCGATGCATCCTGTAACCGTATTTTTGAAAGGAAGTGTTTGTTCTCTTACTGCTTTTACAATACCTACTATTTCGTCAACTTTTTCGCCTTTCATTTTTAAGCCTATAATAAAAGCAGCAATTTCACTATCGGAAATATTTTCTGAAAATAATTGTCTTGCTGCAACAATCATTTCTTCTTCGGTTAACGATTCATTTCGCATTAACTTCTGCAAATATTCCTTCATTTGATAACTTCCTTTCTTGTTTCTTGAATAAAATTCGTTAAAAGTTGTTTTCCAGTTTCCGTTCCAACGGATTCTGGATGAAACTGAAAGCCGTACAGCGGGTATTCCTTATGCTTGATCGCCATGATTTCTTCATCGTCCGCAGAATAAGCTAAAACATCAAACTCTTTTGCTAACGTGCCTTTTTTTATCACGAGTGAATGATATCTCATTACTTCTACTTGCTCTTCTAATCCTTTAAATACCGATGTATTAGTTGTCGTTAAATACGATGTTTTTCCGTGCATAATATTTTCCGCTTTTGTAACTTCTCCGCCAAATGCATATCCTATCCCCTGATGCCCTAGACAGATTCCTAAAATCGGAAATTCTTGATGCAATTCCTGAATAACCTTAATGAGAATCCCTGCATTTTCAGGTCTGCCAGGTCCTGGCGACAAGACAATTCGATCTGGATTCATTTTTCTGATTTCTTCAATGGAAATTTTGTCGTTTCGTACTACTTTTACTTCTTCTCCTAATTCTCCTAAATACTGAAATAAATTATACGTAAAAGAATCATAATTATCGATTAATAAAATCATGTTGACCCTCCAAGAATACTTTTAATTTATGAATTGTTTCATCATACTCTTTTTCTGGAACAGAATCATAGACGATACCTGCACCTGCTTGAATATACGCTGTCTTATCCTTTATAACCATTGTGCGGATCGCTAATGCAAAGTCCATGTTTCCGTTATTGGAAAAATAACCGACAGCTCCAGAGTAAATTCCTCTTTTTACTCCTTCTAGTTCATTAATAATTTGCATCGCCCTTATTTTTGGGGCACCTGAAACGGTTCCAGCCGGCAAACAAGAAATGAGTGCATCTACACTTGAAAAATTATCTTTTAAATTGCCGCTTACTTCGGATACTAAATGCATCACATGCTTGTATTTTTCGACTTTTATATATTTTTCGACTTTTACGCTTCCGAAATGACTTACTTTCCCTACATCATTTCTTGCTAAATCAACAAGCATTTTATGTTCAGCCAACTCTTTTTCATCTTGTAATAAGTCTAATTCTAATTCTTTATCTCCCTCTTGTGTTGTTCCTCTTGGTCTCGTTCCTGCGATTGGATTCGTAATGATTTTGCCATTGCTTGTTTTTATCAAACTTTCCGGCGAGCTTCCTACAACAGCATAATCTTCAAAGTCTAAAAAATACATATAAGGCGACTGATTTTTTATGCGAAGCTTCCTATAATAAGAAAACGCTGAGCCATTTATGCTGGCTGACATTCGCTGAGACGGAACCACTTGAAAAATGTCCCCTTCTCGAATATACTCTTTTGCTTTTTCTACTTTTTCAATAAACTCCTCTTTTGTAATACTAGGTTGAAATGATGATAACGTGACCTCTTCTTTTTCTTCTACAAAAGGTGCTGTTAATTCCGTCTTTCTTCTATCTATTTTCGCTTTTAAATCTTCTTCCGTCGTTGTGTCGGTTAATGGAGTAGCAACTAAATAAATCGTTTGTTCTAAATGATCAAAAATCACTAAATCTTCAAAAAACATCAAATGAACATCTGGTATTCCTATTTCATCTTTTGCTTCCTCGCCGATATCCTCGTATTGCCTAATATTATCATACCCAACATAGCCAATCGCCCCACCACTTATCGGAAGTTGAAAAGGCAAATCAACCTGTTGATTTGGCAATAGTTTTTTTACCAGAGATAATGCCTTTTCCTTTATTTCCTCCTTTTCACTACCACGGACAATAACCGAACTTGATCCTTTTCCAATTAATTCAAAAGCAGGATTACTGCCGATAATCGAATATCTTCCCGAATTCTCATGTTTAAGAGAGCTTTCTAATAAAAATCTCTTGTTCCCCTTTAATCTTTGGTAAATACTGATTGGTGTTAATGTATCTCCATCTATCTTCTCTATTATTAACAATTGATTTTTTGTTTGCTGCATGTTTATTTCCTCCTTATTTCATCCAAGAGCTAGGCGCTGGAGCTGGATGCGGACTCAACCGATAAGTTATCCACAACTCCGTTTCGTTTATAATTTCCTATAATATAAAAAAGTCCCCTATCTGGAATCTAAAATTTGATTCAGATAGAGGACGATTATATAACCGCGGTACCACCTCACGTTAGAGTGTCATTAACACTCTCTCTTTTCGAGTACAATAGAAAAGCGTAAGCGCCTTGTACAGTCCTGAAGAAAAATGTTCATTTGACTCAAAAAGTGCTTTTTACTTTCAGAGGCAAATGGTTATTTTTCACAAGGGTTAGGCGCTGAAGCTAGACACTCGTCTAACTTCAAAATTTCATACCCTCTTATACTCTATCCATTTAACGGCGGAAACCGACGAACTCTACTACGGTTTTCAAGTTCGCACTCATAAGTCCATTCTGTTAACTGGTTGTATCGGTTTACACCAACCACCGACTCTCTGTAACAACACATAGCAACATACTACTCTTAATCATCGTTTTAATTATTTTGTTTTTAATAAACGTTCTTTTCGTATAGATTGTTTTTATTTACCCCGCAGCCGGAATACACTTCGCTTTCCGCGGACGAGTGCCGAGCCTCCTCGTCGCTATGCTCCTGTGGGGTCTCGACTTTCTCGCTTTTTCCGCAGGAGTCTATGTGTATTCCGGCTGCTCAGTGCTTTAGCTATGTTTATTTTTTATTCAAAAACTACAAACTTTTAGAAAACAGCCTTAATAAATACAAAAAGGGCTCTCTCCTATAAAAAGGACGAGAAACCCGTGGTGCCACCTTCATTAGCTTAAAATAAGCTCACTTTAAGGAAATCTATACACATCTATGGTGTAAAATTTCCGTCTCTTGTAACGATGAGACTTTCGCTAAAGCCTACTTCTAAAAAAGTTTCGGTTTAGAGGCTCGGAAGTCCATTCACTTTTATTTCGACACTGATTTGCACCAACCATCAGCTCTCTATAGTTTCCATAAAAGTTACTACTCTTCGTCATAGCCGATCACTATGTTGATACCATATTAATGAATTTTCCGAAAAAAGTCAAGTGGTTTTATTTAAAGGCTGTTTTCGTATAGATTGTTGCTTTTAAATTCGCAGCCTGAATACACTTCGTCCGTTTAGCGAGCGTCGAGCGTCGAGCGTCGAGCCTCCTCGTCACATACGCTCTGCTTAAGTCTCGTCTTTCTCGCATTCCCACAGGAGTCTACGTGTATTCAGTCTGCTGAGTACTTCTTCTCCCATTTTTTTACGTAAATAACAACAAACTTTGAGAAAACAGCCTATTTTAATAACAGAAGTTTCTCAAACCTGTTTTTCCAATCAACAGCAAGTGCCTCTAATTGTAAGACTTTTTCTATTTCATGTTTATTATTCCGATCTATTAATATTAAATGAGTAGCGTCCCAAACAGATATAATTTGTTGTTGTCTTTCTATTAACGTAAAGGTTGAATCCGTTTTAACCGTTCCCTCTTCTAGCACTTTTAAAAAATAACCGGTAAAACACGTTTCCACGATTCTAGGTAAAAACGTATCAATATGATTAAATTTCGAAATAGTGGAGCATGGAATTCTTCCTTGTGTCACTTGAACAATGGCATTGCCTAAAGAAAAAATGTCTCCAATATATGTATCCTTTTCTACAAATCCTTTTGTACAAATATTTTCGCCAAATGCCGGCGGAGACAAATGAACCTTATATTCTTTTTCCCATTTTTCATAATGCTCATATGGATAATAGCAAACCGCACGCTCAGGACCACCATGAAATGCTGGATTTGCAACCCCATCCCCTTCGAACCCATTAACTGTCAATCTTACTTCTTCTATTTTAGTTTTTCCAATGGCAGTAGAATATGTCTTATCTTTCCAAGAGAGAACTTCTGGTTTTCCAACACTTAATGCAATAATTTGATTCAAAAATCCTTCCTCCATTTCCTTATGATAATTCATTTTATCATATGTACTATGGTGCAATATTCGTTTATAAAAGTTTTACATTTAATATGATCCATTTTTTCCCACTTTAATTTCTTAGTAATTTACCTTCCATTCGTACATATTAAGTGAAGATAACATACCGAAATCAAGGAGATAAACAAAAATGGAACATGTTAATGATGAAAAAAATATAATGAATCTTTCTAGTGTAAAAAAAACAAAACAAAAAACAAATCATGATCAGGTGAAGGTTTCTAAAATGTCGATATTGTCCATCGCGTCTATCCCACTTGTGATGACGCTTGGAAACAGCATGCTTATCCCTGTTCTTCCTTCTATTGAAAAAAAATTATCCATTTCTTCTTTCCAAGTTAGTATGATTATCACCGTCTACTCAATCGTTGCCATTTTGTTGATTCCTGTAGCAGGTTATTTATCTGATCATATCGGTCGAAAAAAGGTGATTATTCCAAGTCTCATTATTACTGCAATAGGAGGAGCTATTGCAGGTTTAGCGTCTTGGATGATGGACAATAGCTATTGGGTCATCCTTCTCGGAAGAGCACTTCAAGGAGTCGGTGCAGCTGGGGCTTTTCCTATTGTATTGCCATTGGTTGGGGATATGTTTAAAAAAGAAGAAGATGTCAGCAGTACATTAGGTGTTATTGAAACAGCAAATACATTTGGTAAAGTATTAAGTCCAATATTTGGGGCATTTCTTGCTGGAATCATTTGGTTTATCCCGTTTATGTCCATACCAGTGTTCTGTTTATTTTCTATTTTATTAATCCTTTTTTTTGTTAAAGCACCTGCCAATCAAAAAAAGCCTTTACCATTTAAAAAATTCATTTTACATGTAAGAGAAGTAATTAAAAAGGATAAATATTGGCTATATGCTATTTTTTTTATTGGAGCCATTGTTATGTTTATCCTATTTGCGGAAATGTTTTACTTTTCAGATGTATTGGAAAAAACATATCACATTAAAAATATTAAAAAAGGATTTTTCCTTGCCATTCCATTAAGTGCATTATGTCTTACTTCATTCATCATAGGAAAAAAAATAAAGCAAGATCAAAATGTAATGAGATGGATTACTTTCATTGCAATTATTGCTATTATTATAGGAACAATCGCCCTCAGTTTCACCAATAAATTACCGTATATCATTACATTTCTTACTATTTCAGGAATCGGTATTGGTGCAAGCCTTCCCCCATTAGATGCTTTAATAACGGAAGGCATTGAAAAAGAAGAAAAAGGAACCATTACAAGCCTTTATAGTTCCATGCGGTTTATTGGTGTTGCCAGCGGACCACCATGTATGGCTTTATTAATTAAACACGCTTATCATGTTCAGTTTTATTTATTAAGTGGCATCACCATACTTGCCGCACTTGCCGCCTTTTTTCGTTTAAAACAACAAAAAAACACATAATGAACGACATCGTCTATTAAAAAAACCCCCAAAGGCAGAAGCCTTTGGGGGTTTGCTTATTTATTTTTTTGTTGTGTTGGTTTTTTTAATACACCAAGTAAAACAGCACTTACAACAGAACCGATTACAATTGACAACAAGTACAATAACCAATTTCCATCAACTAATCCGATGACGAATACTCCACCGTGAGGAGCTCTTAGTCCAATATTAAAGAACATCGATAATCCTCCAGTGATTGCTGCACCAATTGCTACAGAAGGGATAACACGAAGTGGATCTGCTGCTGCAAATGGAATCGCACCTTCTGTGATAAAAGATAATCCCATTATATAATTTGTTGTACCTGCATCTCTTTCTTGTTTTGTAAATTTGTTTCTAAAGAAAGTTGTTGCTAATGCAATGGCAAGTGGCGGAACCATTCCTCCAGCCATGATAGCTGCCATTGGTTCATATACGCCGTTTGCGATTAATCCTGTACCAAATACATATGCTGATTTATTAATTGGACCACCCATATCAATCGCCATCATTCCGCCGACAACGATTCCTAATAACACCGCATTTGCTGTTCCTAAACCGGCAAGCCAGTTTGTTAAACCTTCATTTATATTACTAACAGGATCATTAATGACGTATAACATTAACATGCCGACAATAAATATTCCTAAAACTGGATATAAAAGAATCGTTTTAATACCTTCTAAAGCTTGAGGCAATGTTGATAATACTTTTTTCAATCCTACTACTACATACCCTGCTAAGAAACCTGCAATTAATCCGCCAAGGAAACCAGCCCCGCTTGAAGCTGCTATCATACCGCCAACCATACCAGGAGCAAATCCAGGACGATCTGCGATGCTCATTGCGATAAATGCAGCAAGCACAGGCACTAATAAAGCAAATGCATTCGTTCCTCCGATTGTCATTAACGCTTCAGCAAATTGATTATACGTAGGATCCTCTGGTTTAAAAGAATTGTAGCCAAACATAAAACATATAGCAATTAATATACCGCCGCCGACTACAAATGGAAGCATATTGGAAACACCATTCATTAAGTGTTTGTAGATGCCTGTTTTTCCTTTTTCGCTGCTTTCTCTGGAGCTTGAGCCACTGCCACCTTGATAAACAGGCGCTTCCTGTTTGAGTGCTTTTTCAATTAATTCCTGCGGTTTTCTAATTCCGTCTGCAACTGGCGTTTCTAGGACATGTTTCCCTTTAAAACGCTCCATTTGCACTTTTGTATCTGCAGCAACAATGACAGCGGTAGCGTTTTCAATTTCTTCTGAAGTCAGAACATTTTTTGCACCACCTGAGCCATTTGTTTCTACTTTAATGTCAACACCAAGCTCTGCTGCTTTTGCTTTTAATGAATCCGCAGCCATATATGTGTGAGCGATACCTGTTGGACAAGCTGTTACAGCAACAATAAAATTCTTTTTGTCTGCAATATTTTGCTCTACTTCTTCCTCTTCTACATCATAACTATCAATGATTTCAACAACTTCAAGTTTCGTTTTTGCAGCAAGTAATTTAGCACGAGCATCTTCTTTTAATAAGATAGTAGATAATCTTGATAGTGCTTCCAAATGGGTGTTGTTTGCACCGTCTGGAGCGGCAATCATAAAGAAAAGATTTGCCGGCTGACCATCTAAAGATTCATAATCAATACCTGATGTGGAACGGCCAAATGCAATTGCCGGCGTTTTTACAGCTTTTGTTTTTGCATGTGGAATGGCAATTCCTTCGCCGATTCCAGTCGTACTTTGTTCTTCCCTTTTTAAAATGGCTACTTTATATTCTTCTTTATTCGTTAACCTCCCTGCAGAATTTAGGAGATCAACCAATTGATTAATTGCATCTAATTTCTGTTTTCCTTCTATATTTAAAAGGATGGTTTCTTGCGTTAACAATTCTGTTATTCTCATCATACAACGCTCCTTTAATTAGTAGAGCAGTCTTTGGAAGCATAGTTCATGCGCTTAAGACGCTCTGCAATTTATTTAATCACAACTTGCGGCAATAAACTTTCTACTTTCTCTTTTGTGCATAAACCAATCGAAAAGGCTGTAGCACTGCCAGAAGCTACACTATAACGAAAGGCTTCGCGAATATCTTGTGTTTCCTGATATTTCGCAAGGAACCCAGCAACCATACTATCGCCAGCACCTACAGAGCTTTTGACTTCTCCTTTTGGGACTGTACTGATGATTGTTTCATGCTCATTAATTAGCACCGCACCATCACCAGCTAGTGAAACAATGACATTTTGAGCTCCCCGTTCTAACAGCTTTTTACCGTATGGAATAACATCTTCTACACTTGTTATCATTGTATCGAATAGTTCACCTAATTCATGATGATTTGGTTTAATAAGAAATGGTTGATATGGCAATACTTTATTTAATAGTTCACCTTCCGCATCCACAACAAATGAAATTTTGTGTTCATGACAAATCTTCACTAACTCTTCATACGTTGTTTTTGGTAGCGTAGATGGAATGCTGCCGGCAAGAACTAATAAATCATCCGTTGTTAATTCACGAATCTTCTGCTTCAATTCCACAAATTTTTCTGCTGATATGAAAGGTCCGTTTGCATTTAATTCGGTTTCAGCATCTGCTTTTACTTTTACATTAATCCTCGTATCTTCTTCGACTTCTACAAAATTTGTTTCGATATTTTCTTTTTGCAGCTGATCTACGATATATTTACCCGTAAATCCACCTACAAACCCTAAAGCTTTGCTTTTTACACCCATTCGATTCAGTACTCTTGAAACATTAATTCCTTTTCCACCAGGAAATTTACTAGTAATTCCTACACGATTTAAATCTCCCAAGTTAACTGTTTCTAATTCCAAGATATAATCAACAGAAGGATTTAAAGTTAATGTATAAATCATACTCTCACAACCTTTATTCTAGTTTTACGTAAATACTTGTCGCTTGCTGTTTCATCAAGATGATTGGTAATAATGACTGCCTCACTTAAATCGGCAATTTTTGAAAAATAAACTTCTGAAAATTTGCTGTTATCTGCAACTACAAATGCTTCTCTCGAAAGTTTCATCGCTAAATTTTTTACCATTGCTTCTTCTTGATCAGGTGTAGTATACCCCGATTCTGGATGAATACCATTTACCCCCATAAAACATTTATCAAACCGATAGTTTGCTAAACTAACTAAGGCTCCTCTACCTACCATCGCTTTGGTATTCTCTTTCACATAACCACCTAAGAAATACGTGCGTATTCCCTTTTCTAGCAATGGCTGCAGATGCATTAATCCATTGGTGACGACGACGATATCTTTATTTTCAAGAAATGGAATCATTTCTGTCACTGTTGAACCAGCGTCTAAATAAATGCTGTCTCCAGCTTCAATACAATTTGCCGCATAGGATGCAATTTGTTTCTTTTCATGAAGGTTTTTGAAAGTTTTTTCACTCATGCTAGGTTCCGTCAGTTTCCCTTGTAATCTAGACGCACCTCCATGAACTCTTTTCAAAAAACCTTCTTGCTCTAAAAATGTTAGATCTCGTCTTATCGTCGACTCAGAAGCGGATGTTTTCTCTACGAGTTCCTGTGTTTTAACTGTATTTCTTTCCTTAATTAATTGTAAAATAAAACGATGTCTTTCTGGTGTTAACATATTTTCACATCCTCTTTGAGTATGTGTTATGCCTCTATAAAAATAATACTGCAAACGGTTTCAAATTACAATATTTTTCTTTCAAAATCATTCAAAAAAATTCATATTTTGATTGTTTGTGAATAATTTATGAATTTTGTTTTTTTCAACTATTTAAATTACATATTGTAAAACTCATTTTCTTCACTATTTACGTTTCTTTTCTTGAATTTACCCACTCTTTTCTCCTATAATAGATATCAGCTTGTCTTAAATTTGAAGTAAAGGATTTAATAAAAAATGAAAAAAATATCCTATTATTATTTAGAACTTATAAAAATGATCGTAACGTCGATTTTATTTTTTGCTGTTTTTGGCTTTATCAATGATCATTTGATTCAATTAATTACCGGTTATAGCTTCCCTGATGTAAGTTTTTTTCAAGGTAATTCTATTTTGATGATATTGTTTATTGTGCAATATATCGGTGTTAGTCTATTTGTATTTGTATGTTATAAAAATACGATTCAATTTATTGGCTTCCAAAAACAGAAACAAGGCAAAAAGCTTACACCTCAATGGACAAAAAAAATAAGCTTTTTCGCTTTGTTTCTTATTGTCATCTTTTATATGATTCTATTGTTTTAATAATACGTTTGATCAACTTAAAATTTAAACAGAAAATAATTGCGATAATATACATAGTATGATACTATCAAATCAACATATAGATGATTTTTATCTTTTCATCACTATATATAGTAATTGCAATTTCTATTTATCCAAAGTCTCTTTTGCGCTTCCAATGAAGCGACTTTTTTTTGCACAAGCTAGGAGACCTTCCCATTCCTTACGTTTTTATACTCTAAAGGGCCCCTGAGATGATGAAACGATGGCATAAAACGACAGCGGTGTTGTTTTATGCCATCGTTTCATCCACTCAAATGTTTGCGTGGTTTTTATTATCTTTTTTAAGGAGGAAACAAATTGAATACTATTACAGATACAAAAATTAGTATTTTAGAGAAGTTACAATCCGAATTTCCTCATTTGGATTTTCACCAACTAATAAACAGAGCGAAGCAATATTCCGACATAAAAGGAACTGTAAATACACATGAATATATGCATCAATTAATTTTAGAATCATTAAGTTATATGGATGAAGTCGAACCTGATTGGACATATGTTGCCGCAAGACTTTTATTAGTTGATTTATATGACCAAGCAAAACAAAATCGACTAACAGAAGATGTATACAGCAATTTTTACGGATTAATTACTCATTTAACCAAAAACGGCATTTACAACCCAATCTTATTGGATACATACACGAAAGAAGAAATAGATGAATTAGAAAAATGTTTATCGATTTCAAAAGATCATTTATTTACGTATATCGGCTTACGTATGCTTGCAGACCGTTATATCGCCCGTGATCATCAAAAAAGAGTGTTTGAATTGCCACAAGAGCGTTTTATGATCATTAGTATGCTTTTAATGAGCAAAGAGCCATCTACTACTCGTATCGAACATGTAAAAGAAGCTTACTGGGCGCTTAGTAATTTGTATATGACAGTTGCAACACCTACCCTTTCCAATGCCGGTAAGAATTGGGGGCAGCTATCAAGCTGTTTTATTGATACTATCGATGACTCTTTACAATCTATCTATGATAGCAATACTGATATTGCAAACCTTTCAAAAAATGGTGGCGGAATTGGCGTTTATTTAGGAAAAATCCGCAGCAGAGGCAGTGCGATTAAAGGATTTAAAGGTGCATCTTCCGGTGTGATTCCGTGGATGAAACAATTAAATAATACGGCTGTAAGCGTTGATCAGCTTGGTCAAAGAAAAGGTGCAATCAGTGTTTATTTAGACATTTGGCACAAAGATATTTTCTCCTTTTTAGATAGTAAACTAAATAACGGTGATGAGCGATATCGTACGCACGATTTGTTTACAGGCATATGTATACCTGACCTATTTATGGAAAAGGTCGAAAATAGAGAAGACTGGTATTTATTTGATCCGCACGAAGTAAAAAACATTATGGGATTCTCTTTAGAAGACTTTTATGATGAAAAGCAAGGTGAAGGATCTTTCCGTACAAAATATGAACAATGTGTGCAGCATCCTGATTTATCGAAAGAAGTTGTTCCTGCCATCTCTATTATGAAAGGAATTTTAAGAAGCCAATTAGAAACAGGCACTCCTTTTATGTTTTATCGAGATGAAGTAAATCGCAAAAACCCAAATAATCACAAAGGAATGGTCTATTGCACAAATCTTTGTACAGAGATTGTTCAAAATCAAAGTCCAACTATTATGACAGAACAACGCTATGAAGACGGCAAAATTATCATTGAAAAAACTCCAGGCGACTTTGTTGTATGTAATCTTTCATCCATCAACCTTGCAAAAGCAGTAGAGGAAGATGCTTTAGAGAGACTAATTGAAATACAAGTACGCATGTTGGATAATGTAATTGATCTAAATACAATTCCTGTTATACAAGGAGAATTAACAAACAAAAAATACCGCGCAATTGGCTTAGGAACATTTGGATGGCATCATTTATTAGCACTGAAGAAAATTCGCTGGGAAAGTGAAGAAGCAGTCGAATATGCAGATAAGCTTTACGAAAAAATCAGCTATTTAACGATAAAAGCGAGTAATCAGCTTGCAAGTGAAAAAGGAGCCTACCCAGCATTTCCAGGGTCTGATTGGCAAACAGGGGATTATTTTACGAAAAGAGAGTACGATAACGAAACATCTTCTTTAGATTGGAACAAGCTAAAAGAAAATGTAGCAGCAACAGGACTTCGTAATGGCTACTTGCTTGCTGTTGCACCAAACGCATCTACTGCTTTAATAGCTGGTAGTACTCCAAGTATTGATCCAGTATTTAAAAAAGTGTATTCAGAAGAGAAAAAAGATTACAAGATTCCTGTGACAGCACCAGATTTATCCAGTGAAACAACTTGGTATTATAAATCTGCTTATTTAATCGATCAACATTGGAGCATATTACAAAATGCAAAAAGACAAAAACATATTGACCAAGCCATTTCTTTCAATTTATATGTACAAAATACTGTAAAAGCAAAAGAACTTTTAGATTTACATCTAGCTGCATGGAAAAACGGCTTAAAAACAACGTACTATTTACGTTCTACCTCTTCAGAAATAGAAGAATGTGATTCTTGTTCAAGTTGATATCTTACAAAATGAAAGCACAGCAAAAATAGGATTTTTTGCTGTGCTGATTTACTGAAACTTATAAGTTTTGATTATATAAAAAATAGGCTCAGTTAAACGATAATGTTGTTTATGGGAAGGGAATCTGCAAGACTCCTGCGGGATTAGCGAGAAAGACGAGACCCCACAGGAGCAAAGCGACGAGGAGGCTCGGCGCTCGCCCCGCGGAAAGCGTGTGGTAAGCCTCGGAAAACCGAACGAAAACCTCTAAATGCTTGATTTTCCCTATCTATATTTCATAGCATCCACTTTTTCAGTGACCTCGAGGTACAAGCGAGGAGGCTTGCCGGTTCGTCCGCGGAAAGGGAGTAGATTCCCTGACCTTTTGAAAATCAACAATGGAATTTAACTGAGCAAAAAAATAAAAAAGGAGTGCTTCCAAATGTCCGAAACAGTACACAAAAGACCGATAATGAATAGAAACGCACCTAACCGCTCAACTGCCATTATTAATGGAGAATGCTCGAATATTTTAAATTGGGATGATATTCGTTTTAAATGGGCTTTTCCTAAATATAAAAAAATGCTTGCCAATTTCTGGACTCCTTTTGAAATTAATATGAGTCAAGATATGAAGCAGTTTCCCGAATTATCTAAAGACGAACAAGATGCCTTTTTAAAAATAATCGGACTGCTTGCATTATTGGACAGTATTCAAACAGATTACGCAGGAAAAGTGGCAGATTATTTAACAGACTCTAGTTTATCTGCTTTAATGATTATCTTGGCACAGCAAGAAGTTATTCATAACCATTCTTATTCCTATGTATTATCAAGTTTAGTTCCAATGGAAAAACAAGAAGAAGTATTTGAGTTTTGGCGAACAGAACCAATACTAGAAAAACGAAATGAGTTTGTAACAAATGGATATAAAGATTTTGCAGAAAATCCAACGCCAATCAACTTATTAAAATCGATCGTATATGATGTCGTACTAGAAGGGCTGTTCTTCTACTCAGGTTTTGCTTTCTTCTATCATTTAGCGAGAAATCAAAAAATGGTTGGAACAAGTACAATGATTAACTATATCAATCGAGATGAACAAATTCATGTTGATTTGTTTGTACAGATTTATAAAGAAGTATTAGAGCAATATCCTGAATATAACACCCAAGAATTAGCAGATTTTGTACAAGAAACGATGAAAGAAGCAGCACACTTGGAAATTGAGTGGGCCCGCTATATTATCGGCAACAAAATGGACGGCATTCTTTTACAAGATGTAGAGGATTATATTAAATTTTATGCAAATGTGCGTTCCAACCAATTAGGATATGATCGTCCATTTGAAGGCTACCGTACAAACCCTTTAAGATGGATAAAAGCATATGAAGAAGTGGATCTTGGCAAATCGGACTTTTTCGAACAAAAATCACGACAATATGTAAAAGTCAACCATCTCGACAACGGATTTGACGAACTATAAGAATAAATATCAAGTGCTATCCTCATGTGAAGCTCTAAATCTTGCAAGTTTATAGATTGTAGACATTTATGAGGATAGCACTTTATCCTTTAATCCTATATTATGAGGAATGTTCACTTTATTTTAATACTGCTCTTTTTTTATAATCAGTTTTAAACATACAATAATAATAACTAGTTACTAGTTTATTATTGAACAATGGCAAGATTCCTTTTTTTTGAAATCGATAAGTAAAGCCACATTTTTCATTTACTCTTTTGGAGTTATGATTAAAATCAAAATGCCCACACCATATAACATCTAATTCTAAAGTTGTAAAACCATAATCAATTAACCGGTTAACTGCTTCCGGCACAATACCTTTCCCCCAATATTTAGGGTTTAATGCATAGCCAATTTCTCTCTGTTTCAAATGAGCAAGTGTACTATCTGGTTTTCTTTCATGAATTCCAATACTGCCAATCACTTTATTTTCTTCTTTCCAAACAATTGCATATGTATACTCTTTCATTAGAAACGACTTGATAATTTCTTTGCTTTCTTCTTCACTTTTATGCTGTGCCCAGCCTGCGTAAGGACCAACTAAGTCACTACATGCATATTCATATAAATCCTGACTATCTGTTTCTTGCCAGCTTCTTAACATTAATCGCTCTGTATTTAAAGATTCCACTCTCTCCACACCCTTCTAATTTTCAGCAATTCATCAATCTATTTGAAAAGGTTAGATATATGGAAAAAAGATGAATCAGAAAATAGATTCATCTTTCAGGCTGTCGACAAACGCTCGCTTTCTTCGTTGTTCGACTTACTCGGATGCTCATTACCCAACCACGGTAACTCCGCTCCTCCTAAGGCTTCACGCCTCGAAAGTCAACCGTTTTCGATCCGCCTGAGGTTTCTGCAAAAATGAGTTTGTCTACACTCTGAAAAATTAATCAGAAAATAGATTCATCTTTTTTCGCAGGCAAGTTCATCTTCTCGCTACTCTTTCGTAAATATCTTGGAGCGTTTTACATCCCAGCTCCTGTGCTTTCGCTAAATATTTGGTCCAAAGAATAGCGGTAAGCTTTGCGTCTCCAAGTGCATGATGGCGATTGCAAATAGGAATTTCGCTCAATATACACCAATCTTCCAATGTTACAATAGACTGTTTCGGTTCTACTGTTTGAAACAAAAAAGATGTATCAACAATTCGATGCTTAAACGGGGTTTTAAATTGCTTCCAACAAGCAGATTGCATGAAATTTTTTTCATGGGATGAATGGTGGGCAACTAATGTATCATCTTTAGCGAAATCAAAAAAATTCACAAGCACTTCCGACAAATACGGCGCATCTATTAAATCATCATTTTTAATTCCGGTTAATGTAACTATTTCTTCTGGTATTTGTTCATTTATACGAACTAATGAATAAAACTGATCATCTAATATTTCACAACCTCTTACTTTCACTGCACCAATTGAAATAATTTGATCGCCTTTGTCAGGAAAAAAACCAGTGGTTTCTATATCAAATATTACCGTTTTTAAATCTTTTAAAGGCAAGCGGGAAGCCACTTCTACTTTTAAATCTTTTTGCAGTCGTCTCATAAATGCAAGCTGTTGTGAATTAAAGCCATCTGAATTTGTATTAAGTACACTTGGATTAACTTTTCCATATAACTCTCTCATATAATGGAGAAAAGATTCTACACCCATTTTAACACCCTTTTTCAATTATCCTTTGAACTTGATGGTATAACTTAATTCCGCTTCGCAACAATAATTTAATTTCTTGTCTTTCTTGCTTACTTAAGTTCTTTATATTTAAAAAATGAACATCTTTGTATGTTTTAGCGTTTTTAAAAAGTGTACTACGATACTGAAGAATTTTTATAAAATATTTTTCATATGGCTGAAGCAATGATTCATACTTTTCTATTTTTCTCAATTCCTCTATACGACTAATCGTTGAAGTAGATTGAATCCCCTCTTTTATTGCAAGAAGTCTGATAGAGTTTACATATGGTAAATATAAAGTATTTTTCAAGTGAATAGAACCCCTGTGTGGGCCTGTTCTTTCCACAAAAAATTGTCCGAAAATACCTACCCCTTTTTTAATACGCATCACATTATTCATAAAACGTTTTAAAAGAGAAGGGTGCAAAGAACGATATTCATGTATATACGAACGAAGCTCTTCTACGAAAAGTTCATTACCGAATAATTTCCTGCAATCATAAAATATTTGCAAATAACGAATGGATTCCCAACTTTCAGTTTCCATCCAATTCAGCAGCTGATATTGCCATTCTTCTATCGATTTGCACCATAATGGATTGCTGCTCATAACATTTCCTTCACAATAAGGATATCCAACTTCATTTAAGGCATCACTTAATTCTTTGCTAAATTGAATAAAATATGCTTGAAATGCTGGATCCTTCACTTGATATATTATACCATGGTCCTGATCACTAAATAATCCTTGTTCAAATCTACCAGCACTCCCAGTAACAAACCAAACAAAATCACAAGGTGGATAGCCATGTGTTTTTGTAAATTCTTCCAAAGATATATTGAAAACTTGTTTCATAAATCCATCATGACATTTATTTAATTGAATATTAGACTTTGCACAATTGATTATTTGGGTCTCTTTCTCTTGTTTAATTTGATTGATTCTTATAATTCGAGAGCACATCCATGCACTTCCTTAAAAATAGATATAGGATTTAGATTAATACGTTTAAGCAAGCCTTCACCTAATTTAGTTTATTGTATCATATTGATCCTAATTATTTAAAAACTTTATATGTAGATATTAGGATATTAACTGTTTAATAAATCCTTTAGAAAAATTACTTTAAAAGATTTGAAGCCCCACTATAAAAGTGAGGCTTTCATCTATTAATCAAATCATAAAAAAGCTTTTAGTTTATATTATTTTTGTTTTCTTCTTTTGAAAGAAAAACTTCTGGATATCCGTAAGTACCATGTTCACTAATATCTAAGCCCATGATTTCTTCTTCTTCCGTTACACGAAGTCCGCTGATTTTTTTGATAACGAATAAGATAACAAAGCTTACTACAAAAGCGAATAATGCAGAAACTACAATACCTGTTGCCTGAACACCTAACTGATGGAATCCACCACCATAGAATAATCCTGGCTTACCTACTGTCGCAAGTTCTTTTGTAGCAAAAAACCCATTTGACAATGTTCCCCAAACCCCTGCAGTACCATGTACCGATAATGCAAAAATCGGATCATCAATTTTTCTATTTTCAAAGAATCGAACACTGTAGAATACTAGAATACCAGCAATAAAGCCGATAACTACCGCTGCCCAAGTATCAACGAACGCACAAGATGCAGTGATTGCAACTAAACCAGCTAATGCACCGTTTAACATAGTAGATATATCAGATTTCCCTAATACAATCCAAGAGATTAATAAAGCAGAAACAGATCCAGCTGCTGCAGCTAAGTTCGTATTTAATGCAACAAATCCAAAGAATCCGTCTGCTACAGAAACCGTACTACCTGCGTTAAATCCAAACCAGCCAACCCAAAGAATAATAACACTTAATGCTGTATACACTTGGTTATGACCAAAAATAGGGTTTGCAGAACCATCTGCATTGTATTTACCAATACGAGGCTTTAATAAAATAGTAGCAGCTAATGCAGCCATTGCACCAGTTAAATGCACTACTGTTGAACCAGCAAAGTCTTGTTTACCGTGTTCGAACAACCAGCCGCCGCCCCAAATCCAGTGTGCAACAACAGGATAAACTAAAGCTGAGAATAGTACTGAGAAAATAAGATAAACAGATAATTTCGCACGTTCAGCAAAACCACCAAGCGCAATCGTTAAAGAAATTCCTGCGAATGCCAATTGGAAAACAAAAAATACTGTTGTTTGAAGCCCTGCACCATCTGCTTGTGCTCCAGAATAGAAGAAATCAGTCAACCCAACAAAAAAGTTTCCGTTTCCTCCAAAGATAAAACCATATCCTACCGCCCAAAATACTAAAGAAGCAATACCAAAAGTGAAAATTGTTTTACCAGCAATATGACCAGCATTTTTCATTCTTGTGGAACCAGCTTCAAGTAAAATAAATCCACCTAACATAAAAATAACTAAAATTGCAGCAACCATCGTCCACAAGCTGTTCATTAAAAATTCTAACTGTTCCATTAGGATTTCTTCCCCCTTTATGTATAAATACTAACATTAAGTGTCATATAATCTAACACGTTAATAACTTTATTTTACCGATATTATATTATCTGTCAATATCCTTTTTAGATTTAATTTTCAAAAAAAAGAAATATTTCTAATATTTATGTATAAAACATTCCTTTTTTTCATTTTTTACTATAAAAATACAAAAAAACTATAATAAAAAAATTAAAATATTTTAGTTGAATACACAAAGTGATATTCCAACAATTTTAATAATATATCTCGTAAAATAGTAATCGCTCGTACCCGTTAAGAACGATAAAAATGAGGCCCTTTTCGTATAGATTGTTGCTATCTAACCCGCAGCCTGAATACACTTCGCTTTCCGCGGGCGAGCGTCGAGCCGCTTCGCCGCTTTGCTCCTGCAGGGTCTCGTCTATCTCGCTTTTCCCGCAGGAGTCTACGTGTATTCAGGCTGCTCAGTACATTTAAAGGTTTTTCATCTTAATCAAATAGCAACAAACTTTTAGAAAACAGCCAAAAAATAATATTTTTAAAAATTCAGTTTTTTCAAAATATTACAGAAAAAGCAGACACTAGAATTGTCTGCCTTTCCCTCATTTCAATTTAGTGAATAAACGTTGCACCAACGATAATCAATAAGATGAATAATACAACGATTAATGCGAAGCCTGAACCGCATCCACCAGCACCATATCCGTATCCGCCATATCCGTAACCGTACATAAGAACATCTCCCTTTGTTTTTTGTATACTCATTAACCTTACTTCATAAAGTTAACGGGGAAGCAGATATATTGTAATCAAAACTAATCACAATAACACTTCCTTTCAAAACATCTTATGCACAAATTGATCATTCGGTTGGGTGAATGTCTATATTCAGCAAAAAACCTATTGGCTTTTTGCTGATTTAATCTTTTCTGCTGCTACCGTCTCTACTAAGATTTTTGCACTTTCAAAGGGATAAGCTGCCATACTTACCTCTGAAATAACAGCAACACCATCCGCTCCTGCACAAATTACTTCACCTGCGTTATCATTTGTAATTCCGCCAATCCCTACTATTGGAACTTGAATTTTATTTTTTTGCAATTCTTTTAGTAACCTTGTTCCTTGGACTGGCTCTGCATCCTTTTTTGTTTTTGTTGGAAAAATAGGACCTATTCCAACATAATCTGCCCCTGCTTTTATAGCAGATTTCACTTCTTCTACTGTATGCGCAGAAACACCTACTATTTTATTTCCTATTTTCTTTTTTACTGCTTCTGCCTTTTCGTCTTCTTGGCCAATATGAACACCATCTGCTCCAATCTGAAGCGCTAAGTCTACATCATCGTTCACAATAAAAGGAACATTATATTCCTTACATTTGTTTTGTAGTTTTCTCGCCAACGCTGTTTTTTCTGAGCCAGTTAGTGAGCCTGCTCCTTTTTCTCTGAATTGGAATATCGTGATTCCTGCTTTTAACGCTTCTGTTAATACATATTCAGGATCTAATTCACTATTATTGCTGCCCATAATAAAATAAACTTTTAATAAATTCTTTATATAATCCTGCTTATACTTGGTCATCTATTGTCTCCCCAATTATTACTTCATTGAATGATTTTGCTGTTTTTGATACGCCCAATGGTTTGTTGGTCCATGGCCATTCCCTATATGCAAATCCTCTTTAATGGCATAATAAACAAAATCCTTTGCAATTCGAAAAGATTCTTCCATTGATTTACCATTAGCTAAGCATGCCGCTGTTGCTGCTGCAAAAGTACAGCCAGTACCATGCGTATTTTTTGTTGAAAATCTTTTTGATTGCAGTTCCGTATAGTTTTTGCCATCGAATAATAAATCTATTAATAGGTCACCACTTCCATGTCCACCTTTAATAATGACATTTTTAGCCCCTAACTCATATAATTTTTCTGCTGCTAATTTGCGATCATCCCAAGTATTGATACTAATTCCAGTCAGTTCTTCTGCTTCTGGTATATTAGGAGTAATGACAGTCGCAATCGGCAATAAATACTGACACATTGCATCAATTGCTTCTTGCTTTAACAAAGCAGCCCCCCCTTTTGCTATCATAACGGGATCAACTACAATTTGTGACCAATTGTATTTTTTTATTTTTGACACAACCAGCTCAATGATTTCTCTACTAAATAACATACCTGTTTTTACTGCATCTGTTCCAATATCAGTAGCTACTGCATCTATTTGTTTTTCAATTGCTTCAAGGCTCATCGGATAAACAGCATCTACACCAAGAGTATTTTGTGCTGTAACAGCAGTGATTGCTGTCATTCCAAATACATTTAACTCTTGAAATGTTTTAAGATCTGCTTGTATGCCAGCACCGCCGCCACTATCTGATCCAGCAATCGTTAATGCTTTTCGAATACTCATTGTTTATTCTCCTCCTAGCTTTTCGATCTTGTTTAAATGGGCAATGTGCTCTTCATTTATTAAATATAATTGATTTAATAATTCTATCTGCAAACTTCCCGGTCCATACTCCTTAATCTGTTTGGCAGCAAGTTCTGCTGCCACCCCATAAGTAACCAATCCAGCAACACTTGCAGCTACAATATCTTTTTCCACTGCAATAAAGGAAGCGATAACTGACGTTAACAAACAGCCTGCACCGGTGACTTTCGTTAATAGCGGATGGCTATTGCCTATTAAATAAGTATTTTCCCCATCTGTAACTACATCTTTTTCGCCTGTAATAACAACCGGTGCTTGAATCGCTGCAGATGCGGCATTGGCTATCTTAATTGGATCTTCCATCACTCCCATTGCATCTACTCCTTTAATGGCCGTTTTAATGCCGGCAACATTTGCTACTTCGGCAATATTGCCACGCAATAAAGAAATCTTTATTTCTTTCATTATCTTCTGTACACTTTCCGTACGAAAGGAAGTAGCACCTGCTCCAACAGGATCCAGGATAACCGGTGTATTTGCCTTATTAGCTGCTTTTCCAGCTATAATCATATTTTCAATCGTTTCTGCCGTTAATGTTCCGATATTCAACACGAGTGCATCTGCAATCGTAGCCATCTCTGCCACTTCTTCTTTTGCATATGCCATAACTGGAGATGCTCCTAGAGCTAATAAACCGTTTGCTGTAAAATTCGTAACGACCACATTCGTCATATTATGAATAAGCGGAGCTCTTTCTCTTAATCTAGTCAGCATGTTTGCTACATTAACTGGTTTCATTATTTCTTCCATATGTATTCCTCACTTTTTATCATTTTCTTGTGTAATAGGTACTTAATTTCTAACATTGTATTTTTTCCAAATAAAAAAGCCATGGTTGATTCTTTCCTTCCCTCTCGCTCCAACGATAAGGTTTTGAAAAGTTCGAACATGGCTTATTATATACACCTGTATTTATCATATTGTTCCACAATTACATATACACCTCCCTGCGCTGGCATTATCCAACAGGTTCATTCGGTCAATGACAGATTAGTCATCCTCTCAGCCTGATTCCTCAAGCTCCCGACACTATTCAGTTTCCTTAAATTTTAAAGTATTTTTATGTTTGTTGCAAGATTCTATCCATCTTTCAACTTAATCTTTGCTGTTTCTTTATGATAATTCCAATAAATATTTTTTGATTTTTTGTTTTCTTTGTTAAAAATTAGTTCTTCACAAATAGCATAATCTGTTTATACCATAATCAGTTGCAATATCTTGTACTGATGTAGAAAGGCAACCTTGCTCCTTAACAATTTTATAGCAATATCCTGTGTAATAATCATCCTTAAGAACACTTAACTTGACACCATTTGACTTATAGTACAAAAATATAAACATATAGTCAAACCTATTGTTTGTATTTTAAAACAATAAGGTCCTTAATTAATGTATGGGAGTGTTTGAAAATGGAAAATCTTATTGATCTAAAAAAAACTGCATTAGTTGTAATTGACTTACAAAAATGGCTAGGAAACCAATATGCTCCATATTCTGCAGAACAAGTTATTCATAATGCTTCTGCACTAGCAGATTCTTTTCGCAAAACAGGTGCTTTTGTCTCCTTGGTTCGTGTTTCAAGCAAGGATATGAAAGATATACCCCACCCTAAACTAGATATTGCTCCGCCACCATTAAATATGCCTAATGGTTGGGATGAATTTGTTCAAGAACTAAACGTTTCTAAATCAGATCACATAGTAACTAAAAAACAATGGGGAGCATTTTATGGAACTGACTTAGATTTGCAATTGCGTCGCCGAGGAATAGATACTATAGTATTATGCGGGATAGCAACAGGACTTGGTGTAGATACAACAGCTCGAGAAGCATTTATGCATGGTTATAATCTTATATTTAGTATTGATGCTATGACAGGATTTTCACAAGAGGAGCACGATCATGTAAAAAACTTTATCTTCCCTAGAATAGGGAAAATACGAACAACTAGCGAAATAATAAAATCTATGAATTAACAATGTTTTACTCTTGAAGGGTAGTATCTGTTATCAATTAGTAGGGGATTAGTTCATTTCTAATGAACTAATCTACTTATAAATCATATAAATACTGCTCTATCGGCTTTTCGATTTGTTTTACACCTTTTATTTGCAATACAGGCATCGTACCCCCATCTTTTTCTTCTTTTTTTATGATGGCAGATACTTTATACCAGCTGCCTGTTTTTAATGACTGCACATCTCCTGATAACAAATATCCATAAATAGAAGTATCGGCAACACAATGGGTCATCAATTGTCTTGCAATAACAGCTTCATTTGCGGAGAAATTTTCTTCTCTATAAATAAAACCGTTTATTTCTATTTCTGTTCCAACTAATGAATCCAGTTTATTATTTAGTAAATCCATAACCATAAAAAAATTTTCATCATTCACAACCAGTTTTTTATTTACGATAATATTTTCTAAATCCTGTTCTGTACCTTGCTTCGTATCTGAAATATACCCTGCAGTGGATAACAATTCTTTATTAATAGAAAAATCTTGAATAGTAAAAAAGAAAAATAATGGACTAACAAACAAAAGGTAGGGAGCAAGTAGTTTAATTATAGAGGTGTTTTGATCACAAACATCACAATCACAATCTGCCCCTTGTAGATTGCTGTTTAACAATCGAAAGAAACCTAATAAAAATAAAGCTGCCATTGAAAATAGCAGAAACGGAATCATTTTTGGAGCAATAAGCAAAGTAAGTGTGTTTTTAACGTATAATTTAAAAATAAGTAAACTAAAACTAATTAAAATGATTCCTTGAAGTTCATTCGAAAATTGCCAATTTGGACTCCATCTTATTTTCAACATTCTCTTCTCCCCTCCTTTTTTCTGATTCAAAGATTATAATGAAAGGAAACTACCTGCTAAAATCGATAAAAGAAATACAACGATTGTCACAAAAAACATAAACAACATCACAAACTTTATCTTAAAGGAAGACAACATCACAAACGTGTTTTTCAAATCAAGAATGGGGCCAAATACTAAAAATCCTAATAATGCTTGTGCGGAGAAAATTTTCGCAAAGGAAGCGGCAACAAATGCATCTGCCTCTGAACATAAAGATAAGACATAAGCTAGTCCCATCATAACAGCTGTTCCTTGAAAAGAAGTTTCCGCAGCTTGTACAACTGCAGAACCTTGCACATACAATTGAGCAAAACTCGCAAACAATGCACCAATCATAAAATATTTGCCTACCGTAAAAAATTCATGACATGTATGATGAAGTATTCCTTTCCACTTCGATTCCCCTCTATTTCGATTTACTTGGACAGTATTTATCAAATCATCCTTTTGTATTTTCAAAACATTTCCTTTTCCAAAAATAAAATATATAAGGGAACTTACGACCACAGCAGCTACAATACAAACAAGGAACCTCCCATATACTAATTGCAGGTTATTTTGAAAAGCAAAATAAGTGCTGCCAAATACAATAATATTTAAAATAGGGGCTCCCATTAATAATACGACACCAACATGAATAGGAACTCCTTTTTGAATAAGCCTGCGGACAACAGGAATAATGGCGCATTCACAAACAGGTGTAATGACCGCAGCTAAAAGCGCCATTCCTATTGCCGCTACTGGATTCTTCGGAATAAACTTTGCAATCATATTTTCTGAAATAAATAGATTAATAACCGACGAAGCGATAGCACCTAATAAAAGAAAAGGCAAAGCTTCTAAAAAAATGCCTAAAAAAAGAATAAAAATTGTTTTGCCATCTTCAGATAACGCTATTCCGATTGATTGAATAAATGCCTCATTCCCAAAAAAGAATAAAGACATCATTAAGAAGAATAATGTAAAAATAACGATATCTTTTAACGATGTTGGAATAGACATATATAAACTCCTTCTATTATTATTTAACCCTTCTATATTCGTGATAAACCACAAAAAGCTTGTCTTTTCTTCTATTAAACAATATGCCATCTAGTTTCTCATTATAACTAGACGCATGATTTAACTAAAAGCCAAAAAATACGCTTTATTCTCGTTTACTATATTCTCCATCTTTCTATAAATGAACATCCTGTTCTTTTAATCCTTCACCAATTAAAATAATTTGTCCTCTAGCATAAGATGGATGATCTTTTAGTTGTTCCCAAATGAGTTGACCAGATGCAAATTGAAAATGATACCACTCCATATCATCACAGTTTTGAACCGTACCTTTTGCTCTTATCAATTTATCTTTATGCTTTAAAAGCAATTCTTTTATGTCTCTTTTTGATAATTCTTTACGTTGTTCAATTTTAATTGCTTTTAAATGAAGATGGTTTGAATGGTTATCGCCGGTGTTTTCAGGAAGAACAAATGTATGGTTTTCTAAATAATTAGTCACTCCTTCTCCATATGTGGAATAGACGATAGGTGCTGTTTGATTGTATTTGCGTACAAGTTTATTTATTTTTTCTATTTTCTCTTTTTTTGGAAGCTGGTCCATTTTATTTAATACAAGCAGACTCCCCCTCTCCATTTGTTCCTTCTGCAATTGTCTTACTTCTTTTGAACTAGAAAAAACGCTTATATAGTCTGTTACATGGACACTGTCAATCACACATATACTTTGTTCTATCGTAAAATGCTCTGCAAATTGTTTTTCTGCAAATGTTTCGATTATTTCCCCAGGATTTGCCACGCCAGTTCCCTCTAAAAGGATTACATCTATTTTTTCTTGCTTAACAATCGTCATTAATTCAGTTAAGGTGGTTTTTAAATCCTCTTTAATCGAACAGCAAACACAGCCATTCAACAGTTCGAATAACGATTCATCTGCAAATAAATGCTTCTCTACATTGGCATTCCCCAACTCATTTAAGATAATCGCTATTTTTTTGTTGTTTTTTTTAAAATACTCCTTACACTTTAATAATGTACTTGTCTTCCCACTCCCTAAAAAGCCGTTAATTAAATATACAGCCGTTTTTGACATAAAAAAACCTCCTTCACTTATGTATATATATGAAGGAGATGGTTCATTTAGTACAGCATATAATCACAACAATTCTTATTTTCATTGTCCTATGATTCTAAGCTGAAAGTTGTTAGGAATATATTTATTTCTCTTTTTACTCGACTTCTTGTAAGCTTGCTATATCTACTTCAGTTGGTTCTTTCATTCCTCCGATTAAATGTACAATAGCTGTTTCATTTGCTTCTTTAATTTCATCAATCCAGATAGAAACACCATTGTATTGCACTTCAATTTCTGCTGGAGACGAAAGAATTTGCTTTGCTCTGTTTATATCCAATTTTCCCACCTACTTCCCTTTTAGAAATTCAGCTCCAACTGTTAAGTAAAGATCTTTAAGTTGGTTCCCATTCTCGACAATGGTTACTTTTTCATTATGCCAATTATTTCTTTTCCTATTCTTTATTTTCTCAGCGCATCATAACCAATTTTTGTTTCATTAGAGATTGACCTATGTTTGAACCTTCTCTATACTTAATAGCTGATGTTAGAAAGCAGGGTGAGTTATGGATTTTGAAATTATCCATCTTTCCTTTTATATAGTGACAGTGGAAGGAAAAGATGAAAAAGCAATCAAACAATATAAACATTTTCAAACATTAAATGATGCTGATTACGAAGACAGTACATTAAAAGAATTTTTAGATGGTGAGCTTGAAAAGATTGCAAAACGGAAAGTAGACCGCCATCCAAAATCAGAAAACGCTCCAACAAAAATAGGCAGGTTCATTGTGGAACCAGGCCATGATGCAACATCAAATCCTAATTACAATCTATTTCAGGCGGTCAGAGCAGCAAGTACACGAGAAACATTTCAAGAAAATGCTGAAAAAATTGTCTCTACCTATATTGATACGAGTGCCATTAGAGGCGGTGTTTTTCTTGTAGCTACCGCTAAATTACGCAAATATTTTGATGAACCGTTTCTGTTTATTTTGAAATGTGATTTCGAACCAAAAGTTGCCAGCATTACCGACGAAAAAACAATGATTAAACAAGTAGAAATGGCCATCACCACCAAAAATATGAAAAGCATACAATACCCCTACATGCCAGAAGAAGGCATGATAGAGGAAAATGAACTGAAAATCCATCAATCTTCCCATGCACGCTATTTCGAGGATTTCCTGAAATTTGTAGAATATGGAGAATCGATGCCAGAAATCATCAAATCGCAAGTAATGACAATGGTACAGACCCATATTGAAGAAACGTATGATACAGAAAGTGAAGAAAAAGAGCAGTTCGAAACAGCGATGGAAGTGTGGGCTACGAGTCCAAAGCGTGAATTGCAAGAACGTTTCACCACAGAACAAGTTGTTGAAGCAACCGCTCAAATTATTGAGCATTCACCAGATGCGGAGTTAAAGATGAAGCTTGACCATATTGCCGTGAAAGGATTGCTGAGTGATTATGGTGATAGTATTCATTTGGCTAAGGTAAATAATAAATATGTATTGCTCGTTGAGGCAGATTCGATACAGTTTGAGCAAGGAGGATATTCTCCGATCGAGCTATTGCGCCCTGATGAGTTGGATGTGGTGTTGGAAAAGGTGAAGCGTAAAGGGTATTAAGGCAAATTGGATGGATTTTGAGTTTAGGCGATTTAATAGTGAAGAGACATTATTTCGAAGAAAAATATGCGAAAGATTGTAGGAGTCACAGGAAAATTTATCGAAATGTGACCTCAAATGTGACCGGAGTCACACGGAAAAACTCTTAATGTGGAACAAAAAATTATTTCTTATAGCATGTCCTACACTATAAAAAAACAGGTTTCTATTTCAGAGACCTGTTTATCTTTTTGATTCGGATTATTTAGTAAAAAATTCTGGAAATCATTAACTTAAAGAAGTTAATAGAATTCTCTAATAAAGAATTCTTTTATTGCCTTAAGCGATTCTTCATGTTCCTCTTTATTTTTTGTAAATGATATTTTATATAAAAATCCATCTATTCGTTCTTTTGAGACATATGTATCGCATTCTTCCGTTTCAATATGTGTAAAGTCATTTTTTAAATCTAACTTAATATTAGTTCCTTTTTGCTGCTCTCTCATGCTGTTATCTCCTATTTAATTACTATTTCACTGCACTAAAATTACTCATCAGTTAATAAGTATCGCTTTAATTTTTCTTTTGCTTTTTCTTTCGTAGAGTTGTGATTAATATAGATATGAATTAACCCATATTCCGTTTCAATTTCTTTAAAAAATTCTAAGCCTTCTTCATTTAATTTCTCCATTTGATCATCTCCTTTTCATTGAGTAATAGTACCATTTTTAATAGTTCACTTTCCTCGGTAATTTCTTATAATAGTTCAATTAACTTGAATAATTTAGATGGATTTACCAAATCATATTGAAATTAGCACAAAAAAACACCCCACAATTGTTGTGGAGTGAGATATAACCTTCAAATTTGAGGGGGTATGTTTATTTTTCAATTAATGTTTCTTTAAAAGCAACTAGTTTATTTAATGTACATTTTGCTTTATCTATATCCCTTTCCATATGTAAAGGTAAGAAATTTTCTTCAGGAAATACCAAAGTTTTAGATAAAGCATTAATCGCATTATCTAAAACTTTCAGATTATAACATTTCCAGTTACAGAAATGATGATGTTCATATTTATAACTATTTGCATATACTTGTTCAAACGCATCTCGAGGAACTATATCTTCTGGAATAACTAAACTATAATTTTTTTCACCCTTAGATACTCCTGTAACATTATTACAATATCTACATTTATACTCTTTAGTAAAGACCATTAACACTCTCCTAGATTTTATAATTTAATATCAAGTGTTGAAACCTGTGCTGGAATACTCATAATATCGTCAGGTTCTTTTTCATGAGAATGTATTTCAGTAAATTCGGATACTTTCATTTTAAAATTACCTATTGTTAAAACAGTTTCTTCATCTACTTGTAATTTTTTTAAAAATTTATGATTTTGATTAATAATAATTGTTCTTTTAGACATATAAACACCTCCCATCTACCTACTACTTTCGGCATAAATAGAGATATTCCCTTTAAAAACTTGTAAATATTTGTAGATTTTTTTGGGGGGGTGTGTAAAATGGTAAGTTATGATTTTACACTTTTGATTTCTATTATTTCGTTGTGGTATATTTTAATTTGTATAATATAGAGTAATAGGAGCTACTAGAAATGACAACAAGAAAAAAGGAATTGCTTTCAGTTAAAGAAATTATGGATATTACTGGACTAGGGAAAAATAAAGTTTATGAATTATTGCACAGTGGGGAATTTACAGTTTACAGATTTGGTGCAAAATTTATGGCACTTGAAAAAGATTTTTATGATTGGTTATACAACGATAAACGTAAGAAAAACAGTTACATACTCACAGTTAAAGGACTCAAGTAGAGTCCTTTAACTGTGTAATCACCGCATTTTATTCAACGCATACAGATTATATCATAATGTAATTTAATAAAACAATAGGATTCATCTTAAGGCATCAACTGTTTTATTAAATTTCCATAACATTAATAATTTGTTCTGCATTAACATTTAAATCATCTTTTAATCGCATTTTTGGATTACAATTCTCATCCCAGTCATTAAAAAATTTTTTACTTAAATAATATAAACAATATCTAATTATCTTAAACTGCTTTTGTTTATTATTTAAACTGGCACTAAAATCGAATACCACATTTTCAATATCTGCCATAAAAGTAATAGTATAAGATTTTGATATTTTAGCCCAATTCATCGAAACATTACTTAAATTTAATAACCTTAACATATTTTCTAATATTTCTGGAAACTTATATATATGGTAAACGTCACTATTCTCGTGAAGTTTACCATTAAATAAAAAACCATTTACACATTTATCTATTGACCCAAAACTATTACCTTCAAGACGATTAGAAACCATTCTCGCTGCTGCGGATTCATATCCATTAAAATACTTTGACCAATCAACTCTTTGATTTTTGTAATATACCTCTAATATTCCTTCAATCTCCTTAAATTCAATACCTTTTTCATTTAAATAAACACTCATATCAGTTTCTTTAGTTAGGGCATCAAACAAGTTAAAGATTGGCTCTTTTGAGATATCTTTTTTATATATTCTTGAAGTAAGTTGAGATATAGTTATTTTTTCAAAATTTATCGTTGCTTTACCATTTAATTTCTTAATAAACATTAAAAATTCTTCAATATTAACATCTTCAGGGTAACCTTTTAAAATATTGAATTTGTTTTTCATAATATAGTATCTTATATCGGCTGACTTTACACCAAAGACATTAGCTAAAGAAGAATACACGCTATTTAGATCAGTTGTATTTATCATGATAATTAATTTTCCTTTTCATTATTAATGTTAGATTAGTCAAATTGTATCCTTTTTCAATCTTGTATCGTTGTCAAAACTCCATCTTCAAAATACAAATATTTACTACTATATTCACCATAAACCCATTGTTCATCAGTCCCATTAGCAGTTGTAGTTCGATTAACATGATCAGGCATTCCCCAACCATCTGCTAATACCTCTTCTTTTGTCATACCAATTGATACGGTTTTAGGACTTTCTGCTCTCAATTTTGCCTGTTCAGCTAGCTCTCTTTTTTCATCTTCGATTCGTTGCTGTTCTCTTTCTTTTTCTTGTTGCTCGTCATATTTATCAACTATTGGTCTATAACGATTTTCTTTTTCCTGTAATCTTTTTTCTAAATCTTTAACCTGTTTTTTGATCTTATCTGGAATAAATTTGACTTCTTCTAATTTTGTTAAAGCATAATAATACTTAACTTCAAGTTCTTTAATCTGTGGAATATTAGATTCGTCTACTCCATTTTTCTCTAATTCTTGCCCTTCTTGATATTTCCTAAATGCAAAAGAAATTTTATTATAATCAACTTTTACTTCATCAGCACTATTTTTTGTTAATTCTAATAATTGTTCATACTTTTTATCCAGTACTAGTTGTATATACTTCTGTTCTTCCTCTGTTATTTTTCTAGTGTATAAGTCTTCCTTTGTTTCTTCTGTCTCACTTGCTGCCGTCTCTGTTTTCTTTGGTTCTTTATTTACCGAACTACATCCAGCAATCAACGGCAACAATAAAATCAATGTGATTATTAATCTCAAAGCAACTCCCCCCTATAACAATGTTTAGTAACATTTTACCATGTTATTGTAAGGAAATAGTAAAAATATTTTATATTTTTTGGATGCGTAAAATTATTTATTCGAATGTTAATTTAAGAAATGCGTGAAGTTTTTACTTGGTGAGGTTCTAATGGAAACGCTTCTAAGAAGGAGTCTATAAGACTTTTTAAATCTGCGGGAGTTTGTACATTTTCATATTCATTTTTAAATTGAGTTAACTGGTCATATTCATTATCTTTCATGCTATCTTCCCTCCTTTCTGACTACTTAGATTATTCTCTTTAGTAGTTAATTATCCCTGTAAGTTCACAAATAATACAATTTTTTTCAGTTCTAAAGTATTAAATAGGAGAAAAAGGAAGCTAAATCATTTATAATATATGTACATAAAATAGATTTATCTATATTTTAGAATGGGGATTGACAGATGAAATTTGATGAATATACTAATTTAGCAAATAGAATAGCTGAATCTACTAAATACTTAACAAAACTTCCTGAAATATATACAATAATTTCGAGTACTTATAATAAAAAAGCCTTTGATATACCAAAATTCGTTTATGAATTCCCTAAAATTAAGATACCGAAAATTGAATTACCACGAATAAGCTTTCCAAAAATTGATTTTGAAGAAGTTAGAAAAATAACTGCAAATAATTCAAAATATGGGTGGACATTAACAGGAGAAATGTTACCAAGAGATTATTTGAACAGAGAATTAATAGATATGTCAGCAGAAGAAACAGATGCATACTTTTATTCATATTACAGTTATGAAGATGAAAATGGAAATCTACCTAACTACAAAGATGCACAAAAAACTATAATTGATACTATAGATTCTCGATGGACTTCGTTGGTTGAAGAATGTTTTAAATGTTATGAACTAGGGATATTTAAAGTGGCTATTCCAAACTTGATAGCTATTATAGAAGGTGAAATTAGTCTTATTGCTAATAATAATTTAATTGGTGCAAGACTATTAAACTCATGGAAGAAAGATGTTGATATTGAAAGTAATAAATTTAGTGCAATTGCTATGTACTCTGTGTTCCACTTTTTTCAAGAATCACTATTTTTATCAAGAAATTTTGATGAAGAAAGACCAGAGGTTATTAATAGGAATTGGATTCTTCACGGACGGGATGATCCTTCTCTGTGGAAGGTTGAGGATTATTTTCGATTAATAAATACGCTAAGTGCTTTACAATTTGTAAAAGACATATTAAATGATGAGGCTTTTTAAGGAGAAAATGATTTAGGAGGAGAGATGGTGAATATACAGAAGCAGATGAAGTTGTTGAATTATTTGAGGGAAAGTGTAAACTTGAAATAGGTAACTATTAATAGGTAACAAAAAATTTTTATTTTTTATTATATTAAGAGTGGAGAGAGAATTTAGTGGCTAAAGTTCAAGTTAAAACTAATGAATCTAGTAATCCAAAAGAAAATCCACATATAGGATTTGTTATAGCTATAGTTTCTTTAATAGCCTCTTTTGTTTTATTTTTCGGTTGGGAAATTTTTGGTAATGAAATGGTTTTACAAATCGTGGCAAGTGGGTGCTTGGTTATTGGTTTGTGTGGTTTTGGTGCAGAAATAACAAATTATACAAAAGATGATGGTGCTTTAGAAGCTGGAATTGGATTATCTTTTACATTTTTTATTCTAATGTTTAAAGCTGCAGTACCTGGAACACCTAATTTAGTAGTACTTGGATTTATTTTATTTGGTCTATTATTTATAGGGGTTTCTATTGCTCGTTTATTTCCTTTAAAAAAGATTAACAAACCAAATAATATTCAAAATGAGAATACACCACTGCTAAACAAAATTAAATATATAATAATTGCAGGGCAAATTTTAGGATTAGTTGTAAATATTGTGAATTTTATTAGGCTTTTTATTTAAATCAAAGTACATGATAACAACATTTAGAATAGTGTAAATTTACACTATTCTTTTTTTATGTGTATGCTCCTACTTCAGTTATCAACACTTCCAAATGATTATCATATTTCAAAGTATAAGTAATCTTATATTTATATCCATTGTAAACGAATTCAGTGTTTGTTTTAAATTTATCATATGTACTAGGAATTACATTTCTTTTTCTGACAAATAACCGATATCTAACTTCAATAGTAGATAAACCATATGTATTAGTTGCCAGTAATGGGGAAAATGGTTCCCATGTAAATTTAAATGGGATTTCTGGTTTAGGACTGCCGTATATCGGTCTGCCGTCAGAATCGTAGCCGAGAAATGCACCTTTTGCACCGAAGAAATACCCTGTTTTTAATTTCATTTTTTCACCTTCTTTATAAAAGAATAAGGACTCCCTTTTTTAAATGAGAGTCCCCTATGTATTAATTAAGCAATTGGAATACGTTTAACGATACCTACAACAGTTGAAGTACGAGGTTTAATCACTCGTAAACTTGAACCCATCGCTTGTGCTGTTCTTTCTGAAGCAGTGTTAATTGTAAAGTTACCATCTGGAATAGCTTTGTAGAATTCATACTGAATTTTATGTGTAGCAGTTTCAGTAGATTCATCTACTTCTAAGGTTTCAAGTACAGCTTTCACTCCTTTAGCAAATACTTTGTTATCAATGAAGAATTCTTGTGTTTGTGCAGGAGTGTTATAGATATAGGTTTTTACTTCCAGTGATTCTCCAATTGCAACAGCCGGTGTTGCAGAAGTAAAGTCTACTTCATTTCCTGATACAGAAAAACCAGTCACACGTTGTCCATCTTCTTTATAAATTTTCATCTCATGGTTTGTTGCTGGAGTTTTCTCAACTGTAATTTTTGTTGCACCACCAATATCTTGTGCTAAGTACCATTTAGGCATGTGATAGGCAATTCCGGCATGTGTGACAACATCTTGTCCAAATTGCTTGGCTACCCATTCAAAATCAAACGAGATATCATTATAATTTATTGTAGTAGTACGATTTGAATGTAATACGCCAATAACCTCTCCACCTCTGCCACCAACAACGTCATTTGCTTGTACCTGTACCTCGATGCTTGAATCTTGTAAAGTTGTTTTACCAATTACGTCTCCATCATCATCAATTAAAATCATTTCAAAAACATCTGTAATTACTGCCATAATATATTCACCTTATCCTTTTATTTTTATAGTTTTTTATTATTTGAATGCTTGGTTTATATTTGATGAACTACTTTTCTTGAATACATCCTTGTATGGATCAGCATATAAATCCAAATACTCTGCAAAATGGTTAAGTTTAACTTCACTCGCAGCATAAGGATTGCCTAGCAAGTTAGCCGTTGCATCATAGGACTTAATTTGATTAATCCGTTGAAAATCTGTTTTCAATTGATACATAGTGTATTTTTCCAATACGTCATAATCCTTACATTTAACAACGGATACTGTACTAATCATGTCTTCCAAAGTAATGTTAGCTGCATCTTTATTTTTTAGTTTCAAAGCCTTCTCAGCCCACTCAGCGACACGTGGGTCTTTAAATATACGTGGCTCCAAGATTACATTTTGATGAAGAACAACTTTACGAAACTCCTCATAATTCAATGAAGTTATTAATTTTCCATCGTCATCACGGAAAAAATAAGTTTCCAAAGAATACAAATTAAATGAACTTGATCTAGTTGTTAAATTAAATAGGTTAATCAACTTTTCAAGTTCATCGGGGTTATTAGAAATGTAAAATAAAATCCTATCCAGCAATGGGATAGACTCATCTTCTGTAGGAAAGTTTGATTTTGATAACACGAGCACACTGAGATACGATTCAAATTCATCCCAATCCTTTAATTGAATGGGGTAAATCTCTCCAACTCCTTCAACTACTGCAGGACGATTAAAAATATTATTTAACAACATAAAAAATAAGAGTTACGTAACAATAACTCTTATACTCCTATTTCGATCTTTATAATTTTGTAATCTTTTCAGTATGTTGGGAGGGTATTCAGTGATATATGTTTCAATTAAACTTCCTTCTTCATTAGATTTTAAATTCTCTACACCTTTGCTTCGATATAAAAACACAACCATTTCGTACACTAAGGTATTAAGTGATTGTGGTAATGTATTAAGATTCAGTTCATCTAAAATATAATCAGTAGCCATAGAAACATAAAGATTTAATAAACCGTCTTGTGTTGTATCAGTGATATCCAATAATAATTTAATATTAGTTAGTTCCATCTGAATTCACACTTTTTTGACTCGACTTAGTTTTCTTTTCCTTAAAAGGAACATATCCTTGTCGTTCATATAAAACTTTGAAAGCTTTTTCAGTAGCAAAAATAATATGTCCATCTTTATTTTGATACTTATTCATTATTTACACCATCTCCATTCAATTCATCAAGAACACTTTGTTCGACTGATTCCTCAGGAGTATTAAATCTGATTTCAATTAATTCTAATTGTTTAATCATTTCTTCCTTCGATTCCTTCATATGAGATGCCATATGTTCAACTAAACCATTTCTGGAATACAGAGCATATAGTCCTCTATAAGACAAAGTTTCCAAATATGACCTTTCGTATTTAGAAGAAATTACTTCCAAATAACCTAAATCTTTATAGATAGTCTCATATGCTTTATCAGTCAAATAAACCAAATGTGTTCCCTTTGCATATTTTTTCATGTTACACCTCCCATCAAAAGGGAAGGAGACTATAAAAGCCTCCTATTCTATGTATAAATTAAGCTCCAGCTTGCGGAGTTAATGCAGCAAAAGCTTCATCCTTAATAGGTAAGAAACCTAAACGCATAGTTGCTTTGATAGCCACCATGTCTTGTTCAGCTAAAGCGAGTGGTTTTCCATCACCCATAGTTATAGTATGTAAAGTAGCTTCTTTTAGGATTTCATATTCAATCCCTTGACGAATACCAACTAAAGAATAGTCAAAATTACCAGCAAGTAGTTCTGCTTTAGTTTTATCGAAACTCGCATTATCAGCAAATTCAACAGCAATGTTATATAATTCTTTTTGGTTCACACCATCGACATATAGAGCATTACCATTAGCATCACGTAATTTACGTAAGTTATTTTTAATTCCACGATGACCAATGAAACCGTCAACGTCTAACCCTCCATCTTCAACTAGTGCCATTACATCGGAAACGTCTAAATCTAGGCTTGTATTCGTTCCTTTTGCAACTGTATTTCCTGCCGCTGTTGCTGCACCAAAGATATTTTTTGCAAATGGAGAATTAGTTCCAAATAAACAAGCTGAGTCAATAGCTTTATAGAAAGCTTTAGCGATCTCACCTTTTAATTCACTAAATACATCAATTACAGTATCATTTAATTTTTCTTTAGTTACAGGGATGATTACTGCTAATTTCTTAGCTTCAATTTCTGGGAAAATGTAAGATACTTCACTAGTTTGGATACGTTCAGATTCACCAACCCAGTAAGCTCCAGCTCCATTAGCTAAAACAGTGAATTTCTTTTTATCAGATTTCATTTCTTCTACTTTAGAAAGTTTTAATGTAGTTGAACCTTGAGTTACATCTTTCATAATTTCAAATGAACTTTCTGTTGGTACAAATCCTGCTAATTGATCTTTTAAAAATGCCATGTTTAATTTCCACCTTTATAATTTTATAGTTTGTTTTTTAATAAGTTAATTACTTACGAGTTTGGTTACTTAGAATAGCATCCATGAAGTTTCCTGTGGAACCTCCACCATTAGAACCATCGTCAATAACCGTTCCATTATTCTTTAAAATTTCATCTTTAACTGTTTGAATTTGAGCATTCCACTGTTCTTCAAACTTAGTTAAATTTTGTTTAGTTGATTCACTATCATTGCCTAATAATTGATCCACCAAAAACACTGGTAATTTCTTTTCAGAAAGAGTTGTCAAAGCTTCAGCCTTTAATTCTTTCGTTAAAGCTTCTTTATCTCGTGCAGCAATAAGTTCTTTTAGTTCTCTTATTTGCTTTTGTTCAGGAGTTTCAGACATATTTCTTTTTGCCATTTCATCCTCAATCAATTTTTCGAGATTATTCTTTTTGAAAGTTTCAATCCCTTGTGTTACTCGTGAATCTGATAATGATTGAAGTAATTTTTTACCGTCTTCATTATCTTCTAGGAACCCTTTAACTCCATCTACAGTAGGCGTATAAAGTTCTCCTAACAATGCTTTTACATTGTCTGTATCTTTCTGTCCCATTAGGAACTCTCTTACTTCTTTTAAATCCATTTCTTCCTCCTAACCCATTAAGTACATGCCTCAATGTGTTTTATTTGTGTTCTATTTGCTCTTTATGCCGTCTACAAATAGAAAAAAGACAAAAAGCCACCCATACGAGTGACTTAATCTAAAATATTAAATTCGTACCAATCGTCATAAGTAGCAAATTCCTGATATTCCTTTTGGCTAGTTTCTTCTATTAATATTGGTAGCCATATACTTCTACAATGAATATGTGCCGGAAGCATAGGTCTATCTAAACTTTCAATAGGATAAATAAGTCCATGATGTTCTCTGCAAAAGTTTGTTGTTTTCTCATCTAATGTAGCGTGGAAGAACAATTTTTCAACTATTCGACTATCTACAAAAGATTTTTCTTGTGAATCCGTAATAACCCTAAAAGCCTCAGTTTCCACTAAAGATTTACTGTGGCTATATCGAATATTCATCGACTTATTTACATTCTTTGCGATAGCATCTATAGACTCATTTTTCCTTAAACTTTGTGTGAAAGATGTAAGAATTTTACTCACTAATGAAATATGATTATTTTTAATCCTATCCATATAAGAAGTACCATTCCAGTTAAAATTGACGATGTTATTGATCTCATCTTTATCCCATTTTCGATATTTAACTTTTGATTTAGTAAACTTTTCAAGCGTATATGCCTGTTTATAATAAACTTGACTGAACAATAAGAATAGCAGTCCATTAACAATTGATGATTCTTTATCAATGAGTGATTTGACTTGTTCCTCCAAATAATTCTGAAATGATTGCAAACGATTATACTTTAACATTTCCGAGTAATTGAGCAATCCATCTTTACCAAGTTTGATAAATAGCTTACTTATGTAATCGATAGTACTTTCCTCTTGTTTCTTATACAGTTCAGCAATCTCTAATTCACTTGTTTCAATATCTTTAATGTTTTCTTCGATAATTTCAATGATTGCTTCATCTAAACTATTCATCTCTATTCACATTTCTATTTTGTAATGCATTATCTAATTCATTTAATCCCATTGCATCACGTTCCTTCATTAAACGTTCAATAGCTGCTTGAGGATTAGATACTCTAGGATGCCATGACAATAAATCTTCTAATGGAAGCATGTCTTTTAATTCCACAATCATATCGGCAATAGTCTTTTCATCGACAGGAACATTTCTACTGAATGAGATAACTACGTCTCTATAGGAGCATTCTTTACCTTCTGCGGTTTGTAGCCAATCACAGAATAATTCTAAACGCTTCTTAATGACTTTCTCGAAAGTGGCTTCTTTAAGAGCAGTTAAGTTTTCTAATTCCTGTAATTTCAATCGAATAGAAACACCACTTGTATTAGATTGAAAGTTTTCATTTAAATTCACAGTATTTGTTTGAATATATACTTCATCTTGCCACTTATCTAACATCTCATTAAAGAAACTGTTATTAATATCTTTCGTAGCCCAATAAACCTTGCTTCCCGGAGGAGTAATTAGTATACCATTTTGTTTCATTTTTACCGCTTCTTCATAGTCCAAATCCGCTCCTTCAATAACTAAATATGCACTTCTATGGTCTAACATCTCATTCACAGCAGTTGAGTTAGCAGCATTATATAAATCTACAATACTTATAACATCAGCAAATGCAGATTTTTTTAAATCGTTATTAGGATTTTCATTTACAGGACAAGAAGAAAATAAGTGTGGTTTTTTATCTATCACAGTTAATAATTGATTTTTCAGTGAATATTTAGTTATGAATGTACTATCCCAAACATCTACATAGGTAGTATCATCAAATTTTTTCTTATATCTTCTAACTGCCAATGAAACATTTTTTTCTATTGTCCCATCTGTCAGTGTAATCATTTCTAATGGACTAAATGCAGCACATTGAAATTCTTTATTCTTAGTAGAATATGCTACCTCATAGGAAACGCCATATACTTCACTAAGTTCTTTTAGTTTGATATTATGTTCCTTTTCCCAGTATCCAAAATGAGCTTCAATGGAATTAATAAATTGTTTATTTCCATTTTTAGATTGGTACGATATAGGCTTACCTAACATATAACCAACATAATTTTGTACAGTTTTACGACAATAGTTAAATACTGCTCGTCTATCATTTTTGGTTTGATCAAAGAAAGCATTTTCATATAAAATGTCATGATCGCCATTATAATATCTTTCTAATTTTTCATAATATGATTTCCTTTTATCCATCTCATCTAAGAGTAATAATATTATTTTTTCTTGCTCCATCTTTCCACCTCATACTAAAAAAGCCAATCCCTAGGAACACTCTTGACTGACTTTAAAATTTCTATTTCTAATATTTGTTTTGCAAATTCACTTAAACAGTCTGCAAAGTCATCTGTACGACTATAATCACAACCAGCAAACTCTTTTAAATGTTCGATTGGCTCCTCATCTTCTTCATTAAAGACAATTTGACCTAAGTTAACATCTCCGACAATTGTATTAATTTTGTCATCTTTATTTTTCGTTTGATGTTTATTAATCCATTCAAATTTACGTCTTTTCAATTCAGAATCAAGACTAACTAATTCCTGAAGTCTGATAACATCGGCTCCTGAATACGTGTTTTTCTCTATTGAAATATGTGTAATTTCTGGATATTCTTTAAGTAATTTTAAGGTTTGTTGTATATAGTCCTCATACTCATGCTTAAATACTAATCCTTTTCTTACATAGCGAATATTATTTTCACCAAGGCTCCCAACTATATAAGCATAATAGTCTTTTCGTTTTTGTTTATTCTTAGTTCCAGCTGGGTCAATAACTAACATTGTTTTAGTAAAATCATGAGCATTAATTGATTTATCTGATTCAGTAATAATAGTGTTAAATTTCTTTTGACCTTTTGAATCTAGTTTAGCTTGTACCTCTTGGTTAAATGAAGCTGGATTTGAATAATAATCTAAAGCATAATCCAAACAATCCCAAAATTCAGACCATAATAAAGGATATTGCATTTCTTCTTCATGGTCATAATAAAAACGCTTAGCAGTATCCAAACGATTCTCATCTTTATTATTAGTAAGAAGCTTTTTAAATTCTAACCATAGACCTTCATTGAAAAATTCATCTACATCATCTACAAGCACACCTTTTTCTTTTCTAAATTTCCAAGTAGGGTCTTTGTGTAATCTAGAGTAGAAGTCCTCTGGATGTTGCAAAGTTCCTAATGCAATCATATGGGCTTGTTTAACAATCTTTCCATTTTCATCTTTCTTAGGTTTCTGAATAGCCTTAGTAGCATCATCTGAATATCTTTTCCACTTCTGTTCCCTTGCGGTTTCCGTCCTCACATCGTCATCATCTTGAAAGTCATCTAAAATTAAAAGTTCAACACGGATATTTTTCCCATATTTACGACCACGCATAGGAGACGTACTGGAAATACTTTCGACCATACTTTTGTTTGTGAACTCGATCATATCAGCGTTGTTTATTAGACTTCTATTGGATGAGTCGATTAATTTACCAAAGGAATGCTCCATGTAAATATTATCTACAATAGAATCCCTAATTTGTTTAATAAATTTTCGAGAAGTGTTACCAATACTTGACCCTACTAATGTGTACCTTTTTAATCGGTACGCATGACAAAACACTACTGCACTTAAATTTCCAAATGCAGATTTCCCTGTACCCCTTGGTAGGATATACCCTTGTCGAGCGTGAGTATTTCGTAAAATCATATCTTCAATATCTAGCCATATTTGTTTATGGACAGGAGCGATAGGAGCACAATCATCATCGTTTACAAATACATCTTGTAAGTAATACAAGCAAAAGAATTCTAACGATCTCTTACCTAAGCTCCAAGCTAAACCTTTTTCACCGAATAGATTTTTTTCATATTTTTGCATAAGATACTTTGCACGTTGAATTGCTTCTTTAGGCGAGTATCCTTTTTTCATGTAGTCTTTAGCTAGATACTCACGTAACAAATCACGATTTCTCTTATTATTAATTTTGTCAATTTGTGATGCGATTGTAATCACCTCCAATAAAAAAAATTTCAGAAAAAATTTATGAAGGTTGTTGCGGGCATATTTCACCATTTTTTAGACAGAATGGTACCCCCTCATCCCTTCATATCGCTTGCTTATGACCTCATATCATCGCTGATACATATATAATCTGAATAGATAAAGCTTCATATAAGGCTGTTATTGCTGTCTGACAGTCAAAGTTGCATCATGAATCTCTCTTTATTCCAAATAAAAAAGACCATTTTCAGGTCTTATAGTGAAAAATCTATAAGTGTTGCTTCTACTTCATCGTCTGTTATTCCAATATATCCTAGTGTAATGGACGGTGCAGAGTGATTAAATAACGTTTGAAGAGTCGCTACATCTTTATTTCTTTGATAATGATGATAGCCAAACGTTTTACGCATTGTATGAGTACCTATATCATCTCTATCTATCATCTTTGCTGCTTTAACAAGTGATCTATAGGCTTGAGTTGTAGATATATTCTTATCACCTTTACGACTCGGGAATAGATAATCCTCATCATCCATACCTTGAATATATGTAGCAATCTCTTCACGTAAAGTATTATTAAGATAGAATCGTTTAATCTTCTTTGTTTTAGTTTCTTTCTTAATAACATGTTGTTTATTCTTTACATCTTTAACTTTTAATGGAACAATATCGCTTATTCTAAGTCCAGTATTAATACCAAATACAAACATAAAGTGATCTCGTTCACTACAATGTCTTCTTAATGACCATTTCATTTCCTCAATTTCTTCTCTTGTTCTTAGTGGTTGTACGTTCTTTTCATCCATTTTCATACCTCCAATGTACGATATTGTATCTATATTCTTATTATAATACATAAGTATAGTAATATCAACAATATGAATGTATGAATACATACAAAAACGTACATTGTCTAATTAATCATCAGATTCAACATCCTCATATTCCTCTAACATTTTTCGTTCAAATTCCTCGTCTTCCATCTCCAGTATATCTTTAGGAGTAGAACCTTCATTATTATTTAGATTAGTTGTTAATTCAATACTACTTGATGGTTTACCTAGAACATGTTGAACAATACGATCACTGGCTTTTAGTCGGATACTTTCATCCTCAGATTTAAGCAATGCCGCCTGTACTTTGACAGCTTCCTCAAGCAATCCAAGCATCAACGAGCGTGATACATTTTTTTTGTCACGTTTGTATATGTCTACCGCCTCTATAAATTCTGGCTTCTTTTCCCACTTATATAATGTGGTTCGTGATACTCCTACAGCTTTAGCAATCATCTGTTTCTCCATGCCTCCGTAAGCAAGTAGACATGCAGCTTCATCTTGTTGTTCAGTCAAACCTAATTCATTTAGCTTCATTAGCTCATCCATTTTTACAATTTCACCCCTTTACAAGTTAACATCATTTTGTGTAAATTTACACTTCTTTATCACTGACACAAAAACCTATTTATAATTATTCTCTCCTCATAAAAAATACTCAGGTCATCACGAAACCTGAGTCAATCAATCTCAAAATATGCTTTCACATTCGATAAAAATAGATAACTAATTGCATCGTTTGATAATTCATCAGCTACATTTAAAATTTCTTTTAATTTATCATGAAACTCATTTACGCTAGGCTTAACATTAAATAAAGATTCCATTCGTTCAAATAATTCCTTTTTATTATCTTCATTGATGTGATAAGAAACTGCCTGTTTTTCAGACTTGGCTTCTATTAGCAATTTCATCATATCTACAATTTCATCTAATGTTCCTTCATAAGTTTCCTCGATTTCTCCAATTCGTTTAACATATTTCATATATCCATTCCTCCATTTTCTTTCCATAATAAAAACCCTCTCTAGTGAATTAAAGAAGGCTCATCATCATAAACAATTATCTCATTAACTACTTGCCAACCTGATTCAGTAAAGTTCCCTTGTTCAAACATCTTATTTACCCATTTATAATAATCATCCTTACTGACAGTAGGAACAAACTTATATCTAATATCAAGCAAACAATCTCTCAAATAATCATAGTTATCTGCTAAAATGGATTCGAACTCTAAGTCACCCTTGGTCAAATAACTTAATCTTAAATCAAATACAGGAATGATTTTCACATTATCTACATCATCAAACAAGTAGGATAAAAATGGATTCCTGCTTATTTGGTTTGTCAGTTCAATTAATCCATGTAATCTAAAAAAGCCTTGAGTGATACTTTCCATCAATACTTGTTTACTTGCTATTTCTGGGTATGCTTCCATTACCTCTTTTATGATTTCATCTATTTTTTTCATTTTATTTCCCCTTTTTTATGTATATTCAAATTGGTACGTAAAACTTATATAACAACTGCCCTCAATGACGATCTCATTATTTCCGTAAGCAAATTCTATTCGTCTATAATTGAAGTAATCACTGTAATCATTCTTATAATAATCAAAATTATCAATATGAAAATAGTTTTTCGTTATTCTACATGTATCTGAATCCTTTAGATTCTTTATTATGACTGGATTAGTATAATTACGTTTATTGTATATTTTTAAATCTCCATCTCCTATTTTCTTAATCTCGATAGTTGGAGAAATATTTCTTCCTTTATTCATTATTTCAAACTCATTTTTAGAAGTTGTATTATAAAAAGGTGTCTTAATTACATGACTATATTTATATGGAGAATTACATTTCATCGGTACCTGAAGATAACCTTGACCTAATCCATCGTGAAATAAAGTCACTTCTTCATATGGCATTGCATAGTAAATAACATCAAGATTTGATTCAAAAGCTAATATCTTATATTCGTCAACATCTAACCATTCTTCAATTTCCTCTAATAAATTATTTGAATATTTATCGTTACCAAACCCATGTTCAAAGTAAAGAAAAATGTCAAACATTAAAGGCTCTTTCCTCACATGGCTAAAATAAGGCTTGTCTTTACCTGCTGCATACATCTCATATATCTTTCTGTCTGCAATTAAGTGTTCAGTTAATGGTGTTTGCATAGATACATTAACAACACCAAAATCACTAGATTTTCTTCCGTTATATATAAAATATAAACTTTCTTTAATCATTCTTACTCACCTCAAGCACAACAAAAAGAGCCGATAAAAATAACCGACTCCAAATAATATCGAATATACAGTTTAAATTGTTTCTATTTACCTCCCGTAGATTTAAACCTATTATAGACACGTTTTAACGTGTCATCAGCATGTGCTTTAATGAGTTTAACAACAGCATCTCTATCAGTCCCGTATATATTACCAATTCTCAAGTGAATAACTGGACTATATGATGTACTACTATTATTCGTCACAGCACTTGCAGAAGCAGGAGCCTGTGGGACATTTACATTTATATTTATCAATTTGCTAACATCTAAATTACCCAATGTCGAAGCCAACTTTTGAGACGTTGTTAGCGAATCTTTAAATTCCTTCGTTTCATCTTTATTGAGTATCTTCTCATTTGGATGAAGAATAGATATCTTTCCTTCATTACCTGCCCAATTTGTTTCTCCTCCTGTTGCGAAAGAAGCAATTTTAATAGGCTTAAAGTCTTTACCATTCATATATCTATTTGCCTGAATAATCAAATCCAATATATTATTACTCATAGCTTTACCGAGAACAGTCGTATTGGCTTTGATATTTGCATAATAACCGTCTAAATCTTTCGTAATTTGCTCCATGTTGCCATTGATAATATTGGAACGCATATCAGCAAACTTCTGCTCATTATTGACTAGATTGTTATATTTTTCTTCAATTGCATCTTTTCGATTATTCAAGTTTTCAATACGTTTTTCTTTAAACTTATCAGATTGCATATCATCAATATTTTCATCTTGATCAGCTAATTGTTTCTGTAAATCAGATACTTTAGACCTAGCTTCATAAGAATCATCCAATTGTAACTTAGCTATTTCATCTAATAAATCTTGTCTATCCTTTTGTGCCTTCTCTAGATTCTTTTTATAATCAGCTTCGTCTGCTTCCTTATTAATCCCTTCAATCACATCATCAATAACCTTCAATTGAGCATCTTTAACGGCTTCAGCAGACTGTTTATAGGCATCAATTACTTTATCTGCCATGTTCAAACGCTCATCTAATAATTGCTGCTCAAGAGAAATCATTTCTTTCATTCTCTCCTGAACATTATCATTAAGTTGATCCTTCTGTGCTTCCGTTAATTCTTTATTACTTTTAACTTGCTGTTTTAAATATTTGATGGATTTACTTTCTTGCTCTAATTGTTTACCAACTAAACTTTCTTTCTTCTGCTGTTGCTTAATCCATTCTTTAGATGTTTCATTTTCTTTATTTTGAACTAAATCAATTTGAGCTAAATTATCAGAATAAGACTCTTTTGCATGGTCAAAACCTGCAACAATAGAATTAATTAAGTCCATATTTAATTGCTTAATTTGATCCTGTAACTGTACAGCTTCTTCCTTTAAAATATTCACATTCGACTTAGCATTGTCGATTGCCTGTGCTCTATCAGCTTTTTCGGAAGATTTATCGGAGCTAACTCCTGTAGAAGCAGTCACAGCTTTATCAGAAGAGTATCCAGTCGTATTACCTGTTAACCCTGAGCCGCTCATAATAGCAGCAATTTTATTAGCCCAACCCGGATCAGTTGCGTATTGATGGGTTCCGTTGTTGAATCTCATCTTTTGAAGAGTATCTTGACCATATCGACCATTAGCATAATTATCAGATATCCATTTAGCACCTTCAATAATACCTGCATTTGCACCGTTATATCCGTATGAAGAAGCATAAGGGGAAGCATCAAATGCACCAATACCATAGAAGTTGTTTTTACTTTTAGCAATGTTACTGTTACCCCAACCAGTTTCGTGTGCAGCGTGTGCTACAAGGTATAATGGGTCAAGTCCACTAGCATTTGCAGCGTCTATAAAAGCTTGACCTGAATTGTACATAACGGAACCTTTACCTGCTCTAGAATTAATCCATTTATTTAATTCAGAAGCCGATACACGAGTTTGCTGTTTGAGATTTTTGTTAACAAGTGAACCAGAGTAGGGGGAAGAGATTCCGCCTGTTACTACTGATTCAGAAGAAGCAGAGTCAGATTTAGTTACTTTACCAGTTTGCTTGATATTACCTGATTTAATTTGACTCTCTAAATCTCTAGTTTGTTCTTTATTAAGTTTTAATTGCTTTTCAGTAAGCTTTATTTCAGCCTTAATTGAATCTTGATATTTTTTAGAATATCCAACTAAATCCTTTTTCTTTGACTGAATTTTAGCTAATTCAAGATTTAACTTCTCTTGTGCTTGCTTATATTTATCAGTTACGTATGTAGACTTATCAGTTGCCTTATCCACTGACTCAGCTTCAGTTCCAATTTCAGATAAACCCTTACTAGTGAAATCTAAAGTTTTCTGTAAATCATTTAATTTATCCAAAGGTTCGACAAGTGAATTAATAGCAGTAAACTGTTTAGCTAATTCTGCTCCTAATTCACCATTACCATTTCCAAAAGCTTCCGCCATTTGAGCAGATATTTCAGCACGTTTCTTTTCTGCATCAGCAACAGATTGAATACCCATTATTTCTGTTCTAAAATATTCTAATTTTTTAGCAACAGTTTCTTTAGAAGATAATACTGATTTCTTTTGAGCCTCAATAATGCCATTGAATGATTTAATATGAGCATCACGTAAGGCAACAACGCCTTTTTCATTTACCTTTACTTGTCCATTTTCGATACTAAGACTGTCGGACAGTCCTTCGACAGAATTTGCTAATTTAATAGCTTCATTTGCGGTAATTTGCTTACCTTCTGCTAAATCTTCAAGTAATCCGTTCAAAGGGGCAATGGTTTCTGCGGTTGATTCATATAGATCCTTTTGTGTAACAGCAATAGAATTTTCAAAATCACCAGCTTTGGCTAAATCAAGGACAATTTTAGAAAGTGCTTCAAAGTCACCTTTAGCATCTTTGATTTTATCTGATAGAGTTTGCATTCCGCCTGCTCCATCATAAGCTCCTTCTTCTAAATCGCCTGTTTTCTTTGCTAATTGGTCTAAAGTATTCTCATTTTCTGCACTTGCATTAGAATTCTTTTTAGTACTATCTGTTAATCCATCTAGTGCCTTTTGTCTTTCTTCAAGACTATTTTTTTTCCCTTCTAATTCCTGAACTTTTTGTAACTGGTCAGCATATTTCTGCAAGTCATCTGAATTAGATATGGCTTCCATATACTTGCGAAATTCTTCTTGTGCTTCGATAAACTGACCTTTATATTTCCGATAACCATCTTCATCATTAGCTTGTAAAGCTGCTTCTTGTTTTTTAGCTAATTCAGCAATTCGATTATTATAATCCTCTTCAGCGTCTTTTTTAGCCTCAACATTATATTTATCTTTATAAGCCAACATATCATCAAGCATACGCTTTTGATCATCTTTCATATCAGCGAGCTTGTCATTTTCTTTTTCAATATCAATATTTAAAAGAGATGATTCTGCTTCATTTGCAGCCTTAGCCATAGCCACTTGCTCTTTCGTCATGGCTTTTAAAGACTCTAAATATTCTTCTGCATTTCCTTTATTTAATTTTAGCTTATCTCCATATTTACCAGTTGACTCAATAAGTGCAGGATTAATTTTCTGGATACCCTCTAATACACCTTGTAATTCTTGTTGTTTTTGAGCAGAACCATCAGATTGAGATTCTAGATCTTTATATCTACCGATTAAATATTCTAACTCACTCGAATTCTTTGATGCAGATTCAGCAGCTTCAGATAATGCTTCAGTGTGTAAGCCTGCTGCATTGGTGCTTTTCATAAAAACGGAGGCGAGCATTTCGACTGCCACTATTCCTATGCTAAAAATTCCAAATGATGACTTTAAGGCTGTTAATCCTATACGAAGAGCTCTCACAGCCTTAACGACTCCATAAATAGCTGCACCAGCCAAAGGAAGATAGATATTAAGTCCATGAGTGGCACTCGTGAATTCGTTAAATCCTTTGATTAAATCAGTCGTACCTTTTAATAACAAAACAAGTCCCGATCTAACACCATTTTCAGAAATTGTCCAACCTAGTTCTTGCATACTTGCAATAAGGTTATTAGTTTGATAAGCTAATCCTTCTTGATAAGTAGCTAATTCCTGTGTTCCACTACCGTAACTATTCATAGAAGTATTAGTATTCTCAACTGCCCTGTCCATATTATCCAACATAGTCAAAACTTTTGAGTTCATCCATCCTCCACCAAGTACTTGAGCTAATTGGTTAAGAGTCTGACTATCAAGAGTTTTAGAAACTTTGGATAAATCTAATAGTACATCAAACGCATTACGCATTTCTCCATTTGCTTCTTTTGTCTGTACACCTAGAGATTCGATGAAATTTTGTGAAGAATCTCGCATATAGCGATTATATAAAGTTTTTTGGAAATTCCCCACTTCATTACCTGATAATTTTAGAGTTTCCGATAACATACTTGCCTGTCCTACCAACTGATCGAAGGACAAACCAGCATTCTTGGCTACTCCCGAACTTTTACTTAGTGCATCTAATAATCCTTTTACAGTGGAACAAGTATTATTGCTGACATTATTTAGACTATCAACAACTTTATCTAAATCTTCAATTGCCAATCCCCATTGTCGATATTGTGAAACAAGTCCATTTGCTGCTTCGTCAGGAGTCATTTCTCCAATTGTGCTGAGCAACAATGATTTTGCGTTCACAGCAGTAGCTTCAACCTCTTTAAATCCAAGGCGGCTAATGTTTCCTAAACTAGAAAGTGCTCCATCAATTGTCTGACCAAAAGAAAAGGCAGCATCAGAAGCAGTATTAAATACCTCTGCCATATCCGTTCCATTAGGCATAACTTTTTGTATACTGATCAATAATTCGTCTAGCTTATACATATTTTCGATAAGCTTATCCATAGCAGTAAAAGGTGCGAACATAGCAGCAGACACAATAGTAAACCTAGCCATTGTACCAACAGTACGAGCCAATGAATCACCAAATCCATTAGTATTAATAGCACTATTTCTAGCTTCAGAGCTAATGTCACGATACTGTAATCTCAATCTATCCATTTCATGAGTTGCATTAGGAGTACTGGAAGAAATTTTCTGAACACTATTCAACCAAGAATTTAATCCAGCCGTATCAAAATTAGAATTATTAGTATTACGAGCAGATAAGTTTCTTGCATTAATCTGCATTTCCTTTTGAAACAATTCTATCTGCTTTGCAATTTTATTATTCTGTTGCTCTATTTGACTATTAATCTTTTGTTCTGTTTGTAATTGCTGTTCCCTAATTTTTTGTGAATTATCACTCGTAGTCTTACCAGTTAATGCAAATCCACTTAACCCTTGCATACTACTATTTAATTTAGCATTTTCGAAATAGAGCTTAGATACCTTACCAGTGGCATCAGTAACGGCAAGATTAAATTTCTCAACTTGCTGATTCAATGGATTTAGCGTTTGGTTGACTTTAACCTGACCAAACTGTTTATACTTTTCAACTGCTTTCTCAACTGAAGAATATAATTCTTTTACACTCGATATATCCTTAGAAGAAACTGGACTTACTTTCGTATTAGCTATTTTCTTCTGAATAGATTCAATTTGTTTCGTTATATTTTGTAATTCTTTACCATTTATTCCAACGCCAATATTTAATTTTTTCTCGATCTTTGCAAGTTGACTTTTAATCGTCTGCTCTGTTTCTTTCTCTTTCAATTTACCTTGAATCGTTACCGTCAAACCGTTTGGTTGTGCCATGATTATATTCCCCCTTTCTCAAATAGTTTTATAAACGCAAAAAAAGCACCCTCAAATGGATGCTTTTCGATAAGAATATTCTCTGTATTTTACTTTTCTAATTGGAACACTTTTATTAAATTATATAATTCATCAGCAATTTTAGTTCTCATAAAGGTAGTTGGATCATCAGACATTAAAATTTGACTCAATGTTAAAATCTGCAAATTAGATAATTTTATTAATGTTGACTTGAATTCATTAAACTCATCATTATAAATACTGTCTTCAAGTGATTGTTGTTCTTCTAATTGTTCTATTGATACTCGATGATACAAACATACAGAATTCAATGGTTGATTTATAGGCATAGTAATAAAAAAACTATATGCTTTTTGAAAGTTCTTAATATCCCAATCGTTCATATTTCTTAAAGCATTTATTATTACTGTATGCTTATAATTTAAATTTTCCGATGAAAGTAATATAACACCTGCATAAAATCCAAGAATTTCAGATGATAATTCTGAATTTGTATTTAATGCTTCATCTAGAATATTAAAAAACTTGTCTCTAGTAAAATCATCACTTAAAAACTTTCGCAATTCTATTCTATCTGAAATTTCATATCCTTCATGTTCAGATATTTTCTTTGATAGTCCTATTAGAAACTTTTTCATTTTTCTTTCTTTATGATGATTCCAAATATGTTTGGTAACTTCTAACATACGAACAATTGGTATTTCCTTACTAATACTAGATACTATATCCTCTGTACCACTTGTTATATCTTTAATATCAGTTAATAGTTGATCTATTTTATCAAAAGGTATTAGATTTTTCCCCATAAATACACCTCCATATTGTCTATAATTCGACAATATATGAGATTATTCCTTCTTTAAAGTAACATATTACCAAAATTTAAAAACACAAAAAGACCCCACCAATTAAGGAGGAGTCTTATTAAAATTCTTATCAGGTTGAGCCATCACAGCTCTTTTCATAACAGGTTTGGACATCATATCCATTTCTTGAATTAAATATACCATGTATTTTTAATGATATCAAGTATTAATCTTAATTCTCAGTAATTTTTTTCTCAGAATTTAAGATATCTAAAATTGAATTATCTAGACAATTACTTATAATAGTGTCAATTCCACTTTTTAAATCAACTTCACTATAGTTGTCAGAAATTTGCAGCTTATCATCCCATAGATTATTCACTTTAATTACCAACTGTCTAAACTCAGTTTCAAACTTATTAAAATCAGACTCTAATAACTTTTTAATCAAATACCCTGTATTTATAAGTTCTTTTATCGTTAATTTTGTGTAACACTCATAATGATATCTTATACTGTCTAGTGAATTTACATTTATCAATAGTTCATTAACGCACAAAGATAACACATGACTAAATAAAATATCATTCACAGGGCAATTGATTGGTTGATTATTATTAAGTAACTTTTGTAATCGATTACTATTAACTGTCCTGACTTGATTGTAAACTACATAAGAGTCATGCACTTTAATATTATTAGGTAGAGTCGATATCTTTCCTATATTCTCTTTATTGACTCCAACCCCATTTGATTTAGTAGTTAAAGGCACTACAATCAATGTTTTCTTATCTTTGTTCTTTTTAATAACTAATGCAAGATGCCTACCATTAAACTCACAGTGTCTAACTGGATCAAAATGTACTGTATAAATATGTTTCTCTAATACTTCTGAAAATTTCAATAACTATCCCCTCCCACCATTCTCTCTATTTTACTATATTTCGAGAATAATAGGGAAGAAAGTTGTGTTATTTTGTCAGTTTTTAGCATTACAAGCAATTTATTAGGTATAGGTCTACAAGGGACTTGCACCCTTCTAACACTCTCTTTAAAATAAATCAACAAATTTAAGAAAAGAATGGTTCACTATGAACTAGACCAAGAAGAGACTCGCTATTGCGGTCTTAAAATTAATAAGCTAAATTTGTTCTAGCTTTACGTCTTAAAATGTTGTACATATGTACAGGATCAATCTGATATTTTTCACAATATAAGGTACAAAACCTTGTTATTTTTAATCCAGATTCTTTAAACTCATTAAACATTTTTATAATATGTTCATCACTAAATTTCACTCTAAATTGCTTTTTATTATTCTTCTGTTGCATTTCTTTCCAATGATCATCCATTTGTTCCTTCATGCCACGACACTCTAAATTTTCTGGAGAGTCATCTTTCTTGTTTGAGTTAATATGATGAATGGTTCCTTTTTCCCCATTCTGTCTCCATGACATTAAAGGGACTTTATTAAAAGATGAATAAAAAATCCAAGAACGATTGTATGTCTTCTGTTTACCGTCATTTCTCATTAAGCTAACGTTTTTATACCCACTAAAAGTTGTTCCAAATTTCATATCAGTAAATCTTAAATTTTTAAAGCTATATATCTTCTGATTTTTATAATCACAATAATAATCATCGTGAAATTCGTCAATTGGATGCAGGTCTAATTCTTTTATCATCCTTTGTTTCAATTCTTCATGTTCAATAATCTTTTTCTCTTTCAATTCCTTTTGTGTTAATTTTTCCACGTTGCATTACTCCATTTCTAATTCTCATTTATAGTTCCTCCTTTTAATACTCAGTATATTTTCAATAATTACTCTTCTTCATATTGATACAAACTATCTACATATTCTTCATACTCCATCAGGGCACGATATATTAAATTATCAATCTCACAATAATCTTGGTCATATCCACTATTTTCATAATAAAAAATAACCTCATCAAAATTAAATACGTGCATTGTGTTGTATATGTACAAACTCGAATTCTCACATTTCAAGAAATTTTTTATTGCTTCATGCTTCGATCTTGTTTCTATTTCATCTTCTAAATCTTTATTAACAACATATGTATATTCACTCATCATTTAAATCCTCATCATTGTCTTTTTGCACTGCTGAATCATGTGGATAATCTTTGACTACTTTTATAACCTCGTAGCCGTTCATTATAATTTTCATGTTAAATTCCCCTTGAAGTATTCTAGTTTTTATAGTATGATATTAATGGGTAAGTTCGTGTGTCGATTAAAAAAACAAATAAAAATTAGTTTTGAATTGTAAATTTAATCACTTTAATTTCCACACTTTTACAATTGTCACATTTATTCACTTCTTCTTTAAAGTACTTTTTGCAATGATCACAGTAATAATGATTCATTATTTAATTCCGCCTCTTTTGGTGTAAGATAATTTGTTATTAGAAGCATCGATTTTCTCTTGTAACCTATCCATTTGAGATATTAATAATTCTACGTCATCATTAAGTTTTGTCCAAAACGGCAAATAACCTTTAAAACCAATTTCTTCGGTTCTTTTAGAAGCTCTAAAGGCAGCACGAAAAACCAATTCATCCAATTCCTGAACAGTCATTGTCACTATCAAGTTTTTATTATCTCTCGGCTCCACTATGAAAACCCTCCTATTTTTTATACTTTGCTGCAAATTCATTGCTCATTGTATTAACAACAGATTGCATCGAAATTAACTTATCTGTATTAGCAACAACTTCATTAATTCGCTCAAAAACTTCCTCTACAGAAGATTTAGGGAACGATTCACTCAAAATTTTAAAAACGGATGAATTAATAACAATATTAAACTCTTGAAAAATAGTTTTAGCTTTCTTTGCTGCCCCAAACTTTAAATCTGTAAAATGTCTGATAATAAAATACATGACAATTTCAGGATGTTTCTCTTCAGGAATATGTATCTTTTCTTTCTCAGCATTTGCAAAAAACCTAGATAATTCTTCAATCATCTTGTTAATCTTAGTCGGCTTAAAGTAAGGATAAAATTTAATTTCCCTTTCTTCATTATTTAACTCAACCTCAAATGACACCATTTCATCATAAACTGACACTTCTTCTTTAATTTCCTTTATACTTACTGCCATATTATCCCTCCTATTTCTTCTTTACTGTAATTTCATATACATGTCGATATGCAGCATAATCCTTTGGTGGATTAATCTCATGTCCTTCTACGTAACGCAACTTACCAACACCAGCTATATTTTCGTGAATAAGCAACTCATTTATTCTGTCGCTTATTTTCAATGAACGTAATTCTTTTTGAAAATTATTATGACATAATACATCTACCACAATTTCTTGACTGGCTAATGTGTAATTATTTCTTTCGGGACTTCTTCTACCTAAATAAACATATAATCTACATAGCTTTTCACTAGATAAATCTTCTATATCTAAAGTAGTCATGATATGTCTATCTCTTATCGCCCATATCTCATCCTCATCTTTACTCAAAATATCATCCAATAAATCTGATAAAGGATCTGGCTGATTAGTGTTTAAATCAATTGGTGCATAATATAAAAAACGCAACAGTCCCTCATCGCTGCGGAATACATTGAGAAACGTATTAATATTACTAAGCATTCCCATAACTTTTCTCCTTTTCTAATTTAAATATGCACAATCAAAGGTAGGAGCCTTAGAAAAGCTTCTACCCCTTGTGCATCTCGGAGGACATACATATCAAAATACGCATGTATCTTACACAATACAAACTGACTACCGTTGCTTTTGTCAGCCTCATGTAAGTTTAATGACTAATACTGTAGAACCCTTTTATTTATACAGGGAGTAAGTTTACGAGTTTTACACCTCTGCCCTGTATATTTTAAGCTTCTTCAATTGTTCGCTTTACCAATTGTTCTGCTTCATATGATAATGTTCCATCGTGGTTAAAAAATCGACTAATATGAGTCTCACTATACCCAACCATAGCAGCCAATTCTTTATTCTTAATTTTCTTCCGATGTTTAATCAAAAATAATTGATCAATTTGTTCAGCCGTTAGTTTCTCCAAACCAACCCCCTCCTTTATCTACATTTATAAATTAATTACAACAATATATTTACATTAAAAAAATAGGCGACTTAACGCCTATTGCTACGAAATGGTAGCGAATAATTAAAAAAGGAAAATGAAAAAAACTAAAGTTTTAGAATTAGGGTAAAATATAATACTTGTATTATATTAAACAATAGTGTTATAATAAAGAATTACACATTCCCTTATAGAGAACTTTCTATTTTTCTATTAAACTAAAGGAACCCTTATACAGCAAGGGTTCCACAATATCAACATTTATTCAACTTACTTTGTTTTCTCGCTTTTTACCTTTGTATTTATTATCTGCCTTTTTATTACTTACTTTTTTTCTCTCCTTTGCACAATCAGTACAATATTGTCGTCTAGGAGCTATATATTCTCCACATTCCTTACAACAATTAGTGTTAACAATATTCTTTTTCATATTTATAACAATTTGCTGTCCGAACGCTTTCCACAATGTTTCTTTATGCTCACTATTGTTTTCATATAGATATTTCACTAAAACATCTGTCACATATTCTACATCATCGTTTACTTTTAAAATATTATTACGAATAGTCTCATAGATTCCTAATTTTGTTGTACTGTCTTTATCCTCAGTATTTTTAAGCTGCTTTTTCATCGTTCTGTATTTTTGTTGATTCTCTTTCGTATGTACTTCAATTATTGCCTTTGCCTGTTCATCTTTCAGGTTAATTTGATTATGCTTTTTCTTCATTAATTTCGTATAGTCTAATGTCAATTGAGCATCAATGCTTGAAAAATCATTCCTATTGGAAATAATAATCTCATCTAACATGTTGACTACACTTACAAATTTATCTTTAATAATTGGTACAATTTGATTATCCTTTTTATCCTTCGCATACTTGAAGAAATGCGGTAACTTTTGCTTAGTATACTCTTTAATTTTCTTATTAACTTCAGGCGGTCTAACAGGCATCCACAAAGTTTTTGCAAAATCTATTGTTGCATTCGACTCAAAACAAAGTTGAGCGATAATTTTAAGCTTATCCTTATCTACATCTGGTTGATTCCATACTTTTGCAATACTGAAAGCTAAAGTCCCTATATTTTTACTGTAAGCGGATTTTAATTTAGCATACATATTAGGATTATTAATTTCCTCAGCATCTGCAACTGCTAATTTATACTTCAATGGGCGTATATCTTTCATATGTTCCTTTGCAATTTTTGCGAACAATTCATTTGAAACGATAAGCGAGTCATCTCCATCTACATCGAACATCAAAATTTTACTAATCGGATCATGAACACTTGTATAAACATCCTTTGTGATAAACCATTTTTCAGTAGATTCATTAAGGACATTAGTTTTTACACAGTGTTCCCGATAGTTGTGTGGGCTGCGAAGTAAATCAAGCTCTTTTCTATGTTCGTATAAAGCACAACTTACCTCATTATTATGTAATATTCCTGTTGGTTTCTTTTCCTTTTTAAATAACCACTCTGCAAAAGCATAAACATCTGGTGCAATATATGTACGTTTTGTTCCACTAATCAACAATTTTCCAGCCTTTGCATCCTCAATATAACTTTCCCTTACATCTGTCATTACCTTTTTACCGTATGGATCAGCTAATAACTCAGGATATATTTCTAATGCTTGTTGGAAGTAATCTTTCTTTTTGTTGCTATCTGTAGCCCCTAACACTCTTAGAGTAACATCTATATCTTTCCCAATTCGATCAATGTCATAATTTGTTCTTCTAGCAAGATAGTCTAAGTCGTCCTTTTTCATTTCATTAAGCGTTTGAAGTACCTGATAAGAGATCCTTTTGTCTTGAAATCCGTCCTCATCTTCTTCAATCTTACATTTGACAGCTTCACATTTATAATCCTTGAAATTATTTTTGTATATCTCCCATGAGTTTTCTTCATCTGCATCATCAATGAAGAATTTCCAAAGTTTGAACTGGGATTTAGTAAATATGATGGAAATTCCTTCTTCGAGAATATCGTGCTTTTTGCCGTATATATCCTCAACTATTACCTTTTGACCTGTACACTTATCATTTATGTATTCATCAAATGGAAACGGAATCATAAGACCTTTAAATCCCGGCATTCTAAATTGGAAACTTTTATCACTGACACTTGGTAAGCAAATACCAGCACCATCAGTGTGATTAATTGTTAATGGTTCTCTTTTCACTCTTTCAATTTCATACGTTTCATCATCTATTACATCGACCTCGGTATATATTGTTGTCTCGAAGTCATTAACCACTATAGATTTATCAATGTCAAAGGTATCATTCCAAGGAGCACTGGCAGTTAGACACAATGCTTGATAACTATTAAACTTATTCAAGTTCATGCCTCCTTTTTTATTGATATCCTCAATGGTCAGTCCGCATAGTAAAGTTTTATTATATTTTTCGTATGTTTTTTTCTTCATGAAAATGGACTTTTTATTTCTTATGCCCCCAGCACTACTTGTATAATATTGGTATAATTCATTCTCATATTTGAATCCATTTAACATTAGACTCTTGAACACAGAATATCTAAAAGCACGTATAACAAATATTTCTGTTGTCGTTTCATTCTTATTAATACCTAATGTTCTAGTTAGTGTTGACTCAAATTGACTAATTTTATTTTTATCAATCAAAGCGTCTTTTCTGAGCGTCCGAATACCTTTGTGAATATATATTTCGATTTTCAATCTATTCTCTAAATAATCAATTCGTTTTTTTAGTCTATTTTTTACATTTTCAGATTTCTTTTCCACATCTGAAATGATCTCTTTAATATCCTTTTTACTTTTTACTAATTTTCTAACCAATTCTTCTTGTTTAACTATTCTTTCTTTTAGTTTAGGAATCCGTTTAGTTAATCTTTTAACATCTTTTCTTGATTGCTTGAATTCATCACTTTTCTTATCAAATATTTCCATTTCAGATTCAGCTTCAAGTTTTCTTTCTTTTGAACATTCTAATTCATCTGTTAGTGCGTTGTATTTATCAATACGTTCTACTATCTTGTCTAATTTTTTTATCATCCCAAAATATTTTAATCTCTTTTTATTTATAGCTGCTTCCGTAGCAGTATAGAAGCAATCAGTATCCAAGCTATATGTATATATTTGATTCTGTAAGTATCCTTTTTCCATTTTTAATTATTCCTCCATTTTCATCTCTCTATTTTCTGACCAAGTTTGACCTTTAATCTATTATGTAGAAGCCTTGCGTTATATAGTTCAAAGATGTCTTATGACAATTTGCGGAAAAGAGTTGCAAATTCTCATAAGTTCGCTACATTCACGTTCGTTCATTCGCTCAATATATGATTTTTCTTCTCTAATATCCCTATTTCCTTATATATATTTATAAGAGATTAGGGGTATTTCAGCATTTATAATATCTACTTTTACTTCCTTTATGTTTATCAATAAAACTTTTAAATTGCTTATTATTACTTTTAGCCTTATTAAATTGTTGCTGAGTTATGTTATTAACCTTCAATATCTCTCGTATATGTAATTCATTACCATTCCAGTCATAGTTATTCCACCATGACATTACCCTTTGAGCAACACTTTCCTTTTTGTTCTGTCTACCTAATACTTTTGCTTCAGTAAAGGAACTCAGTTCATCGTAATGTCTCTTAATCTTGCAATCTGGGAATAATTGTTCCACCATTCCAATAAGCAATGGATCAATAGAGAAGCAATGGATAGTTATTTGATCGTCATATGTATAATCTCTTAGTTTTGTTCTAAAAACTTCTTGAATAAAATCAGTTAGCATACAGAAGTATTTAAACTGGTGTAAGTGTTGATGTTTGAATTTGTAATCTTCCATCATTAAGTATTTAGCAAAACTTTCAGAATGTTCGATATTGGAACAAGTCCGTATGATATCCATTTTCTTCTCTTCATTAAACCCTGTACAAAGGTAGTTAGTTGCATATGTGTAATCAGGTAAATTGTTCCAACCAACTTGAATCATGTTTTCACATTTCTCTGCTTTGTTGCTGCCTTTTGTGTTTCCAAAGTAGAAAGTCTTATCTTCTTCAGCTACAATTTTCACCTTGTTATTGAAAGCATGAGAGTTAATAGAAACGTTCCTGTTGAATGTAAGTTGATTGAATAAAAGTGGTGCAATGTCCTTATATGTAACAACGTACGTGAATCCATTAGTACTCAAAGTAGAAATAAAATTAGAAACAGCTTTCACTAGATAATTTTTACTCTTAAATGTTGACTTATTGAGTTTGTGTTTCATATAAAAGTTAAAAGTTAAATTAGGAAATTCCCTAGTGTTTCTTATGTCTACAAACTTCACTATATTTTCGTATGCTTCACCTTTACCAGAAGAATACTCTGGGTCAGTTAATGCAGTAGCATCAAAAATTACCGTTTTAAAATTCTCATTATGTATAGTCTCTTTCATTCCTAATGTGCTAATAAAAGATCCTCGTAAGTTCGTCTTGCAAAATAAACCGCCAACCGTTAAAACTTTATGTATGTGTTGTAATTCAAAGCTATATTTCTTCCCCATTAGCTCGTCCCAAAGCAGTATAAATTCTTCATCGTTGAGCAAGATAGGTTCATTATTAATATTAGAAACAATAATTCTTTCATATTTTGAGTATGTTTCCAACTTATGTAACACCATTGAACGGATAATTTCCCATTTATCCATCAATTTGACCTTTTTCTCTTCATATTCTTTACTTCTAATTTCAATAAGGGATAAATCACTATCTATTTTATTTACTAATGAACGTGAGACATCAAGAGTATTTATCATTTTAGGCTTCTCGTCATTAATTAATAGTGTCCTATACTGTTTTTCACCGTTATCATCGATATAGTACGTGTATTGATTTACACTGTCAGCGAAAGTTTCTAACCTTGCTTTAGTCATAAGTAGAATCGGTGAGTCCTTTTGTATACTTGATTGTTTAGAAATCTTACAGCTAGTAAAGAAAGGACAACCTTGACACATTCCCATTTCGTACCTTTTCATTTCTTTATTCTTGCACATTCCTTCTTCATAGCTTCTTTCTGTCCAACCTTCTAAAACATAAGAATATGGTATATTTTCTTCATTATTGTAATAGCCTAGATGATCGTATATATATTCATTTAAATCTTTAAGTTGTTCTAGCTTATCAGTAACGATAATCATGCCATGCTGCCATTTCCCTAGTTTAATAGCTTTGCATATCTCTAAAGTAAATAAGTATGTAATAGAAGATTTTCCAAATCCACAAGGAGCAGGAATAACTGGTACACTTTCATTGTTGATTAATTCACCAAGTAAAATTTTTGTAGTTGTTTCTGCAAATTCAAGTTGCTCATTTGTTGCTTGTTTACCACGTTGTTCCATAAGCATTTTAAAAGCTTCTAACACATTATCAATTATGTATTGGTATTTCTCTTCGTATGTGATTAAATCGTCTACAGCGTACAATGTAACTTCCTTATTAGCTAAATAATAAGAGTAATTTTGCATATCCTTGAGTCCGTTTATTTCTTTATATTTCCTGTTGTACTCCAAATCCTCTATGAGTTTCTTTTGCTGCATATTTAACCTCCTTTTCACTGCCTGAAACTAGGGAATAACTATTAATCTCTAAATATTTCATTTAAACTCATAGCTTTATCCAGCAGTCTGTCTCTTTCTTCTCTTGCCATACCTTCCCTATGTAATTGCGTAACATTCCCCTTTGCCACTTGCTTTTTCCATTCCGCTACCTTATAGGGATAGTTTTTCTTTAGCCATTTCTCTACTTTAATTACCGGGTGATCACCAAATCCAAATTCCACTAGTATGATTCTTCGAAACTGCGGGTCTTGCATTGCTAAATCGTAAATGGACATATATTTTCTCTCCTTTTGTAATTGGACTATCTCTCACCTCGTCCTATTTTGTTGTCTCTGTTATGTGAATTATCTAGTTTTTATAGAATTTATTCTCATCCATAAACTCTTGCCATTTTTTTAAATGTGTTTTTAAATATGAGTATCTAATTTTACCAACATTTAATTTACTCTCGTTAGCACTTTCCAAAATTACGGGTACATCTAAACGCATTGAACCTTTAATAAAGGCTAATTGAATCGCACCCTTTAATGTTTTCGTTTCTTCTAAATAAATTGAATTATTGTCCAACAGTGCTAAATCCAATGTATAATATCCGCCCCCATGATGTTGAATATGAATGTGATCTATCATATTCTTTGGTTGCTTTAATTCATGCATTTCCAAAGCCATTTGGTAAGAACTTTCAAGTGATTTAGAAAGCGTTACTGGTTCGCCATTCTCAAATTTTCTGATTCTAGAAGTGGATGTTCCTAACATTTTCGAAAGACTAGTTAGTGATATTTGCAACTTCTCTCTTCGTTCTTTTAATCTCTGACCACGTTGTGTCCATTCCTTTGTATTGTCTAAAATAAATTGTTGTTTAGCAGTTTCATAATTTGTTGTCATTTTATAATTCCTCCTATTTTCTAAAATATGTAATTGGATTACTTTCACTCATCCAAATTATTTCTCTGTTAAACAAGTACATTATGTTTCTATGTATTATGCATTGAAGTTGTTTACTTATTTTTGTTTAAAAAATCATGACAAAGTTTGTGATGAAAGTGAGTAATTTCTTTTGTTTTATCAACAATCATTTTTTCTCCTTGATCACTTTCAAGAATTACGTCAACTTCTAATTGCTTAAATTTATTTGATGCAATAAATAAAGCCCATTGAAGTCCTTCTATATCCTGTATATGTACTAATTCCCCATTATCCATAGCCAAATAAATAATAAAGAAATCCTTACCGTATTCATGTACAAAAACATGATTAACTTTATTAATTGCATTTTGTGTTTCTTTATTTTTTAATTCATAATGCTCCAAGGCTAATTTATAAGATTGTGCCAACTGATTTGACATCATTACCGGTTCACCTTGCTCAAAATTGCTAATGCGTGACGGGGACGTTCCAATCATCTGAGCCAATTTAGTCAGCGAAAGTCCTAATGATTCACGTTGTTGTTTCAACTCCTGACCACGCTTAAACCAATCTAGTTTATTGGCTAGTTTATATCGTTCTTTACGTCTATCGCTTCTTGTCACATCCATTGCAGTTCCATCCTCTAATAACCATTTGACTACTCTATTTGGATTGTCATCTTCCTCGTTGACTTCACCTATAATAGCTTTCTCTTCATCAGTAAGTAAATCAACATAATCACCTTTGTAAGCCTTTAATTCCTCGATTTCATCTGACTCAAAATCCCATCTTTCTTTTTCGTACCAGTAAATAAAATCCCCTGTTGGAATTGGTTTAAATCCAAAATGAATCAATGCTTCCTTTTTTATGTAATCAAAATCCCCATCGTTTCTTAAAGTCTCAATATTTGACATTAATTTACTCCCCCTTGAACTTTTGCTTTTACCATTTGTTCCATTTCCCAAATTTTTCGGCGTTGCTCATTAATTACTTTTTCTTCCTTATATAACTGTTCAAATAGTTCAATCATTTCTTCTTCTTTCAAAAATTTATGATAGAGTTTTTCAAATTTCTCTGTATATTCGTTTGTTGGATTTGGAAACTCCCCACCATCATGATCATGAGTTTCACGAAGATATTTATAAAGATTGTAATAATGGTCTTCATGGAGTATCCAGTCAAAAATATCATCCATAAATCCTAAAATTTCATCTTTTGACCAAGATAACGGATATTGAAAATCTTGATCCTCTTCAGTTACAGTTCTTCCATTTAGTGCTTTAATTTTCTTCATTTTCTATTCCTCCAAATTTTTATGTATTTTCCTATGGCAAAGTAACAAGAAACAATTAATCTATTACATCTTAACCACCTCCTATTTTTTCCATTCAAATATTAATATATTCACAATGCTAGATTTCATACCCTAGAAATAAAATATTTTCGCTCATTTATCTTTTTATAATTTTTCATAGAATTGATCATCCAACAAATTTTTCAAATGAAAAATAACTCCTGATGAAACTAACTGGAGAATTTCTTCCTTTGTGTACCTTTCATAAGCCTTATTAATGATATTGCAGCTAAATATATCGAGAATGTGTTCTGCTGGAAATTGAGGCATACTTTTTATCTTGTTTTTTAATGATTCTAGATTTTCATCTGCTAAATTTTTAGCTACTTCTTCTAGTTTGTAAAAATCGACTTTTTTAGCTTTATTTACTTTCACCTTATGAATATCTACTACTGTTTGCATTATTAGTCCCCCTTTAAAATTAATAATATGAATTAACTGTTATAAAATTGCCCCATTCCATGCTGATTTCTTCTTCGCTAGGATTGATGTTATACGCTGCCATTTCCCTTTCTGCGACTATAGGAGCAAATTTAACGTCCTCTCGTTTATCACTATATGAATATATGAAACTGCAATTATCCTCCAAAGATGCTTGAAGAAATTCAATATATTTTTCATCTAAATCCATCGAAAGTATGAATTCTGTTTTTAATATGTGTTGTAAGCGATTTATAGTCGTTTTATCAGGTGCTGAAACTGACATGATATCCCTCCTAGTTTTGATTAATTATGTATTTTTAAAGCTCTAAAACTACCTTCCCATATCCTCGCTTCTTTTTTCTATACATTAATAATACCAAAAATATAGTATAAGTCAATATATTAGTGTATATTATTTAATTTTTTATATATTTTTGTATAAAACACAAAAAATAACTATAAATCAATATAATTATGTATATAAAAATAGAATATTGTACTATACCTCTCTATATGTTAGTATTTTTTATGTGAGGTGAAAGTTAAGTGAATAAATACAGTTTAAATTTCGATGGTAGTATAGGTGACTTTATTCGTATCTTAAGAAAATCGAATAAGATTAATTCGATTGAATTATCTAAATCCATTGGAAAAAGTGAATCCTATATAAGCCACCTTGAAAATGGAAGGTATAAAAACCCTGATTATGAAATTTTGTATGAAATATTTAAGAAACTTGGAGTTGAAGAGAAAAAAATTGAAGATTACCTGTATTACTTTGGTTTTTTATCTCCAGAAAGAATAGCTTGGGAGGAAGAGCAAGCTATTGCAGCCATGAACGAACCCACTCAAGAAGATTTCGAAGAATGGGAAAGACAAGCAGAATATTATGAGAATTTAGAAGAGGAAGAAAGACTTCAATGGGAAATGAAAGAACGTTCTAACTTTAAAGATGAAAATAATGGAAATGATTTGTTAGATGATATACTTGCTGAAAATATTAAAAATATAGAAAAAGTACTCAACAATATTTATGAACATAATCCTCAAAATGGATATGAACTTATAGAAGGACTGAATGATACGTTTGGTTCATTATCAACAAACGTCAAATTATACAAGTTTATTATTAAATTTTTCTCAGAAAAAAATATAAAAACTCTTGATGAAAAAGGTTTCATAAAAGTTTTAAATACTTTATATGAAGAGTTGAATAGAGTTGATGAAGAAAATACTGCATTTGGTAAACCACACTTACGTCATTTTATTAAAAATTTTTAACAATAAAGTAATAAGGAGCCATTTGTTAGATGGCTCTATTACTTATCTATAATTTACTTACTAAAGTTATATTAGTCCACTAAAATATGCATCTTAATTTCAGCTAACTTTTCATTAAACTCAGTATATCTTCTTTCATAAAATTCATACTCCTTATCTGGGATACGTACTTCTGATTCCTCTAAGCCACCCATTATCGCTCCTACTTGGATTTCTAATGCTTCGATCATGTATTCTAACTCTAATACTTTATCAATATTTAATTCGTTCATATGTATCTCTCCCAAATTTTAAATTTTTATTCCGATTAAATTACTTCTCTTTTTGTACCGTGGATAATCCAACAAGTAATAAATATTTCATTTTTGACGAAAGACTTTTCCATTCTTTAGTTGTAACCACCATTAGAAACCCTCTCTCCATTTCATTTCTTCTTTCAAGGACATAGTTTTAAATTCACCGTAATAATACTTTTCTAAACGATGTATAGCGTCTACTAAGGCTTTAGCTGGTGGATATGAAGGAAAATCGGATAATTTTTTGTATTTTTTTGACTGCCATTCTTCCGTTAATTCATCCAATTCACATTCCAAGTATGGTTGCAATGAAGAAATAGCATGATCCATTACTCAACACCGTCCGTTAACCAAAAATCTTCAGAAATGTCTTCTAGATGATTCTCGAAACTTTCGCTTAAAAGCCAGTCTAATAATGGGGTAAACATTAATTTTTGTAGAAACTTGTTAATATACTCCCTTTCATCTTTAATATCATTAGGAGTCTTCCCTAACAGGACAGATGAAGTTGTGTAATAGATATCCAAATCAGACTTGTGAAGGTTTCTTGTTAAAATCAACTGTTCGGAACTAATATATAAGCAATGATTTTCATTAAGCTTATATCCTGCCATTAACCAGCCTTCCACTTGAATGAGTTTCCCTAAGCCATTTGTTTCTGACTCATCAACGAGAAATTTAACTATTTCGTACATTTGCTCACCCTTTCGTTTATTTTTATAAAATAATATTTAACTTTCTAAAGATATATTAACCTTTCTGAATTTCGTTGTCAACAAATTATTTTAGTTTTTTAAAGATATGTTATACTTATTAAAGAAATCTTTACTATAAGGAGGTCATTTATGATTTCATATGCTCCATTAATCACAACATTGCATAAACAAAAAATATCTAAAAAAGAATTACAGAACAGTATTAAGGCGTCTTCTGCAACAATTGCTAAAATAGGAAAAGATGAATATATTTCTATGAAAGTGATTGATGATATTTGTAATTATCTAGATTGTAGTATTGAAGAAGTTATATCTCATATAAAGAATGCAAAAGACGATGCCGAATAAGTAAGCATCGTTTTGTTATTTTATGGGATATGATAAAATAATTTTAGTGTAGAGACATGCTATGAGAGTTTAAGGAGGCTCTTGTAGCATGACGACCGTAAAGAAAAACGATAAGACTGGCAAATGGGAATTTTGTATTTCTGCTGGGAAAGATCCAATTACCGGTAAAAGAAAACAAATTAGACGTAGGGGATTTGCTTCTAGAGATGAGGCTATGAAGGCTTTTTTAGAAGTAAAAAGAGAAGTTTTAGATAATGAATTTGTAGATATTTCTAAATTAACTTATGCTCAGTATATGGGCGAGTATTGGAGAGAAAGAAAAATTAAACTTCAGACCTCAACATACGAAACACATCTTATTATTTATGAAAATAATATACTGCCTAAGCTTGGTCATATTAAATTACAAGAGATTAAATACAGTCATATCCAAAATTTAGTTAATGATTCACATGAGCAAGGTCATTCAGCCCATACCACCCATCTAATTTTTCGTATTATTTACGGATCATTAAAAAAAGCACAATTACGTAGTCTTATTAAGAATAATCCAGCTCAAGAAGTTACGTTACCAAAGCGTAGAAAGCGTGAAATGACCGTCTGGACTCTTAAACAAGTAAACTATTTCCTCAAAAATGCACCACATGTGTGCCGTGTAACTAGATGTTTAATCGGTATACAACTAGGACTACTAGCTGGCTTGCGGCAAGGAGAGATTCTCGGTTTACGTTGGAGAGATATTGACTTCGAAAACAAAATCATCTATATTCGTCAAACAGTCTCACAATCGGGTGAAATTAAACAGGGTGCAAAAAATAACTCTAGTGTAAGATCTATTGCTATCTCGAATAAATTATTAAACATGTTATTATTACACCGTGAGCAAATCGAATGGGAAAAAGAAAGATGTACTGGTATCTATCGAGACAATGACCTAGTTCTTCCTACTCGATATGGTTCGCCAATGATTCCTCGTAATTTCCGTAAAGAGTTTTACGTGTTAACAGAAAAGTTAGGACTACCAAGAATTCGATTTCACGATACCCGTGCGACACATGTTACTTTACTTGTTGAGCAAAATGTCAATATAAAACTCATAAGCGAGCGACTTGGTCACAGCAATATTGAAACAACATTTAATATATATTCGCATGTATTGCCAAATATGCAGCGATCTGTGAGTGATAAATTAGATGAAATTATAGACTAACTGTGACTTACCATGTGACCTAGTTACATTAAACATAAAACATATATGGATTGTCCCCTACATGCCAGAAGAAGGCATGATAGAGGAAAATGAACTGAAAATCCATCAATCTTCCCATGCACGCTATTTCGAGGATTTCCTGAAATTTGTAGAATATGGAGAATCGATGCCAGAAATCATCAAATCGCAAGTAATGACAATGGTACAGACCCATATTGAAGAAACGTATGATACAGAAAGTGAAGAAAAAGAGCAGTTCGAAACAGCGATGGAAGTGTGGGCTACGAGTCCAAAGCGTGAATTGCAAGAACGTTTCACCACAGAACAAGTTGTTGAAGCAACCGCTCAAATTATTGAGCATTCACCAGATGCGGAGTTAAAGATGAAGCTTGACCATATTGCCGTGAAAGGATTGCTGAGTGATTATGGTGATAGTATTCATTTGGCTAAGGTAAATAATAAATATGTATTGCTCGTTGAGGCAGATTCGATACAGTTTGAGCAAGGAGGATATTCTCCGATCGAGCTATTGCGCCCTGATGAGTTGGATGTGGTGTTGGAAAAAATCCGCAATAAATCTTAAGAGTCATACGGAAAAAAGCCGAAATGTGAGCAATATAATTATAAAAAATCATTGATATTACAGTGTTTTATAATCATCCTTGTTATTAATTTTTATCTTATAACATATTCTACAGTACGAAAACAGTTATAGAGATAACTCTATAACTG